>JABGQV010000056.1 GCA_018648655.1 Anaerolineae bacterium | reverse complement strand
GGATGCTCTTTATCGCCCTTGCGCTGGGGACATTTGCCCTTCGATATTCTTTTATATATCTCTTCGGCAAAGTGGATGTCCCTGACTGGCTAGCGGACGCTCTTAAATTTGTACCTGCTTCCGTTTTAGCGGCATTGGTTTTCCCCGCACTGGTTTACTCCGATGGCGTCCTCGACATCTCCCTGAATAATATCCGCCTATTAGCTGGGATAGGGGGAGCCTTGGTGGCTTGGCGCACAAAAAATGTAATGTGGACAATTCTCGTGGGCATGATTTTATTCTGGGTTTTGCAGGCTATGTAGTTATGAAATTATGGTTCTCCCCTAAAATCCGCTCTTAGAATTTGGGGGAGATGTCCGAAGGACAGAGGGGGCAGCTCTTACTGATTGCTGGTGTGCGTTGCACTCTCTTTATTTATCTCCTCTCCACTTTCTAAAAGGACTCCTCTATGCGCTTAGAAAATAAAATTGCCCTCATCACTGGTGGCAGTCGCGGAATCGGCTTGGCGACTGCGCAACTTTTTGCCCAGGAAGGCGCCAAAGTCATCATCTTCGCGCGTGACGTAGAAAGCGGTGCGAAAGCATCAGCTAGCATCTCCGAATCGCATTTTGTGGCGGGTGATGTTTCTAGCGCGGAGGATTGTCAACGTGCCGTTACTGAGACTCTCAATTTACACGGGCAACTCGATATCCTTGTCAACTCGGCGGGGATCATCTATCGCAATCGCACTATTGAAGAAACCACAGAAGCAGAATGGGATGCGACTTTCGATGTTAACGTCAAGGGGATATTTTTGATGAGTAAATATGCCATCCCTGCTTTGCGAGAGAGTGAAGGGGCGATTGTCAATTTATCATCATACGTGGGGATGGTCGGCTTTGCGGGCGCATCTGCTTACGCGGCATCCAAAGCCGCGATTATCAACCTGACTCGCAGCATGGCACTCGATCACGCTATAGAAAATCTGCGTGTCAACGCCGTTTGCCCGGGCAGCGTTGAAACGGATATGATCCGCGACGCGTGGGAGCAAACTGGTGGTGCGGAGAAAGCACGGCAATTGTGGGCATCCAAGCATCCCCTCGGGCGGATTGCCACTCCCGAAGAAATCGCGCAAGCGATCTTGTTTTTGGCGAGCAAAGAAGCCAGCTTCATCACCGGCGTTGCCTTGCCCGTAGATGGGGGCATCACAGCGGGATAGGCTTTTTTATCCCGGTTTTCCTCGCCCATACTTCCACCACCAGAGCGGGATATATCCCACAAGCGCGCCAGCTAAGTTCGCTAGAATATCCAGCCAGGTGTCGAATCCGCTGCTATCGAACTGGTAGCCAGCCCAATACTTAGAGAGAAACTCGTATAACTCCGAGAAGACGCTGAAGAGCGAGGCGAAGAAGAGGAGCAAGATCAGGTTTGCTATTAGATGTGCGGATTTCTTCCCCTGTACATGGCGCAGATTAAATAATCCATCCCCTTCTGTAAGCCTAAAATTTAGCACGAAATATTCGTAGACCAACGCGATTGCAATCCCGCCACCGAGAAAATGCAAAATCTTGTCGTTGAATATCCAATAAGGGATTAGCCGAAAGGCAAAAATCACAAAGGCTGCGCCCAGCAGGTAGCGATAGGTTTTTAGATGCTCTCCCCATGAATTACTAGGCTGTATAAGAACTAAAAAAGGCAATTTGAAAATCCATAGCAATAAGGGTGGCAAAATTAATGCATAGAGCATAAATAAAGCCCAGGCAAGATTATAAATTGGTGCATACCAAGATATATTTCTGAGTAGATAAGCGATTGGATTAAACATAAGATGAAGTGTACCCCTTATAGCAAAACCCCCGAGATTTTCAAAATCTCGGGGGTTTTTTCTTAGGGACATTCGATTTTATAACTGCTTTCAGCCACTTTTCCGTTAGGCCCAGTGACTACCAGTTTTATCCAATAATCCCCCACAGTAAGAGTAGGAAGAAAACTTTCAGTAAAGCTTTTACTGCCGGCTTCACTAAAATCATTAGTGTGGTTGGCTAAGGCACCACCTTGCTCTGTTTCAAAATGCCAATCGACAGTGCCTGGCCCATTTGTTTGGATACTTCCTCCTAACGTTATCGGTTGAAGTGGACCTATGCAGCCACCCACAGAAATTGTGTCTGGTTTTTCTATGCTTACCGCAATCACTGAAGCGGTAGATTGATCATAAACAGGCAGACCTGCTAGGTTTCCAGCAGTTTTTGTCACACTATCTGCTACCCAGCAGGAAGTGCCAGGTGCATTAGGCGGTGAGATATACCACCAAGTTCCTGAGGCATTTTTGCCCTTAATAGTAGCTGGTTGACCAGTTACTAATGCGGCAATTGCTAGCCAATCAGTTCCATATCCGTATCGGCAATTTACATTTTGATCTTTGGGTAAAGCGATAGGAACAGTGGGCGTAAATGTGGCTGTAGGGAGAGGCGTATTCGTTGGGGGTGGTGTGTCTGAAGGGATTGGTGTAAAGGGCGCTGTCGGCGGTATTGATGTTGCTGTATTTTCTAAAATAGGTGAAACCTCTGTGTTTTCTTTAGTTTCTACGGGTGTATTTGTGGGCAAATTGCACGAGAAAAGGAAAAGCGCAATTAGAATTACGATAAATAACTTACGGGTATTCATTGGAACTCCTCTTGATTTCATTGAATGTTCATAAAACCATCTTAACTGGATTATGAGGAGAATACAATAGGTCGCTAGGCTCTACTAAGAAAAGAGCGGAGAATTCTCCGCTCTCAAAAAGATATAAAACTTAGTCTTTTTTCTCATACTTCCTAAATTTTCTATAGCGCTTATAAAAACGCAGAAACGATGGGCCAAGGATAATTAAAAAAATCACCGCCAGAATAAGAATTTCCGTCCAGCCAATAGTTAGCACAGGCCGACAAGAAATTAAAGAAAGGAAAAGGAAGATGAGCGTAAAGCTAAGGGGTGATTTCATAGTGCAATTTTATCATTTGCGCGCCAACTTAGAAGCTTATTTATATTTCTCCCATGCCTCCATCCCACCGCGCAAGCTAAGAACAGAAGAAAAGCCCTCGTCCTCTCCAAGAATATCGGCGGCCACTTTGCTCTTCAAGCCATGATCGCAAATCAAAATCATTGCTTTTTCTTTTTCATAACTTTCCTCAACCAGTACCTCGTGCATAAAGTTATCAAAGGGCATCAAAAGAGCCTTGTCTATATGCCCTTTTTCGTAAATATCTTCTTCTCGTAAATCAATTATTAACGGTGTGTCATTCTTAGTTATAAGAATTTTTTGCAATTTTGCAGGTGAAATATCTCGCGCCTCGGAACCGTTTTGTATTCGTTGCAGAAAATCAAGCAGAGAAATGCTTTTTATTTCATTCAGTTTTTTTCTGACCCTAATTATTGCCACGATAAGCAGGGCAATAATTAGGGCAATTAAAATATCCACTTTTAGATTTTCTTTCGCGCCGTGATTTTTGCACTGAAAACAGCTTTATATACAGCTTCTTTTGGCAAATCGCCTAATTCGATCTCTCCTCCGAGTTGCCTCACTGCATCATCAACTTCTTCACGATCCAAATACACGGGGATAACTTCAACATCTACGAAACCTGCGTCTTTTATGCCTGAGATATATTCTTCAACATCTAATGCGCCTGATACGCATCCTGCCCACGCGCTCAAGCTGGATTTTAGCCCATCTGGCAGTTTTCCTTCTGTAACCATATCGCTGACGGCCAACTTCCCGCCCGGGCGCATGGCGCGGTACATTTCACGGAAAACTTGGGGCTTATCGGTGCTGAGATTGATGACACAATTCGAGATAATCACATCAATACTTGCATCAGGAACGGGGAGATACTCAATTTCGCCCAAACGAAATTCGACATTATCTGCACCAATTTTAGCTTTGTTGGCACGCGCTTTTTCGATCATTGCAGCGGTCATATCCACGCCGATGACGTGGCCTGCTGGCCCGACACGCTGACCAGCGAGGAAGCAATCGATGCCGCCGCCAGAGCCGAGATCGAGGACAGTTTGTCCGGGTGTGAGGGCGGCGAGGGTAATCGGGTCGCCGCATCCGAGTGAGAGATCGGTTACTTCTTCGGGGAGGGTAGCTGCGTCGGATTCTTTGTAGAATTTTTCTATCGCAGAGATATTCACGGCTTCTTCTTTTTCGTCGCCACAACAGGATGATACGCTCGTATTGCAGCCACAATTGGCTGGGGTTCCGGCTTCGAAGCTTTCGGCGATTTGGCTGTAGCGGTCACGCACGGCGGTGCGGACGTCGAGGGTTACTTTTTCTGTGGTCATTTTTCTCTCTCCTTGATAATTAGAGATTTTTCTTTGTAGTGACGACTTCAGTCGTCCTGCTTGAAAGTCATAAGGACTGAATCCCTTACTACGAGGGGAACAGTATTGTGTTTTTCTTCGGTACAATGTTTTTTAAACAGTAGCAAGCTAAAATTAAGCGTGCAGCGGTTCTTTATCCAAAATAAATTATTCTGTTGCACATTCCTTACTGATGGCATCTGTATCTATTCCAAAATATTTTTTTTGAATCCAGAAAGCGACGGAGACTAAGCCGATCATGACGGGGACTTCGATGAGTGGCCCGATGACGGCGGCGAAGGCTTCACCAGAGTTGATGCCGAAGACAGCGATAGCGACTGCAATTGCCAGCTCAAAATTATTGCTGGCGGCGGTGAATGAGAGGGTAGTCGATTTTTTATAGCCCGCGTTGAGTTTATAGCCCATCCAAAAACTGACGAGAAACATCAGGATGAAATAGATGATGAGGGGAATGGCAATGCGAATGACATCGGTTGGGATGGCGACAATCAGGTCGCCTTTTAGGCTGAACATGACCATGATGGTGAAAAGCAGGGCGATGAGGGTGATGGGGCTGATTTTGGGGATGAATTCATTGTGATACCAATCTTTGCCCTTTTTGCGGATGAGGATGGAGCGGGTGAGGAAGCCCGTGATGAAGGGGATGCCGAGATAGATAAAGACGCTTGTGGCGATTTCGGCGATGGTGATTTCGACGAGGCTGCCTTTCATGCCGAAGAGGGGCGGGAGGAGTGTGATGAAAACGTAGGCGTAGAGGCTGTAGAAAAGGACTTGAAAGATGCTATTAAAGGCGACCAAGCCTGCTGCGTATTCGGTGTCGCCTTTGGCGAGGTCGTTCCAGACGATGACCATCGCGATGCAGCGTGCGAGCCCAATCAGGATTAGCCCGACCATATAATGCGGCGCATCTTTGAGGAAGATAATGGCGAGGCCAAACATGAGAATAGGACCGATCACCCAGTTTTGGACAAGTGAGATGCCGAGAATTTTCCAGTTGCGGAAAACATCGCCTAGTTCTTCGTAGCGAACTTTGGCGAGGGGCGGGAACATCATCAGAATCAATCCGATTGCGATGGGGATATTGGTTGTACCGACAGAGACGGCAGTGTTGAAGTTTTGGACAGTGGCGGGGAAGAAGAATCCAAAAGCCACGCCGATCGCCATAGCGAGGAAGATCCAGAGGGTGAGGTAGCGGTCGAGGAAGGATAGGTTTTTGTTCATTCGGTGCTTCTCCTTATATAGATAAATAGATATTCTTCAATATGTTTTTGCAAAAAAAAGTTCCCTTTATTTTGGAGCCAAAGTTAGTTCTAGCTCTGGAGCAAAATCCCCTGCCAGTTGACAGCAGGCATCCGCAACTTGCTTTTGGTTGAGCGTATAGAAAACTTGCTTACCCTCGCGTCTTGAATCGACCAATCCTGCGGAACGTAAAATGCTCAGATGGTGAGAAACTGTCGGTTGCGAGACGTGTAACGCATCGACAATCTCACCAACGCTGAGCCATTTACAACAGCAGAGCCCCATAATTTTCTGGCGGGTTTCGTCAGCGAGGGCTTTGGCAAAATTGACTGTGTTTTTAATCATATTGATAACCTTCTATTTGTTTAGAGGCAATACTAATAGATAAGTATCTATGTGTCAAGAGAAAGATGTGTAAAGCATCCTTGACATAAAAAGGTCGATGTTGTAAAATGTGAATGTAAAGTAAATTTTACACTTATAAGATATCAAATCTAGGAGAATATGATGATTGAAAGAATGAAAGAAAGAGCTAAGTTAGTCCGCCCATTGCTGGTGCCACTTGTTTTTTATATTGGCTTTCTGGCCTTTTCCTTTGGCTGGTTGGAGGAAAACCTGACATCGCCTTGGCGGATCGTAGTAGCGTTGCTGCCCATGTTCCCTGGGGTTTTTATATCGCTAGGTATTGGCAAAGCGATTCAGCAAGTGGATGAAATGGAAAGGATAATTTTACAAAAGGGGATGGCGTTCAGTTTTGCCGCGACTCTACTTTTGCTCATCACGATGGGCTTACTGGAAAGGGCTGGCGTTGAACAACTGGGTAGCATATATATTGCCTTATTTATGATTATCGTTTGGCTGCTCGCAAAGCTGTGGGGACATTGGCGGTATCAGTGAAGAATAAACTTCGTATTCTACGCGCGGAACGGAAGTGGTCGCAAGCTAAATTAGCAGAGGAGCTAGAAGTTTCGCGGCAGACGATTAACGCAATCGAGACGGGTAAATATGACCCCAGCTTACCTTTGGCGTTCAAAATGGCAGAACTGTTTGGGAGCAAGATAGAAGATATTTTTACGCCTGATGGTGGAAATCTATAGACTTATGGCTTTCGCTAACACCTTCTTCCAACAATGCATATGCCAGAATTATCTTTGTCATTTGTCACATCTCCATAGTTTCTCATGGAGTGTGACATTTTAAATTTTAATACAATAGCTAGGCGGCTATGTAAAAATTAGAAAGAAAAAGGTGTGGAGGGGAATAATAAAAAAAAGCTTTTATCTTACTTCGGTCAGAATTACCTTTTTAGCCCCCGCAATATATAACGCCTCGGCAATTGCTGGGGCATTTTCTTTTGTGGATAGGGCGATCATATTTCCACCCCTGCCTCCACCAGACAGCTTCGCGCCGAGTGCCCCTGCATTTAGGCTTGCTTCCGTTAGATAATCTAATGCTTGGCAAGAAACATCCAACTCCTGCAAAATACGATGGTTCTCATTCATCAAGGCACCCAAGCGTTCGGGATGCCCACCCTCGATTGCCTGACGCGCAGTTTTGGCAATACTCCCTGCTGCGGCGAAAAGAGCGTTCATCTTTTTGGGATTTTGCTCCCACAATTTGAGCACATCGGCTACAGATTTTTTTGTGGGTGCAGGGATTCCTGTATCAGCAATGAGGAGAGTGAAAGGGGTTGCTACTTCTAATAACTCTATGGGATTATCTTTAATGAAAAATATCGGTTTCCCATAAGTCACTACCGTATTATCAATCCCCGAGGGGGTGCCGTGATGGATTTTCTCGACTTTGTAGGCAATCTCGTTTACTTTTTCGTCATCTAATGGAGAGCTGAGATATGCGGATAAGGCACGGATGATAGCAACAGAAACCGCTGCCCCTGATCCAAGCCCCGATGCGATGGGGATGGTAGAAGTAATTTTTATTTCTATGCCATTTTTCGCATCTAGTTTCCTGCCCCACTCTGTCCTTCGGGTATCTGGTGAAGAAACTGCTTCGCATCCCCCTGAAGGGGGAGAGTTAATGCCTAAGGTCGAAAAAACAGCCTCTACAAGGGTAGCAAGTGGATTTTCAGATGCGAGGCGGGAAAGTTCTTCGTGTAGTCCGATGTCGGGGGCAGATATCCAGATTCCTGCGCGGTTAATATCTAAGACTTCTGCTTCTGCAAAAAAATCTTTTACAGGTACAGCTAATGCGGGCTGTCCGTAGACGACAGCATGTTCACCAAAGAGAATGATTTTTCCTGGGGCTTTTGCGTGGGTCATGAGAGGTAGAAAACGCCCATGACTATTAGCCCCCAAAGCACGATGGCAATCTGTAGCGGTCGGTCGGTGAGCACTACTTCTTCTGGCGCGTCAGTGAGATCAGAGACCTGCACAAGTTGTAAGTAACGAAAGATGGCGTAGATCACAAAGGGGATTGTCAGCATCATGCTGTGATTTTCTGGTAGATTATCTGCGGTAAAGGTGTAGAGGCTGTAGGCAAGGATGGTCGTGCTGGAAACGATGGTAATAAATTGGTCGAGGAGGGGGATGGTATAGCCATTGAGTACACGACGATGCGACGTTGCACCATCTTGAAGTAAAGTTAGCTCAGCGCGGCGTTTGCCAAAACCGAGATAGAGCGCCCCGAGTGTGGTGATGACATAAAGCCAAGGTGAAAAACGTTCTACATTGATGAGGGTTACGCCCGCATGTACGCGCAGAACGAAACCTGTGGCGATAATCATTACATCTAAAATGGGGATATGCTTAAGCCATTTTGTGTAGGCAATCATCATCACGAAGTAGAAAGCCAAAACTGCGGCAAAGGCGGGAGAAAGAAAATAGGCTTTGGGGATGACCATTGCTACGAGGAAAATGCCAAATCCGCGTGCGACGTTTATTGGCAAATTTCCTGAAGGGAGAGGACGATTTTTTTTCTTGGGGTGCTGGCGGTCTGCTTCAATATCGGCGATGTCGTTGAATATATAGACTGCACTAGAGATAAGGCTAAAAAGCGCAAAACCTGCGAGGGTTCGTAGGGCTGGCTCAAGCTGAAAAAGCTGCTTATCGAAAACCAGCGCGAAGAAGACAATTACATTTTTGACCCATTGTCTTGGGCGCATTATTTGGAGAATGGACTTTAGCATGGGGATATTTTACTCGAAAAAGGGTGCGGCGGTCTTGAAATTTGTGTTTTAAATAAAAAAACCTGACAGGTTTTACTTCTTCGTTTCGCTCGAAGTGCTATGCAAAAACCTGTTAGGTCTACTTTTTTATAAAACTCTTTTTTTAGAAGCTCAGTACTATATTATAGACATACCCTAAAACTACTGCACCTATTAGTGCGAAACCGAGATAAAGAGAAAAGACTTTCCGATTGACCAATCCGAACACTGCCGACATAGCGGGGAGGGTTGTCATTGGGCCTGCAATGAGAAATGATAAAGCCGCGGCAGGATTCATGCCCTGCTCTAGCAAGCCGCCGACCAAAGGCATAGCGGTCAGGTTGCTGGTATAGACAGGCACACCTAATAAAGCGGCTGTCAAAATTGCCCAGGGATTGTTTTTGCCCAAGGCTTCGGTAATCCACTCTTTGGGGACATATAATTCAACCAGACCACCAATAAACCAAGCCAGAAGCATAAATTTGATAACCATTGTTGTTGCATCCCAAGTTTCGCGGGCCAAACGTGACCAGAAATCTGATTTTTTATTTTCATCAACATCACAAGAACTAGCCTCTTCTTCGCAACCACAATCATCATCTACTTGATTTGCACCTTGTGCCATAGGCAAGGAAAAACTTGCATCGGTGGTGAGCGTTGTCATTTTGAGTGGGACTGCGCTAGGCTCACAACAAGAATCATCGGTAGATGCTGCATCCATTGCGGGTTCCGTTGCCAGCGCTTGCGGATTCAGTTTATGCTTGATGACTTGGAAGCTCTCTTTAAAAAACTGCGTATACGTTTTTACTTTTGTAGAGCGTGTCTGGCGCAAAACATCTTTGCCTAGCCATTTGCTTTGGATGAGGGCGTGTGTTAATAAACCGCCACCCAAACTCAAAAGAAGTGTGGTGATCAATCGCCAAATGGCGAGATCCCATCCCAGCATACTGGCAGATAAAAAGAAGATTTCCGGATCCATCGAGGGAGATGCTAACCAGAATGACATTACCGGTGCCAAAGGCACGCCGCCTATTAACATCGCGGCGACCACAGGTATCACGCCACAGGAGCAAAATGGGCTAAAAGCACCCACAAAAGTTGCTAGGAAAATGGAGACAATCGGGCGGGCAGAAAATGCCTTGCTAATATATTTAGATGCCCCAGACATATTCACGGCAACTGCAATCGGGATAGTGACGAGCAAATAGGGCCAAGTATGAATGAAGCTATCTACAACATAATCGATGATGATAATTATTTGATCTAACATGAAATCTCCTTAGTATCGTAAAATTACGATGGTTATGAGTAAAAAAAATGACTTAGAAGCTGTCTGAAAAGTCATTCAGTAGCAAGCCGTTTAATCAACAATCTGGTCATAGCAACATAAATCATGGTAACACTTGTCTCAGTGAGTACTTCATAGTCTTTACTCAAACGGCGGTTCGCATCAAACCAAGAAAAGGTTCTCTCTACAACCCAACGTCTGGGTAATACAGCAAAGCCTTTTTGCTCTTTCGGTCGTACTACAGGCTCAACACGAAAGCGGAAGCGTTTAGAGACCCAGTCTAGCAACTGCCCACGATAAGTTCCATCTGCCCAGACCTTGCGCAAGCCTTTGCAGAAACCTCCTAAGCCTAGAAAAAGTTGCTTGGCTCCTGCAGGGTCCGATACTGATGCGGGTGTTACTTCAACACCCAGCATCAAGCCAAGAGTATCTACCAGAAGATGGCGTTTTCTGCCTGTAATTCGCTTACCGCCATCATAACCACGAAGGCCAGGCACCAAGGTCATTTTAACGCTCTGACTATCAATGCAACCTGCGCTAGGGTGCTTGTGCCGTCCAACTTTCTCTCTTGCTCGAGCGCGTAATGTATTGTGAATGCGCTGCCAAAGCCTTATTTTTCTCCACTCACGGAAATAATGGTAGACACTTTTCCATTTCGGGTATTCTTTGGGCAACATACGCCATTGGACACCACTCACAACTAGATAAAGAATGGCATTTACGACAGATCGCATCTCAAGAGTGCGTGGACGACCACCAGGTCTTGCTTCAGGAAGCATTTCTTTGATAAGATCCCATTGGCTATCGGTCAGGTCTGTTGGGTATATTCTTTTGGTCTGCATAACCGCTGAATATCTCAAATGATTGACCGATAGTCAAATACTTTTCAGACAGCTTCTTAGAAAATATCGCCAACCTTTGAACGAAACCAATCGATATTTTCTGTGTGCAAACAATATTGTGTTGCCGTACCAGTTATGATGCCTTTAATAAAACCTGCATCGCGTAAAACCTTAAGATGCTGCGAAACTGTTGCCTGCGCAATTGGCAAATAATTTACAATATCGCCTGTAATACAGCTTGGGTGCGTCACTAAAAATTTCATGATCTCAAAACGTGTTGGGTTGCCCAACGCTTTGAACATTGCCACTAATTTCTCTTGTTTTTCATCAGAAATGTCTAAAGTACAGCAGGCTTCAGGGATATTTTCGCTCATCACTTTTCCTTTATCGTATATTTACGATGATTATAAGAGCAATTCTAAATTTGTCAAGATGAATTTAAGCTACAATATAGCCATGTCTAAAATACGTCTTGATACCCTCCTTGTAGAAAAAAAACTTGCAGAATCGCTCGACCTTGCCCAACGTCTTGTGATTGCGGGCAAAGTTCGTGTGGATGGACAGCTCGCGGTCGCTCCCTCAATAAAAATAAAGGATGATGCAAAACTGGATGTAGACGGCGGCAAGCGCTACGTTTCGCGTGGCGGAGATAAACTTGCTGCCGCTATGGAAGCATTTTCTGTAAATATACAGGATCTCGTTTGTGCAGATGCTGGGGCATCTACGGGCGGATTTACAGATTGCCTGCTTCAATACGGTGCCGCCAAAGTCTACGCCATAGATGTAGGTCACGGCATTTTAGCGTGGAAACTCCGCAATGATCCTCGCGTAGCCGTGATGGAAAAAACCAACGCTCGCAAGGTAGAAAAATTGGATGAGCCTGTCGACTTGGTCGTAATTGATGCTTCTTTTATTTCGCTCAAAGTTTTATTGCCTGTAGTGAGAAATTGGCTCCCATCTCCCCTAGGGAGCACTCCTGCGAGTGTGCTTCGCGAAGGGGCTGGGGGTGAGGGCAGGGGGGGCGAGATTATCGCCCTCATCAAACCCCAATTTGAAGCCACTCACGAAGAAGCCACGCTTGGCAAAGGCGTGATTCGAGATACTGAAATCCATAAAAGAGTCTTGCACGAAATTATAGATTTTGCCCAAGATAATGGCTTCTCTCTACGCGGATTAATCCGCTCGCCAATTCAGGGGCCGAAAGGAAATATCGAATTTTTGGTGTGGTTGGGGGCGGGAGAGCAGGAATCAGTGGATCAGGAAATAGTGATTAGTAGGGCTGTGAACGATAAATAGTTTGGTTTCAACTCGTAAGTACAACTATTTAAGTTCTTTCTCGTAAATTACAGAAACCAAATAGACAAATCACCTCTCAAATGGAGAATAGAAAATGAAAAAAGTTGTCCACACCGAATATGGCCCACCCTCCCTACTACACTTCGCAGAAATGGAAAGCCTGCCCCAAAAGATGATGAAGTGCTGGTCAAGATCCATGCGGCTTCGTTGAATTCATACGATTGGCATCTCCTCACGGCTGATATCTTTCTCGTCCGCTTTGAGATGGGACTTTTAAAGCCTAAAGGTACACGCATCGGCGCAGATATCGCTGGTGTGGTTGAATCTGTTGGTAAGAACGTCACCCAATTCAAAGCTGGGGATGAAATCTACGCCGATCTAGCCTCCTGTGGCGGCGGTGGTTTTGCCGAGTATGTTACTGTTCCTGAAAGCTATCTAGCATTTAAACCCGCAAATCTTTCCTTTGAAGAATCCGCTGCTGTGCCTATGGCAGCCGTCACGGCCTTGCAGGGATTAAGCGACAAAGGCAAGATTCAGGCTGGGCAAAAAGTTTTGATCAATGGCGCTTCCGGTGGAGTCGGTACTTACGCTGTACAACTCGCAAAACACTTCAGGGCAAAAGTCACCGCCGTTTGCAGCACCCGCAATGTGGAGATGGTTCGCTCGCTGGGTGCAGATCACGTTATTGACTACACTCAGAAAAACTTTACTGAGGGTGATGAAAAGTACGATCTAATCCTTGGCGTGAACGGCTATCATCCCCTTTCTGCGTATAAGCGTTCCCTAACACCTGAAGGCAAATATGTCATGGCTGGTGGCACGCCAAAGCAGATTTTTTCTGCCGTGTTTTTTTGGAAGCATCATGTCAACTAAGGGAAAGAAAATGGGCATCGTCTCGGCAAAACCCAATCAAAAAGACCTTGATTTTTTGAGAGAGCTGCTTGAGGCCAACAAGGTAAAATCTGTTATCGACAAAACCTTCAAATTTGATGATATAGCTCAGGCACTGGCTTATATCGGCGAAGGACACGCACGCGGGAAAGTTGTTCTAACTATGGAATAAAAAACAACTCAACATTCAAAAAGCTACGATATTTCGTAGCTTTTTTTGATTCGCAATCTATAAAAAGAGTACAATCAAAATATGTTAAAAAACGACAAACTCTTCCCCCGCTTCGCCGCCTACGGCTTTCTCAAGAATCTGCGATTCTTCGACCCCTTCATTATCCTCATCTTCCGCGAGGCGGGGCTGAGCTTTTTGCAAATTGGGTTGCTCTACTCCATCCGCGATCTGGCGACAAATATCCTCGAAATCCCCACTGGCGTTTTCGCCGATGCCTTCGGTCGGCGCAAGGCGATGATCATGGCATTCGCCTCCTACCTGATTTCTTTCGTCATTTTTTATCTTTTCGCCACTTTTCCTCTCTACGCGCTCGCCATGATTCTCTTCGCATTCGGCGAGGCTTTCCGCTCAGGCACGCACAAAGCCCTCATTCTCGAGCATCTCAAAATGACGGGGCGCGAGCATCTCAAAGTCGCCTATTATGGGCGCACGCGCTCATTTTCGCAGCTCGGATCGGCGACAAACGCCCTTATCGCGGCAGCTCTCGTTTTTTACACGGGCGAGTACCGCATCATGTTTCTCGCTGCAATAATTCCTTATACTTTGGATTTATTCAACTTGCTCTCGTACCCCAAAGCCTTGGATGGCGATCTGGAGCGTGTTCCCTTTAACGACATCTTAAACGTGACAAAAAGCACTGTGCGCGACTTCAGCGGGATATTCTCTAACAAACTTGCTCTGCGCTCCCTCCTCAACAGCGCGGTGAATGGAGCTTCCTTCAAATCTACAAAAGATTATCTTCAACCCATTTTAGAGAGTTTCGCACTTTCACTCCCCTTTTTATTGGTAGTGAGCGATATGCAACGCAGCGCGGTCATCATCGGATTGGTCTACTTCGTGATTTATCTTTTCACCAGCTACGCTTCTCGTAGTGCGGCAAATTTTAGCGAGCGTTTTCTCTCTTTAGGACGTGCCATCAATATTACTTTTCTGCTTGGAGCTGGGCTACTTTTCTTCGCCGGTTTCGCAACTTGGGCAAATATCACCCTCTTAGCCATTCTCGCCTTTTTAGGATTTTACGCCCTCCGTTCCCTGCGCCGTCCAATGGATGTAGCCTATATCAGCGACCAAATTGAGAGCAAAATCATGGCATCGGGACTTTCTGTAGAAGCACAACTTACCACAATTCTCACCGCTATTTTTGCGCCAATCTTGGGCTATCTTGCCGATTCCTTTGGCGTTGGCATTGCCTTGGCAATTCTTGGCATAGGTGTATTGTCTGTCTATATTTTCGTAAAAGTGGACGAGAGAAATAAATAATTTTCCAATCCCACCCTTTGCGCCTCTTCTTCAGGAAGCAGAAAATAGCAAAGCCCTCAATTAAGAATAATCGATGAAAAAATCTATACCCCAAAATGCTTTTATCTGGTACATTAACCGCTAGATGCAAAAAGGCTTAGTTTTTCTTTGCTTTTCCAAATCTTGATGGTTCTCTTAAAAAATAAAATAATAGGAGCAAATAAAGAAATGACTTTTACTCAAGAAAAATGGTCTTTAAAAGACCTCTACCCCGATTTTGATAGCCCTGAGCTAGAAGCAGGCTATGCAGCACTTGATGAGCAAATTACTGCCTTTGAAGCCTTCCGCCCCAAATTAAGCGCAGATATGGACGTAGAAGACTTTATGGAAATGCTTGAAGCCTCTGAGAAAAGCACACATATTGCCCATAAACTTTATTCTTTCGCTGGTTTGGCCTTTACAGCAGATACCCAAGACCAAGTCGCGCAATCTGCTCAATCACGTGCAGAGCAATTTCTCGCCGAAGTGGAAAACCGCACCCTCTTTTTCAGCTTATGGTGGAAAGAACTCGATTCAGATATCGCCGAACGCTTTATGGATGTAGCTGGCGACTATCGCTATTATCTTGAGAAAATCCGTAACTTTAAACCTCATACCCTTACCGAAGCCGAAGAGAAAATACTCAATATCAAAAATATCACAGGCTCTAGTGCGCTCATTACCCTATACGATGCCATTACAAATCGCTACGCCTATAAATTAGAAGTAGATGGTGAAGAAAAAGAAATGACGCGTGGTGAGTTGATGACCTACGTTCGTGGTTCAGACCCCAATTTGCGTGCTGCCGCCTACCAAGAACTCTATCGTGTTTACGCAGAAGATGGTCCCATTTTAGGGCAAATGTATCAGACTCGTGCTCGTGATTGGGCGAATGAAAATATCAAATTACGCAGTTTTACTGACCCAATCTCTGCCCGAAATCTCGGCAACGATATTCCCGACGAAGCCGTAAATACTCTTCTTGATGTTTCTGAGAAAAACGCCGATATCTTCCAACGCTATTTCAAGCTCAAAGCAAAGCATCTTGGTGTAGAGAAATTGCGCCGCTACGATGTTTATGCCCCCGTTGTGAAATCTGAAAAGAAATACGATTTTGATGAAGCCGCCAAGATGGTGATGGATTCATTCGCCACTTTTGACCCTAAACTTGCCAGCCTTGCTCAACGCGTTTTTGACGATAAACATCTTGATAGTGAAGTTCGCAAAGGTAAACGTGGTGGCGCATTCTGCTGGTCGGTGACCCAAGAAATGTCCCCATGGGTAATGCTCAACTATCAAGGCAATGCCGACGATGTGGCTACAATGGCACACGAACTTGGTCACGCCATTCACTCTATGCTTGCTGAGCATCATAATATCTTCACTTTCCATTCATCACTTCCGCTAGCCGAGACAGCCTCCACTTTTGGCGAAATGATGCTCGTAGACCAACTTCTCGAAAAAGAGACCGATGAATCTGTACGCCGCGATTTGCTCTTCCGTCAGGTAGATGATTCTTATGCCACCATCATGCGACAGGCATTTTTTGCCCTCTTTGAACGCAAAGCTCATAAAATGGCTACCGAAAACGCCTCTGTAGATGAACTCGCCGCGGCATATATGGAAAACCTCGCTGCACAATTTGGCGATTCCATTGAAGTAAGTGAAGAGTTCAAATGGGAGTGGGTCTCTATCCCGCATATTTATCACACCCCATTTTATGTTTATGCTTACGCTTTTGGGCAATTGCTCGTTCTCTCGCTTTATAAACAATTCAAAGAAGAGGGGGAGAGCTTCAAGCCTCGCTATCTCAAACTTCTTTCTGCTGGTGGCTCAGAAGCCCCCGAAAAAATTCTCCAAGAAGCTGGCATTGATATAAGAGATGCCAATTTCTGGCAAGGTGGATTTGATGTAATCAAGGATTTGATGAAACAGTTAGAAGAATTGCCAATTGGATAATTATCTTAGAATAAATAAAAATCGCTCCCTTATAAGGGAGCGATTTTTATATCCCTGGATATTCACACCGCAACCTACGTGAATTTGGGCTTGTGAGCCTTCGACCAGCATTTGTGCAAGGTGGGCATCTTCTGCTTATGCTGAAAAAATGCTGGGCGCGCACACCAAGTTCAAAATATATTCGTTGCGGCGCAGAATGCGCAATCCGTCCAATCCTTAAAAATCTAATTAGAATTTGACAAAGGGCTTTCTTTTTGCTAAACTGGTAACACGTGTTACTAAAGCGCGTTACTAGACAAGGATTCCCTTTGCTTAAAAAACGCACAACTGGTCAAGATGTTGCAGATTTAGCGAATGTTTCCCGAACGACGGTTTCATTGGTTCTCAATGACGTCAAGGGAGCAAATATCCCTCTGTCTACGCGCGAGAAAGTCCGTGATGCGGCAAAAAAACTTAATTATATTCCTAACGCAACAGCACAAGCTTTGGCAACACAGCGCGCGCAAGCAATTGGGCTGGTAATGACGCGTAGCCCACATCATATTGCATCGGATAATTTTTTGCCACAAATCCTTGGGGGACTTTTAGGTGTTGTTAGAGAACATAAATTTCGTCTTTTAATTGAAACAGTGGAAGAAGAACGTCAGGAACGTGCTTATTTGGAGCTTGCTCAGGCAAAGCATATTGATGGCATGATTTTGCTTACCCCCAGGATAGACGATAAAGGTTTTCAGAAATTAGAAGAAGTTGGTGTTCCTGCTGTCTTGATGGGGAAATTGCCCGATTCTAATCTTTACTCTGTTGATGTTGATAATTGTTCTGCCGCTCGACAAGCAATAGAGCAGTTAATAAAAATGGGACATTCAAAGATTGCTTGTATAGCAAATGCTCCAGCTTCCTATAGCGCATCCCCTGAGCGAGTTCTTGGATATCAGAATGCGTTGGCAGAGGCTGGCATTCCTTTTAATAAAAAATTGCTTAGGTATGCTGATTTCAGCCCTCAGAGCGGATTCGATTCTATGCAATCCTTACTTTCTTCGGGTGAAGAATTTTCGGCAGTTTTTGTTGCCAGCGATAATGTTGCTATGGGTGCAAAAGCTGCACTTCGTGAAGCGGGTTTATCTATCCCTGATGATATTTCGATGATTGGTTTCGATGATATTCCTTGGGCTGCTTATGCAGATCCGCCGTTAACAACCGTTCGTTTACCTGCGCAAGAGATGGCATCTGAGGCATGTTTGCTTCTTTTGGAATTGATGAAAGGAAACACACCAGAAAAACGTAATCTGGTTTTAGATACTGAGCTTATTGTGCGAAAGTCGTGTCGTAAGCAATAAATAAAATAAATAGGCATATCTTTAAGGAGGTGGTGCGCTCGGATTTTGTTTAAATAATTTGTGTTTAGATTTTTAAATAATGTAAAAGAAAACCTGTATTCGGAGGAATATAAAATAATGAAGAAAACACTTTTAACTCTTTTGGCGTTACTGATGGTTACAAGCCTTATTATGTCAGCTTGTGCTCCTAAAGAACCCGAACTCACTGCTGAAGAAGCTGCTATGTTGCCCTTTGGAGGTCAAGCTCCCCCAGCAACAGGAGCCGAATTAGTCGAAGCTCTTGATGGAAAATATGAAGGCACAGTTGTCACCATGGTTGGCCCATTCACAGATGCTGATGCTGTCAAATTTGAAGACTCAGTTAAATCTTTTGAAGATCAATACCTTCGCCAATTATGGCGAAGCAAGCGGCAGTTTGGCAGAGTGAAT
>JABGQV010000028.1 GCA_018648655.1 Anaerolineae bacterium | reverse complement strand
ACTCAATTTGGGTTGGTCTTTTTCATCTACCCCAAATTATTGAGATGATACTAAATTTAATTGCAAGAAATAAGGCAGAAAACTATGAAAAAGACAATCTTCTTAATTTTGTTCATCGCTTTCGCACTCAGCGCTTGCGTACCGAAGACACCATCAAAAGATGCAATCGTCATCTCCACCGAAGCACCAGAAACGCTCCCGGCAGAGATGACAGCAGTTGCACCAACAAATACGCTTGTTCCAACATTAACACCAAGCATGACACCAACCCCATTGCCCGAAAGTATTTCAGACTCAGTTTTTTTCTTCAATTGGCTCATAGAGTTTGCAAATGCTAATAATGGGACAGTAACTGTAGGTGGCCAGGAGTTGAATGCTCTTCAGTTGCTCGATGAAATCCAGAATAATAGTGAAAATTTTATTGAGACCAGGCTGATCAATGGCGAAGAGGTTGAATTCTTATTGGTAAATGGCATTCCATTAGCGTTCAGGAATGAAAGTGGCCAGTGGCAAGAAGCCACAATTAAAAATCTAGGCACAATGGTAAATCTAAAAATGGGTTCTTTGATCTCAAATGATGAGGGCCTAAGAAGTTGGTGGGGTTCAGAATATCATATGGGGACAGTAACCTTAGGGCTTTCAGACGATATGAAAGACAAAACAACCATAGATTTTGGTTGGCCAAGGTATCAAGCAGAAATAGCTAGAGAAAATCTCTTGGAAACTAAATTTCATGCGGTATTATTTCCTGGAGACGCTCCATCTTGGGTGTATGATGGGTTTACGCAAGAGGAGTTAGACAATTTGGTGCGTATGGTCGTGAAGTTTGCAAAATCGCAACAAATGGATGAAATAGTTGTCGTCAATGAAGCGCGAACGCCTGCTAGCTGGGTCAACCATGATATGTATTGGGAGAAGCTTGGGATCGAATATGTAATTAGTGCATTTACAATTGCACGTGAAGTTTATCCGGAAGCCAAATTGATTTATAACGATACAGCAAACCATAAAGAGGGAACATATGCTACCGAAACAACACATCTGATCTCTAATGCTTTATTCGAAAGAGGATTGATAGATTATGTAGGGGTTCAAATGCATGTTGAATCTAATCAGTATCCAAATAAAGACGAGATGATTTCAGTTTTTCGATCGTATCCCGTTCCTGTTGTAATTACTGAATTTGATGTTTTGCTTACAGATGTTCCAAAAGATAAACGGGATGAAACACTAAATGAAGTAACAAGAACCGTTATTGAGGGCTGCATTGAATCAGAAGTCTGTCTCAGTATCACATGGTGGGGTGAAAATGATCGCGTTGGTTGGACTGGGCGTTCGTTATTACGGGATATGAATAATAAACGCAAACAGGCATACTATGTCGCTATGCAAACAATGTTTGAATATTTACCCAGCGCTTATTGACCATTCTGGTTAGTTTTGACTAATTTTCTTACTTCTTGTCATAAAGGGCTTACCAATAACATCCAGTTTTGCGTCTCATCTAGTATAAAGGTGAGATGATTAGGTTCGCAATATGGGCTGCTGTTTCAACTGCGGCACAAGCTTCCCTTGAAAAAGCCAGCCTCGAAGAGCAAGAAAACAAACGCCACCAAGCCTGACAAAGTAAGGGTTGCACGCCGAGGAAACTGAGCTCAAGTTTGGGCTGAAATCCATCGGCGAAGCGGGCATTTTTGCGATCAGCAAGGTCGGTCGCGAGATGAATTATGAGGTCACGTTGAAGTGGAGGAAGGATGAGAAGGGGCAGGAGAAATGAGAAAAGAGAAATAAGGGATCACCACAGAGAACGCGGAGAGCACAGAGTTTTTTTTGAGAGAAACGCTCTATGAAAAATCTTGTACAATAAGCGTATGATGGCTTTAGATACTTCTTATCAAGAAAATCAACTTGCTGGCGCTTTATATGCCTTGGGGGTTAAATTTTTGCTTGGCGGCAAGGATGAAGAAAACAGCTTGCACACGCCCCCAAGTGAACTGATCGCTGCGCTGGCGCAAAGTAGCGAGGCGCGTTTGCGGCTTTCGCTGATTCCGCTTTTTCTGGAGCATCCGGAGTATGCAAGTTATGTCCGCAAAACAGCAAAAAAACTCGAACCAACAGCGCGATTAACCTTGCAGTGCTACTATACGGTAGCCCTTTTGTTGGCAGAGAAATACCCGGAGCTAAATATCATCCTGTCAAACTATTTTACAAACGAATTAAATCTCGAATTCACTAACGAACCGGAAGAAAGTCTGCGAACCTTGGCAAAACGCCATAAGGAGTTGAGCGAATCACATGTCAACTGGCTTGCGACCTATCGCCACGCTGAGCGAGTTTGGCGCAGAGGCAAGGTCAAATAATGGACAATCGTGAAATCGAAACCATTCTGCAAAAAATTGGGGAGCGTGTTCCTGCCGGTTCAACCCTAACTTTGGTGGGCGGCAGCGCTTTGGCTTTGCTGGGAAATCTGCGCTCAACAATTGATATTGATTTTGTTGGTGATGATATTCGTCCGAGCGAGTTGCATCAAAGCATCCTGAAAATGGCAGAAGAGTTGGGAATTTATGCAGATCCGGTTCCGCTGGAACGCTTTATCCCTTTGCCTGATGGCAGCAACGAACGTCGCATTCACATCGGGCAATTTGGTAATTTAGAAATCTATGTCGCTGATCCATACAGCATCGCCCTCAGCAAAATAGATCGCGGCGCGGATACTGATTATGACGATTTGCTCTTTCTGCAAAATCCGGAGCATATCGTCCACGGATTCCGGAGCATGCCGTCCAC
>JABGQV010000014.1:1206-2807 GCA_018648655.1 Anaerolineae bacterium | reverse complement strand
CAGAATACTGTCATAGGTATCCATCAGATACTCATTATTCTCTTTCCCTTCACGGTGACAAGAAAGACATTGACGTTTTACGATCGCAGAAACATGAACTTCATAAGAAGGCACTTCGCCTTCAGCCAAAGTGGGGACAGCCGAGGTCACTGCATCAGCAGGAACTTCTGCTCTATCATCCCAGGTATAACGCATGAAGGTAACGATATATTCCAATTCGCTTGGAGATAATTCGCCGCCATAAGCGCCACCGAAAGGAGGCATCCCTAAGCTGGGTTGACCATAAGCGAGAATATCGTAAAGACTGCCATCGTTGCGTGTGTACATCTCATCATTACTACTAATGGATTTGACGGGGATTTTCTCTTCGGTGCCATCAGCGGCAGTCACTGTAATCTCGCCACCTTCACCATCAGCACCATGACACTCTACACATTGGATGGAATATAAATCTTGACCCAAATTCATCTTTTCACCAATGCTAGAAGCAACATGTGCTATTTCTACAGGCTCAGCCATCGCTAAAGTTTGTTGGTAAGTTAGGCCTACAAGCCCAATAAAAACAAAACTCGCAACCCACAAAGCTGTTTTTCGCCAAGGGATTTCCTGATCAGCTTTCTTATATAGAGCAAAGAAAAGCACGCCAGCAAGCAAAATAGCTAAGATGATGGCCATAAGAGGCGATACATCTGTTGACGCCATCAGGGTCAGAATGACCATCGCAGAAACAATAACGCTCATCAAGCCAACTGCAAATTTTCTTGTAGAATTATGGCGTTTTGGGTTTCTATCGTATAGCGGCAAAAAGATTAATGCCATTACCAAAATGCCAGGAATTACAGCTGCACCAACCCACTCTAATGCACCAGGAAAGTATTTCAGGAATTCAAAGAGAAAAAGGAAATACCACTCAGGGCGGGGAACATAGGTTGCATCAGTAGGATCAACTTTGGGTTCAGGATGAACGCCAAGAAAAGTTGCCAAACCAATCAATAAAATAAATAAGCCAAAAGCGACCAATATATCTTTGTAGATAGAATCAGGCCAAAAGCGTTCGGCACCTTGAAGGCTGGCTTCATATTTTTCGTTTACTTTTTTCTTTTGTTCTTCATTCATCGGTATACTCCTTAATCATCTGCATCTGGATATGCGGATTCACCATGACGCATAATCAGATATAGGTGAAGGCCGATTACAGCAGCCAATATGAGAGGTAATCCCCAAATATGAGCAGAGAAAAAGCGAGAGAGCGTAAGCGCACTCACGTCACTACCACCGCGCAAGGCTCTCAAAATAAAAGGTCCTGCACCTGGCACAACGCCACCAATATTTGTCGCTACCACCGTTGCCCAATAAGCACGTTGATTGAAGGGGAGCAAATAACCAGTAAAGCCCATGCCCAAAGTCAGCAAGAAAAGAACACTACCAGCTATCCAAGTCAATTCACGGGGGTACTTATAAGATGCCGAGAAGAAAGTTCGCAACATGTGAATGAAAACAACCAAGACCATCAGAGACGCGCCCCAGTGATGCATACCACGAATCAACCAGCCGAAAGCCACGCCATTCATAATATATTGAATACTGTCATAAGCATGGTC
>JABGQV010000014.1:508-1196 GCA_018648655.1 Anaerolineae bacterium | reverse complement strand
GTAATAAACGGTCAAAAAGATGCCCGTAACACCTTGCATAATAAAAAGGAAAAGGCTGGCACTACCGAGCGTATTCCACCAATTCCCGTGTGGCTCAGGACGATCAAGCAACATCTTATACATATCGTCGAAGCCCAAACGCTCATCTAGCCAAGCATAGATATTTTTAATCATAATTATTTATCCTTCGTGAGCTTTCACAGCAGGGAAGTGGACAAAGAGATTACCCTCTTCGACCTTCGTCTCAAACTGATCAAGAGCATGTGGCGGAGGACCAGCATTTACCTCACCTTCGATATCAAACTGTGCATCATGGCAAGGACAAACATATTCTTCGCGTCCTTCATCCCAATTGACGCTACAGCTCAAATGTGTACAGCGGTTAGAGAGCGCAAGTATATCGCCCCCAGATTTGACTAAAATAAAACCACCATAGCTATTTACTGTTTTTTCCCAACCGTTAATATTTGAACGGGTGAAAGAAAAAGCCTTAGGTGAACCAACGGGAAAACCTTCTAGCGAACCGAGCGGAATCCATGCTTCAGAAGATTGCACTTTGAGTGCCGGATCAATCAGATAACTGATAATCGGAATACCCATCGCCGCGCCCATAATACCGCTGAGCGTTGCTGTTACAACCTTTACAAAATCCCGCCGGCTTATTCGATGTGAACTTGCCATGCGTGCC
>JABGQV010000014.1:0-483 GCA_018648655.1 Anaerolineae bacterium | reverse complement strand
ATCTTTATTAGAGGAAGTCTGAAACTAAATATCGGTGCAAATCGTCACTTTCTGCGATTCTGTCAGAATGGGATAATAGATACGTTAGAATAGTAAACTTGTTTTTATTGGATGAAAAATACCGAAACGCACCTGCCCTAAACTTGCTTGCCCCTAATTAGCACCTTCTTGGCAGAGCGTTTTTTCTGCTCACGCCGAATCCCCCAGCTTGGGGAGGGCAACCAAACCCAAAACAAGAGCGAGGCGGTTTTTCATCTAAAAAATATAATTATTCAACAAACTGCACAGCATCGCAAAGATGCTATTGCAGTTCGTGATTATAGTCCAGCCCGTAGTGCAATGCATCCAAAAGAAGATGCGACGCACTACTACAAAAAAATCCTATTGCAGGAGGCGCAAATGGCTCTAAATCGGAAAGTTGGTTTCTTAACGGGACTAAAATATAAAGGAGGCGGCCCCATGTGGGCGTGGGTTCTACATCGT
>JABGQV010000058.1 GCA_018648655.1 Anaerolineae bacterium | reverse complement strand
TCTGCCAATTCCGCCACCAGCGCAAACGCAGAAGGTATTATAATCAGCTTCTACATAATGTCAAGCAAATTTTCAAATTAGGAGAAGGATTGATGACAACCATAGTTTTAGACGCAATGGGCTCAGATAATTATCCCGATGTAGATGTACGCGGCGCCTTAATGGCTGTGCGCGAGTACGATTTTGACCTTATCTTGGTTGGCGACGAAAAGCTTTTGCGCGAGAAAATAACAGAATATTCACAAGAGAATGAAAAATTGCCTATTCGCATTGTGCATGCGCCAGAAATGCTCACGATGGACGATAAAAGCGATGATCTTGTCCGCAAGGCGCGGCATAAAGAAGCTCAAAACTCGATGGCAATCGGTATAGACTTGGTGAAAAATGGCGAAGCAAATGCCTTTGTGACCGCTGGAAATACAGGCGCGGCAATGGTGACTTCTCTCTTTCGTTTGGGTAGATTGCGGGGCATAAACCGCCCAGCTCTTGCGCCGACTTTCCCGAGTGCAGCAGGAAAAGCGCTTGTATTAGATATTGGTGCAAACCCAGATTGTAAGCCACGTAATTTGGTTGAATTTGCAATTTTAGGTAGCGTATATGCTGAGAAGGTCTGGGGAATAACCAAGCCTCGGGTGGGTATTTTGTCTAATGGTGAGGAAGCAGGCAAGGGGTCAAATTTGGTACGAGAAACATATCCGCTTTTGGAAGAAGCAAATATAAATTTTGTGGGCAATGTAGAAGGTAAGGGTGTTTTTGCGGGTGAGGTAGATGTTGCCGTGACAGATGGTTTCACAGGCAATATCTTTTTAAAAACATCCGAAGGCGTTGCTAAATTAATGACCAATAGCATTAAGGAATCGGTTATGGATGGCGGCATTCTTGCAAAAATTGGCGGTTTATTGATAAAGTCGTCTATGGGCAAGGTCAGAGAAAAGCTTGACCCAAATGCAGTTGGTGCAGTGCCGCTTTTAGGCGTAAAGGGAATGGTTTTTATTGGGCATGGCAGTTCTAGTGCCGAAGCTATCAAAAACGCGCTTAGAGCCGCAAAAGAAGCTGTAGATGTGAGTGTCTTAGCCTCGATGCAAGAGGCGATGAAGAAATAGAAAGTTTCACGGTGTATGGGAAAATCAATACGATATAATCTAGTCTATACTCTTCGTCGTATCTGTTAGATTATGATTTTTTCTTTCTAAAATTATTTGGTAAAAAGCTATGGATATAGAAGCAATTCTTCAGACGATTATTCAGTACCATACTGAATATATTTCCCCTTATCTCGCTACAGATTATGCTGGCGGTGGCTTTCAGCGTTTCGAGCTTCCTCATTTGATTTTCTTGGGCGTTGTTGCTATATATACTCTTCTGATTATCTTCATGCGCAGGCAACTCGAAGATGATGATGATAAAGCAGGCGTTCGTGAGGTGATGGCGCAAATTCTTATTATTATTGAAATTGCGCGATATATTTGGCTTTATTTCTATCAAGACCTAGCGCCTTTGAACCTTATCCCTGATGTGAATCTGAAAATTATTCCTATCACACTCTCTAGTCTTCTTGTGTGGTTGAGCATAATTATGTTGCTGAGGAAGAGTCAAAAAATTTATGAGATTATTTATCTTTTAGGCACTATTCCCGCTCTTTATATCTTCATTATGCCAGTTAATAGCCCCTATGGCTTTCCACATTTTTATTTCTTTTATACACTTATCCCTCCTGCGATAATTTTTCTTTCAGCAGTCTATATGACTGTGTCTGAAGAGATGGAAATTAATTTCAAATCTGTTTTGCGAGCTTTTCTTTTCGCAAATATTATTGTGGCAGTGGTTTATGGTTTTAATATCTACGCAGGCACGAATTTTCTTAACCTCATCAATAAGCCAGAAACGAGTTTGGTGCCCCTTCCCGATGCCCCTTTTCATATCTTATATTTTGAAGGATTTGCGCTCGCATCCAGCCTAATTCTTTACCTGCCATTTCTTATAGGACATTTGATAAGGCGACGGAATTTAAATGCAGATACCGAAAGAATAAAAGATTTTGTTTAGTGGAATAGGCGCTTTGTACGTGTTTTGGGCTTATTATCCTTAAAATAATATTCTTCTGAATATCTACGCTGATATTTTTAAGCGTAGTATATGGGGGTTTTGTCTGAATTATAGATTTCAAAAAGACATTTAAAGCTAAACCCGAAAGTTTTTCAATGAAAAGCTTTCGGGTTTTTAAAAATTTTATAAGGTATCTATTTAGTCTTATCTTCTGCGCGGCTTTTGCCCTCTTTTTCTTTGATTCGAAGGTTTTTTCTTATATTCTTTCTTTTTCACTGACCGCTTTTTGGGTTTTGCCACAAATTTATGCTGTGCTTTTTGATAATAATCATCTAAAAGCATTGTAATGATAGGGAGTTCATCTTCACCTTCGGAGAGTTTTTGAGCAAGCATCTTAAAGCGTTGACTGCGGTCTGCCTGTAATTTATCGCGTTCGCGGAGCTTGGCTTCAAGAAAGACCATGGTACGCTCGGCGACCACTTTGCCAACTTCTTCTTCGGTGGGCACATCGCGTTCTTCAAATTTGAGTTCGAAATGGGCAGAGATGCGGGTTAGTTGGCGTTTTTCTACGCCGTAAACGAGCATCATGGCTGTTCCTGTTGCCCCTGCGCGCCCTGTTCTGCCAGCACGGTGTATATAGGCTTCTAGGTCGTCGGGAGGCTCAAACTGGATGACGTGCGATAGCGATTCGATGTCGATGCCACGCGCGGCAACGTCTGTTGCCACTAAAAAGCGTAGGTTGCCATCGCGCACGCGTCCCAAAGTTTCTTCCCGTCGCGACTGCGACAAATCTGAACTTAATTCATCTGCATCGTATCCGTATCTTTGCAAAATTGTTTTTACATAATTCACTCTTTGTTTTGTATTGCAAAAAATAATTGCAGAGTGTGGATTTTCTAATTCAATTAATCGAATGAGCGTTCTCTCCTTCTGCATACTTGGCACCATATAGGCGATATGGGCGGTGTCGGTGACGTGGACATGGTCGTTGCTCAGGCTGAAAAACTCGGCGTCTTGCATGAACTCGTTGGCGGCACGCTTGACATGGATGGGGAAGGTAGCGGAGAACATGCAGGTATTAACGTGGCGATTGGGCAAATGACCTTGCACCTTTTTCATATCTGGATAGAAGCCCATTGAGAGCATGCGGTCGGCTTCGTCGAAGATGAGCATTTTTAGGCGATCAAGAGAGAAAGAGCGCTTAATGAGATGGTCGAGGACGCGTCCCGGCGTGCCAACTACGATTTGTGCTCCATCTTTAAAAGCTTGGAGTTGGGGACCATATCCGACGCCCCCGTAAACCGCTACCGTTTTAAGGCCAGCATCTTGACAAAGGACTTTTGCCTCCTTCTCGACTTGTCGGGCAAGCTCCCGCGTGGGGACAAGGATGAGCGCCTGACACTTTTTTTGCTTGGGGTTGAGGCGTTCGAGCATAGGGAGCAAAAATGCGCCAGTTTTCCCACTACCTGTACGAGCCTGAATCATGACATCTTTCTCGGCAGTTAGGTAGGGTATTGCCTTGCTCTGGACGGGCATCAATGAATCCCAACCTACATTTTTGGCGGCTTTTTGTGATTTTTCGGGCAGTTCCGCAAAAGTGATTTCGGGGAGACCTTGGCTTTCTGCGGTTTTTTCTTCTTCTGGGTTATTCAAAATTTTCTCTCTTTATTCTGTTTTTAACGCGAATATCGTGAATTAGCGAATGGCGCGAATTGATAAAATATAGTTTTTTGCTTTTCCTATTTCTTGGTTTACTGATTCCTGATCAACTACTCTCTAATTTCCTTCACTCTCCCCACCTGCCCATCTTGCAAGCGGACTTTAATCCCGTGCGGGTGCGAGGCAGAGTTGGTGAGAATATCTTTGACGATTCCTTCGGTAAGATTACCACTGCGCTGATCTTTCTTTAGTACAATAGCAACCTTGAGGCCAGCTTTGATTTCTGAGCGTTTAGGTGTATTCATGGAGTGAATTGTATCAGGTTTGTAAGGAAGAATAGACAGACTGTGTTCTACCAGTTGAAAATATTTATTTTTGGTTGGAGATGGGATATGGGACAGTTTTACTTCCCATAGCAATATGAAACAGGATTTTTGCTAATTGGACTCTAAGCTTGCCTTGTTCTGTTTCGTTCTCGATGGGGATTAATTTCAGGGAAGCCAGAGATGCCACAAATGGAGCAAATTCTACTCCGATATTATTTGCCTCACATAACGCATCAAATGTGTTTTCGAACTCAATAAGATTCTTTGTGTACTCTTTTGCTTCTTCTGGGATTTGAACATGTTGGTTTCTTCTTATATCAATTCCGAAACTTAGCGCCCGGCCAATAATAAAATTATGGAGCTCATTGTAGTGTTCATCAGAAATTGCTCCAATTAGTATGTGGCCAGGGTTGTGTTTTTCTAGATCGATATTCGTAGCGCGTAGCAATTTTAACCCCGCCATTTCAGCGGTGAGTATGATGCTTTTACTAATTTGATCAACGGGTAGAGTTTCAATAAATTGATTGGCAGCGTTGATAATAGCATCAGCATCTTTGCTGCCAGCCCTAGTTAGACGAGCTTTCTCTACATTTGGCGCTTCTTGTTCAATGACTTCTTTGATCCCAAAGTCCGCTGTTTTGGCTCCGATATATGCGGTCTTGAATTGTAGAATAATGATTTCTGCGTCTTCAGATACGGGGAAAGCAAACCAGCCGCGAGCATTTCTTCCAAAACCAAGGGCTTGTTCTTTAAAGTAGGGTTTCCCCTCGTAGAGCTTGAAAGCCCCTCTATTTGTTCTTGCTTCATAGCTATAACCACTTTGGTCAAATAAAAGCCATTGATTTCTCCTGCAGCTTATCTCCTCTTCTTGTGATAGGTTTCGATACTCAACTTCTACGTAAAGTATACGCTCTTTGATTTTCCCGCTCAGCTTGGTACTTATAAAGAAACGTTCTGTGACTTTGTGGATGTATATTTCGTGCTCTTTAACCCGTATCCATTTTTGGATTTCATGGTTTTCGTATTTTCCTGTTTTGATGTTTTGGGAAGTGATTTCTGCTTCATTTTTTTTTCTTGTTTTTCGGGTTTTTTTAAGTATTTTTCCCATAGCTAAGAAAGATAGAATAGCTAGGAATGGGGAGATGCAAATTAGTATGGAGAGAATAGTGAGTGTTTCTTTGTCCATGACAAAATACCTTCCTTGATGAGCACGGGCTGATTTTCTGTATTATAAGGGAAGAGACATATTATTTCGAGTTTTTCCTAAATGGACCATCAATACTCTAAAACTAAATCCGTTATATAAAATTCAGGAAAAATTCGCTAACTAGCTTTGACAATTCACCTGACTTCTCTTACAATTATGTGGTCTGTTTACCCTAAAAAGGAAGGTTCTAATAAATGAAAGAGTACACCACTGAATCAATTCGTAATATCGCTTTAGTTGGTCACAGCAGCTCAGGTAAGACGATGATGGCTGAGGCGTTTTTGTTTTTTAGCGGAGCTACAACACGTATGGGGAAAGTTGAAGATGGCTCCACCGCATCCGATTTTGATGATGAAGAAATCCGCCGCGGTTTATCTCTTTATACCAGCCTTATCCCGATTGAACACAAAAAGACTAAACTCAACTTCTTAGACGCACCAGGCTACACCGATTTTGTCGGTGAAGTGATTTCTGCCTTAAGCGTTGCAGATTCCGCATTGATGTTGGTAGATTCTTTGGCAGGTGTTGAAGTTGGTACAGAAATCGCTTGGCGTTATTGCGACGAATTTAAATTGCCGCGTGCCGTTGTTATCAATAAAATGGATCGAGACAACGCCAATCTTAAAAAAGTGATGGATTCACTGGAAGAATTTTCTGAGCCCCGTCTTATCAGACTTCAACTTCCGTGGGGTGAACGTGGTGATTTCAAAGGTGTAATTGATCTTCTCAGCAATAAAGCCTATGAAGGTGATGGAAAAACAGCCGTTGAGATTCCTGCCGAATATGCTGACGCCGTTGAAGAAGCTCGGATGGAATTAATCGAAGCCGCCGCCGAAGGTGATGATGCTTTGCTTGAAAAATACTTTGAAGGCGAAGAGTTATCCAATGCTGAAATTATTCAGGGTTTAAAAAGCGTTTTCTTGGCTGGAGACTATGTACCGGTTTTCGTCTCCGCAACCGCTAATAAATTGGGCGTGGGGCCCCTTCTCGACACATTAGTTAGCCTGATGCCTTCTCCTGCTGAGCGCACCACTGTAATTGCACAGGGTGCTGGTGGTGATGAGAAATTAGAAGCTGTAAATACTGCTCCCTTAACTGCCTATGTCTGGAAAACGACAGCCGACCCCTTTGTAGGTAAACAAACCTTCTTCCGTATTTATTCTGGCTCTATTGCTGGCGATAGCCGAGTTTGGAATCAAAATAAAGAAATAGAAGAAAGATTTGGTTCTGTAAATATCCCTATAGGGAAAGAGCAAAAGAATGTTAGCATTATCCATGCAGGTGATATCGCCAACGTCCCGAAATTAAGCGAAACCGCAACAGGCGATACCTTCTGCACAGAAGGACATCCACTAACCTTGCCAGTTCCAGATTACCCAACAGGTCTCTTCCGTGTTGGCATTGTACCGAAAACACAAGCTGATGCCGCAAAAATTTCACCAACTCTTACACGTCTCTGTGAAGAAGATATGACTCTCGATTGGTATAACGAACAAGCTACTCGCCAGACCATTCTCAAAGGCATGGGGAGCCAGCATATCGATGTAGCTATTCGCCGCGCAGAAAGTAAATTACAAGTTGGTTTAGAAACTATTGAGCCAAAAGTGCCATATCGTGAAGGCATCACTAAGAAAGCAAGCGCTTCTTACCGCCACAAAAAACAAAGTGGTGGTTCAGGACAATTTGGTGAAGTTCATATGACAATTGATAATAATCCCGAAGAAGATTTCGAACTTACTTGGGATGTTTTCGGTGGTGCAATTTCTCAATCTTATGAGCCTGCCATCCGCAAAGGTATTGCCAGCGTGATGAAAGTTGGCGCAGTTGCGGGATACCCGATGCAAAATATCAAAGTTTCTATTTTTGATGGTAAAGAGCATCCTGTAGATTCGAAACCAGTTGCTTTTGAATCAGCAGCTCGTGGTGCATTTAGAGCCGCTGTGAAAGAAGCTCGCCCTGTTCTTTATGAGCCGATTATGATGGCTCGAATCACCGTTCCCGACTCTAATATGGGCGATGTGATGGGCGATCTCAGCACTCGCCGTGGGCGTGTTCAGGGCACAGATATTGACCGTGGTTCGACCACTGTTATCGCCACTGTCCCCTTGGCAGAGATGTTGCGCTACACCAGCCAGCTTCGCTCCATCACAGGCGGGCGCGGTTACTTCACGATGAAATTTGAAGAATATGCCATTGTCCCCTCTCATGTAGCGGATGAGGTGATTGCCGCAGCAAAGACCGAGGAAGATGAAGAATAATTCTTCATCAAGAATAAGTTAAAAGCAAAGCGCCATGCGATTTCCTCGCATGGCGCTTTTTTATTACCAACAACGTCTGGCAAAGCTATCATAGTTTGGGGCCACTAAGGTATTTATCACATTTTATACTTCTGCCATCTGGAAAAGAAGCAGCGTGTAATTTCATTGCTTGCCAGCCTTTTGGGCGCTAAGAGGGGATAAATTGCTCGGCACGTGCCTGCTTTGAACTTGAGAGCCTTCGGTGAATGTATTTTTGTCGTGAATTTAAATCTGTTTATTCTGTAAAAAGGCTTGAGTGCAGCACCCAAGCTGAAATCACGTGCGAAGCGGCCCTAAAACAAAAAGCGGATTGCTAAATCAGCAATCCGCTTTTTGTGTATATTTATCTCGCAACGTAGCACTCCTTCGAGTATGCTTCGCGAAGCGTTGCCTGTATGAATTTGATATTATCCACACCCGCCAGCAGAGGGGGCGCGTTTGAGTTCCATCTTGATTTTAGGTGTGTACTCAATATGTTCATGGTCTTCAAGATGCGGGTATGCTGCGGGGCAGTGATCGCCAAGTGCGGATGTGAGGATATATTTGAACTCATCATCCTGCAGGTCTTCTTTTTCACCTGCGCAGTATTCATCTTCATAGGGAGTGGCATAGGTGTCCACCCAGTTGTTGATGCCGCCTTCAAGAATGTAGACGTTGGGGACACTTTCAGCAACCATATATTTCCAGACTTCGGTTGCAGCGCTTTCATCGTTGCTCATGATGACGAAGAGTGTATTGGCGGGCAAGGCGATGAAATCATTGATCATGCTCGGGACTTCTTCGGGGAGAACATGGTCTGCATCGGTGAGGTGGAAGAGGTTATAGTCTTTTTCTGCACGGACATCGAGCATGACCAGATTGAGCTTGGAGTCGTGCATGGTGTGGAGCAGCTCTTCTGTCACAATTTGGACTTCACGATTATCTAGTCGTGCCTGTTGTTCATCTGCAATCCAATTCCAGCGGTCGGCATTAGTGGGTTGACCGATGGCGATTAAACCAATGGCGGCGGCGACGAATACGCCTGCGCCAATATAACGGCCTTTGGGGGCTTTGGATAAGTCAACTTTGCCGTAAATGGCTTCGAGTTTTTCCCCACCCCAGAACATGAAGAGTGCCATTAGGGTGACGAGGAGAGCAACTAGGCCGACTGGGAGGTCGAAAAGATCCATCAGGGTGAGGCGTCCAAAGTAGCTACCATCGAAGAAGTGGGGCACTTCGTCGATGGTTTCGCTAAAGGCGAAGATGCCAAAGAGTGCACCTGCGACATAGAAAATACCATCAATTTTGAGAGTAGCGAGAGCTGTCAGAGACGTTCCGGGGCAGAATCCGCCGACAATGAATCCCACACCCATCACAAGTCCACCAATAATCCCGGACCAGAGATAGGTTGGGTTGACCCAGATGAGGTTGTAATCCAATAAGCCGACGGCTGCGGCGCCGAAGAGAAGGAGCATTGCGGCGACGATTGCAGTGAAGAATACTTTGAAGACGGTCAGATCTTTGAAGTAGAACTGTGCTGCTAATTTAGTTGATTTGTTGAAGCCTGAGCTTTCAAGAACGTAACCAAAGCCGATGCCGATGAGTAAATAAATTGCGTAAACGCCGATTTTTAAGAAAATCGTGTCAATGGGAAGGGGGAAGATAGTCATCGTTTTCTCCTAGTTCCAAAGTTTGCGAAAGGCGTAGGCAAAGAGATACGCGCCGCCGAAGATAGCGAACATTACAGCCCAACTGCCAGCGGAGAGGGTTGCCCCGCCAGAAAGAGCCTGACCTGAAGTACAGCCACGAGCGAGGCGTGCTCCATAGGCAAAGAGGAAGCCGCCAACGAAGGCATAAAACCAGCGTTGCTTGTCAGTGATTTGGGGTCCTCTATGTGTTTCAAGTTTGACGCGTCCGTTGCGCAAACCAGAGATGAAGCCGCCAATAATTGCGCCAAAGCTGACCATGACGATCCAGTTGTCGAGGGCATTGAGTTCGCCGCCAGCAGTTTTGATGAGATAAGGGACGCGGTCTACGTGACCGGGGGCAATGATGTCTTCAATAAAGGCAACCATGCGGCTGAGACCACCCGATGCGCCTAGCCCGTTTCCTGTAAGGAAGAATGAGGCGAAGAGGACAAGCCCGAGTACAAGACCGCCAGTGTAAGCGTTCCAGTACTCTTTTTGAGGACGATTGAAGAGGCGTTTGAAAAAGCCTTCTTTTTTCTGTACTTCTGTTGCTGTTGTCATAGGATTTATTCCTTTTTAGATGTGATGGGTGAAGCTCGAAAGCCACTCATCACATTTCATTTGTCACTTTTTTATTTTTCTGTGTGCTCGTGAACTTCCACATCATCCCAGCCATTGATCATGGAGTTGATGCCTGCCAACGGAGTGTGTCCAGTGGTGGTTAAGTAGACATGCATCACGATGAATGAGCCAAAGAGCCATGCGATGAGGGTATGGAATGGTGCGAGGAAGGGTAATCCGCCGAGGGCTGCTGAGAGTGGAGGCCAGCGTTCTGCGCCCCAAATCAGGATGCCTGTGATGCCTTGGAGCGGCAGGAGGACATTCAAAATGCCGAAATAGGTAATTTGTTGAAGCGGATTAAGTTTTTTCTTGGCACTCTTTTCAAAGGGATGTTCTTCGCCCTTGAAAATACCGTTGATATAGAAAGTTGCTTGGGTAAAGGTTTGGTCGAAGAAGCCACGTGGACGTGGGATATATTGCTTGATCTCACCGCTGACCAGATGGTAGAAGAGGGAGAGCGCGGCGTTGACTGCCAAAATGGTCGCGAGAACATTATGGGTGATGACCACACCACTAAAGCTGAAGAGAACGTAGCTATCAGGGTTGTGGATAATCATGCCTGTAAAGAGGAGCAATACGATTGCGGCGGTTTGCATCCAGTGCCAGAAGCGTTCGTAAACGCTATACATATATACTTTTTCTACTTTTACTTCGTGAACACCGTTCTTTGAGGCAGCATAGACGCGCAAGCCGCCGTGACCGAGTACGCCAAGTACGACAAGGATAAAACTCCATAAGCCAACTGCATCGATCCATTTTACGCTGTCTGCGCCGAGAATATAGAGATTTTCTGCATCGGGAGCGGGTTTGTAGAAGATTGCACCGTTTTCATCTTCGTAGATTTCACCATTGAAGATGACGTTGCTGCCGGGCACGAATTCTGCTTTTGTGCCGATGGGGACATAGCCAGAGAGTTGAAGTTCTTGCGTTAGGCGGGTGTCTTCGCTGTGGCAGGTTTGGCAATCACGGGTTGCCCAATCACTTGTGGCAACGTCGTGGTGGATGCTATAGGGTTGAATTTCGCCAGCAATGCGTGGGTTATCAAATCCGAGTGCGCTGAGGCGTTCTTTGATGAGGCTGTCTTTTGCTTCGGTGTCGATAATCAGTTCGCTATCGTCTAGCAATCCGTCTGAGTTGGCGTCGAAGGCTTCCAAGACTTCGGGTGCATATTCTGCATCTTGAAGGTACGCAAGCTCAAGGTCACGTTGGGGTACAGGGCGTTCATCTTCGCCGTAAATCCAGAACCAGGTTGTAATCAAGTTATGCGGGACGAGTGTTTTGGTCCCATTCGCATCTTCACGGGGCAATAGAATGGGTTCGTAACCGACGAGCAAAGAGTTGACGCCAACTTCGCCTTCGGAGCCACGACATTGGGTTTGAGCGTTACCTTCGATGTCGATGACTGTCCAATCATATTGTTGGTTTGCGGAGGAGTAAAGTTTTGGGATGTGGCAAGTTTCGCAGCTTACTGCGCTCATGTGGCGGTCTGCGTAAGGTAGCCAGTCGTGGGCGGCATCGGCATCGTGACAGTCGGCGCAACCGCGCATGGTGCCTTTGACGTTCGGGGAGACCATGCTTTGGGCGCTGTCGCCACGAGCAAATTGGTGCAAGGGTTGCTCAAGATATTCGCCAAGTTCGAGGCGGCGAGGGTCAAAAAGAAGATGGTCAGGGCGTGTTGCGCTACCTTCTTGATAGTAAAGTGGGTTGTTGAGCGCGTAATGGCAATCGGTGCATTCGAGTTGGCGTTCTGCATGAACATCCCAAGAGCGAGCGAGATTTTCTTTATCTGCCAAATTCATGCCAGATACTGAAAGACGCTGCGATGAGATAATTTGACCGGTGGTAATGGTTGTCCAGCGCTCGGGGGAGCAGCCGTCCATTACAAGCGGGTCTTCTACATTATCGTGAACAAGCCCATGGCATAAACCGCAATTATTATCTTCGGGGTCTTGCAAAGTCACGAACTCTGCGCTCAGCTCTTTGTCTTCGTTGAAAGCAGTTTCGTTCCAAGTGAATTCACCATTCGCTTCGCTCACGATACCGCTGCCAAGCAAAGTCGCTGTATTTGCCCATTGGAAAGCACCATCGTGCAGGGCTTCTTTGCGAGCATCGTTATTCGGGGCGGGGGTGTGGCAAAGGAAGCAGTTCATTTCAACAATGCCAGATTCTTGCCAATCCCATTTTACGAGTTCGCCTGTTTCTGGGTCGACGATATTTGTTTCAAAAGAATCTACAGAGTAAGCTAATTCAGTTAGCTTGACCCCAGTTTGACTATAGACTGCGGGGCCGCCGCCTGGATGCCTGCCGCCAAAAGCTTGAATCCATTCAGGCGTGGTCAGGTCGGGGTACTCATCACCTGCGGGGGAGAGATAGCGATAAGCGATTGGGTTCCATGTCCCGAAGAAGCCCGGGCTGGTATCCCAATCTCGTTCGGTGGGCGTTTCGCCCGCAGCAACCATATCGTCGAAGCCAGCATTTGCGTGATAGCTATGTTCTTCGATGAACTCCGTATCATGGCAAGAGCCGCAGGTTTGCATCGTCGAAATGGGGTTGCCCGTGTCCAAGACATTTTCGCCATCTTCGTCAAGCATCGGGAAGGAAGGATGTAAAGGAGAGCCTTCGTCAGGTCCACCTTGCGCCGACTTTTCAGCCAGTGCGGTTTGCCCCGTCGCGGCAACGCCGATAATCAGGAGTGCGGCAACAAAAAGGATGCTCGTAATTTTCAGGCGGGATTGTTTGGATTTGTTGTTGATTAGCTTCATCTCTTTTCCTTTTGAAATTTCTTTTCTTTTTTCTGGATGAAAGTCTCGCTTCGCGCGTGACCTTTGGCTTGCTGCTGTTTGTGAGTGGATGTGTGGCGAGGGGTTTTTTTAGAAACCGTGCAACTATCTTTTCGCGCTGAAGCGTCCGCCCCAATCAATTGGGTCGCCGTAGTAGCCGAGAGCTTCCCAATCCATGCGGCTTTCGCCTTCGCCGTGACAGTATCCGCAAGTTAGGGCTTCATCAGCGGATGTAACCATATGTGTTGTGGGCCAGAACATTTCGGTGGGAGCAAAATCATATTCACCACTATATTCCATGCCTGTGATCTCAGAGCCTAAGCGGAGGGCTAAATCCCAGTCAAATTCTGTCCAGAAGCCACCTTCGCCAACCGTTTTGGGTTGAAGGAAGTAATTGTAGACTGTATCGTAAGGTTGTTTGCCTCGATGAACTTTGAAGGGGAAAATCTTTGCGGTTTCGTCATCAATATCGCCTAAAGGCATATTGATGGCCGTAATTTCTTCAGGATTCATCTCGTCACCAAGAAGATAACGATCAGCAGTGCCGTTGTACCAGCGATATTCTGGGACAAAGTCATCTTCGTAAACGAAGCTACCTTTGATTTTTAGATATTCGTGAGTGCTTTCTTCGATGTCGTCATTGCCAGCGGTAGACCAATCCCAGTACATCTTAGTTGCATCACGAGTAGCAGCTGAGGGAATGTGGCAAGTTTGGCAAGCGACTGATGAGAGATGAACATTGATACGTTCATCTTCGTGTAGTTCTTCGCTGTGGCAGTCGGTGCAGGCAATCTGATTTTTGCTATCCAAGCTGACGGAGATTGAGCGACCAGAAACGAGATGTGCTTCTGTGCGGTGGCAATCGGTGCAGAGGAAATCATGCTCGCCCATGTGGACATCAACATTGTCGGGAGGATAGTAGAGTGTTTCATCTAAATCACCGTGTTTGACAGCGTTGCCGCCGCCGCCCTTGAAATGGCAACCACCGCAATTTTCACGGCCGGGAATACCTATATTTTTGGCAACGTCCATTAGGTCGGTGCCTTCAGCGGGGTTACCGGCAGTGCTTTTGACATAAGTGCCGGTTGTGTCGTGGCAAACCAGGCAATCTACATTTTCTTCGTTTTCAAAATCAAAGTCGGCACTGTCCCAGCCATAGCCTGCATGGCAGGATGTGCAAGATGACCAATTCCCTTGAACACCAATACAGAAGTTGTTGATTTGGTTTTTCTTGCCAATCGTAACGGGTTCGTCACGACCTTCGATGTCATAAGGCTCGCTTTCCCAAGTCCAGTGAGCGGTGGCCATCATCTCAGAAGCTGAGTTTTCATGGCATTCGAGACATGCTCTAGTCACATCTGAACCTGTTTCAAAGGGGCCTCTGTCTTCAAGAATAGCTGTATGATCAGTGTGGACAGGGTGAAGGGGGATATTCTGCCAGGGATCATCCGATCTTTTATCACTCTCGGGAAGAAAATAAATAGTTGGGATGAGAATGATGAGGAGTGTGGCAATTGCGCCAATAATCCAAGTGCGATTTATTTTTTTCATATCTTTTCCTATTCTTGCTCTGTGTTGTAGTTTTCTACCAAGCTTGCGCGGTAGGTGAGACGGTCGTTCAAAATTTTACGAAGCAAATCGAGAGCTTCGATAATACGTCTATCTGCGAGACGATAATAGATATAGAGTCCTTTACGTTCTCCAATTACCAGCCCTTGTTGGCGCAATATCTTTAAATGTCGTGATGTAGTGGGCTGAGGAAGCTCTAGGGTTTCTGTTAGGTCTTTAACATTGCGTGGGAAATCAACTAATGCGTAGAGCATAAGAATGCGTGTTGGGTCTGCCAAGCCATTACAAATACCAGCATGGAGTTCGGTTACTTCTTGGAGGAGGGGAGGTTTTGAGTTCATAGGCATATTCGGATATTCGTATATAGTCAAGCTGTCTAGATAGTAACATTATGAGAATTTTCTAATTAGTGCAACTTGTCACATTCGGGGAGGTGCTATGTCATAATGCGACCCAAGGTGTCATATTGGTTGTGTGACATATGCTCTTTTCGACAACTCTGTGTTACAGACATTTTTATGATGAATTTGTGATGCGTATAAGGCAGTGAGTGGCTTATAAATAAGATGTGGGTGAGAATGCTGACTATTACTGTAATGGTTTGCTATAATAGAAAAGACATGATAATATTTGTTTTCTTATCTCAAGATATAACAGAATAAAACAAAGCGAGCGGAAAAATGCCTACACCTCACCAACGCCAGCAAGAAATTTTAGATTTTTTAGAAAAGAGAGGAAATTGCTCTATTCAAGAGTTGTCTGAGCTCCTTTCTGTTTCAGCAATGACTATTCATCGAGATTTAGATAAGCTCACTGGTGATGGGGCAGTGATTAAGGTTCATGGTGGTGCCATGCTCAGACCTGTAGCTCGTGCGGCAAATTTCAAATCTATGTGCTCAATGTGTCGGCAAAGTGTTCGAGGACAGCTTGTTTTTTCTCTTCAATTTAACGATGAAAAAGAGAAAGAAGCTTGTTGTCCACATTGCGGCTTGATGATGTTGAATATGCAAAATCCCATATTAATGCTTGCAACTGACTTTTTGAGCGGAAATAAGATTAACGCTTTGCAGGCGGCCTATTTAGTACAGCCAGATCTAAAAACCTGTTGTTCGCCATCGGTGCTTTCCTTTTCGGCGCGTGAAGATGCGCAGCGGTTTCAGCAAGGTTTTGGTGGAGCGCTGATGAGTTTTTCAGAAACTCGAGGATTTTTAAGTGACTCACATGCTTTGCCCGATACGATTTAGTCGACATTATGAGGATTTGTTTTATGAGTGAGAGCAATTTAGAAGAAAGACAAAAAGCATCCCCGTTAAAAAAGCTTGTTATTGCGGGCTTCGTGATAGCGGGTATTGTTGGTGTTATCTTTATTGCCTTAGTTGCTTTTAGGCCTTATGTCTATCATGGTGCAATTTTGCAATCCCCGGACCCTGCTCCTGACTTCACATTATTAAATCATTATGGACAAGAAGCATCGCTAAGCGACTATAGAGGCAAAGTGGTTTTACTTTATTTTGGGTATGCAGCTTGTCCCGATGTTTGCCCGGCTACACTATCTGAAATACGCCAAGCGATTGACATTTTAAAAGAAGAAGGGCGCGATGATGAGATTCAGTTTTTGATGGTAACGGTTGATCCAGAGCGAGATACGGCTGAAGTTATGGCTGAGTTTTTAAATCATTTTGACCCTAGCCTGATAGGGTTAATTGGCACAGAAGAGGAAGTGGCTGAAATTGCTACTCAATATGGTGTTTTTTACGAAAAGCAAGACTCTACTTCAGCAATGGGTTATTTAGTGGACCATACAGCTACGGTGATGCTTGTTGATACCGATGGCTATATGCGCCTAATTTTCCCCTATGGTGCCGATGGAGTAGATATAGCGGCAGATATTACTCAGATTTTAGATCATTAAAGTGGACGAGTTTAAGAAAAAAGTTTGGATGAGTAGGTGCCCAGTTAAGGGTATCAAGCCTAAATCATGGATGAAATGCTAAAAAATTGCAGAGATGCTTCTAAGGTTTAGAAAACCGGAGAGGTCTCTCTTCTATAAAATCAAAGTATCAAGGAGAAAAGAAAATGAAGAAAATAATTTTTGTTCTACTAAGTATCGCGTTGATTGTAGTTGGATTATCTGCGTGCGCGCCTGCACCTGAAGGGCCACAAATTGAGATTTCTGGGGTTTGGGGAAGACCATCTCCGATGAAAGCTGGAAATGGTGCGGTGTATATGCTAATTTCGAATACGGGCAGCGAAGACGATAAGCTTATCAGTGCTTATGCTGATGTTGCAGAGGTCGTAGAGTTACATGATATGACAATGGAAGATGATATTATGAAAATGTTCCATGTGGAGTATATGGAAGTGCCCGCGGGCGGCTCAGTTGAGTTGAAGCCCGGGAGTAAACATATTATGTTTATTGGATTATTTGAAAAGCTTGAGGTTGGTCAGATTTTTTCTGTTGAGTTAGAGTTTGAGAAGGCAGGAAAAATGACAGTCGATGTAGAAGTAAAAGAAGCAGAATAAATTAAGTAGCATCTCCTCATGCAACAAAGGCGCGCACCATCGGTGCGCGCCTTTGTGATTCTGGGGCGCGTATGTGTTTTGGGCTGGGGTGCTGGATCTCGAGCGCTCTTGCGTCGTGAGCAAGATAATGTCTACGCCGCCAAGATGCTATTTGGCGGCACCCAAGTTAAAATCAAATTCGCTGTGAAAGCGCATTCGATTAAAAATAAAAAGCTGATTGCACGGAATAATCCAACAATCAGCTTTTTGTTTTTAATATCAAATTTTCTTAATGTTCGCTGTGCATGGGGACATTGAGGGCTACCATGCCGAAGGCTAAAAGACCAAGGGCAAATAAACCGGCTGTGGCTGCGATTTCCATCCAATGTGGGAAATATGCGTCTCCAGCAAGCCCGACCATGCTAAGGTTGAAGCGATGCAAGACTAATCCGATTACGGTTAGTAATCCTGCTCGGAAAATCCACTTTGGGTCTACGCGTAGGCGAGGAAGCGTCAAAATTATTATCGGCAAAATGATGCCCGCGACATTTTCAAGAATGAAGGATTTGCTTTGTAAGTTGCCTTCAAGTATCAAACCCATTTCACCAGCGTAGATTAGATCGCCAACTTTTAGCATTAGGAGCATGACTAGGGAGACTCTTAGGCCTTTTCCTAAGCCTTGCAGGATGTCTTCGTGCAGATCCCAGCCAAAAATGTGATGGGACAAGACGGTTTCAAAGATTACCATGCCAAAGCCAACAGCGAGGGCAGAGGTAAAGAATATAATTGGCAATATGGGCGTGTACCAGAGGGGGTGCATTTTATGCGGCACAATGAGGTATAAAGTTCCCAATGTTGATTGGTGCATGGTGGAAAGAACAAAACCTGAGATGATTAGAGGAATGGAAAGATTTTTTATCCATTTCCAGGGTGCTTGGTGTGCCAAACCAAATTTTTCTAGGATTGCGGGAATAAACTCTAAAAGCAATACTGTCAGGTAAATCATTACACACATGCCGACTTCAAATAGCGGCGAGTGGATATTGCGGTAAATCATCATGTGCCAGATTCGTTGGGGCTGCCCAAGGTCTACTAATAAGCCTAATGAGACAAGGATATATCCCAAGAAACCTGTTAGTAGCGCGGGGCGGACAATGGGCTCATATTTTTTGAGATGAAAGAGATGTGTGGTGCCTGCAATCACAAAAGCACCTGCTGAAATAGCTACACCTACGAGCAAATCGAAGCTAATCCAAAAAGCCCAGGGGCGACTATCGCTCATATTTGTCATTGCGCCAAATCCCTGCGTGTAGCGTACGAAAGCAGAGTATAGTCCTACGGCTGCAATAATTAGTAATGTGACCGTACCGATGGAAAGTTTTGGGAATTTGATTTCTAGATTACCGATATTCACGATTGAGTCTCCTCTTTATGATCTTCGCCTGGTTTGTCTTTGGTTTTGTTGTAGATACCTGTTAGTAGACCGCCCACGCCTACGACAATGCCTGGAACTGCCTTAAGCCAAGGCCAGGTCGCGTCTGAAAGGATGGTGTCGTCAAGCGGAGGAAGCCCTATCTTATCGAAGGCGACAGGGGTGAGGATAAGCACGGATGTGCCGCCGCCTTCATATTCGCCAAAAACGCGATCTTCGTAGTATTTGCCGGGATTATCTGCTATTCGTTGTTTTGCGATTGCGAGCAGTTCGCCGCGTGTTCCAGAAATCACACCGCCCGGGGTGCAGGCGGAAGCACATGCGGGACCGTCGTGACGGTCGTAGCAGAGGTCGCATTTAGCAATGAGTGGATAGGCTTCTGACCAATCGTAAGCAGGAACGCCGTAAGGACAAGCTTGCATACAATAGCGGCAACCAATACATTTATAGCCGTCATAGGCTACTGGTCCATCAGGCAGTTTGTGTAATGCGGCAACAGGACAAGAGGCAACACAGGCTGGCTCTACGCAGTGCATACACTGATATTTGCGGAAAGATGACTCCATGCCATTTTCTGATTTATAGAGTTCTTAGATTCAACTTGTAAGTGCACCACTTCACAGTGTCGAAAAAGAGGCAAG
>JABGQV010000113.1 GCA_018648655.1 Anaerolineae bacterium | reverse complement strand
TTAAGATCTTTTTTGAGCCAATGCCCATAATATGCCCAAACTGCTCCTAAGGGAATGGCTATGGCAAATGCTTCGTCTGTTTGGGTAACAAACTGGTTGAAGTTTAGAGATTTTGTGAGCAGCATTTGAAAAAAGTCATTGATAATAATCCCCGTTGTTGAAAGCACGAAAATTACACCTGAGAGAGAGAGAAAGTAAAGCATGCCCAAACGCAGTAGTGAGGCTCTTTCGGCAGGCTCATCGAGGGCGCTTTGTACAGTTTTCCATGCCCATACCCAGAGTGGGATACTAAGAAGAATTAAGGCAAAGCCATTGGCAAAGAGAGCGTTGAGATAGTCTTCCCCAATGCTGTTGGAAAATGAAAAGATATAACGCAAAATATGATTGATGCCGATTATTACCATAACGAGTGAATAGAAAACCCAAATATAACGATAAATGCGGCGAGTGAGTCTCAGTACGCTTTTGTCTGAGATTTCGTGCCAATCATTTTTGAGAATATGCCAGAAATATGCCGCGACAAGTCCATTCATGAGTGCGGCTATTAAATTATCGCTAAGGCTTTGATAGCCACCAATTAGCGCGCGTGAAGAGGGGATATTGAAAATATCAATTAAAAAACGATTGATGAAGGCTAGTCCATTTTGGGTAAGGGGAATGAATAAAGCAAGAAGTATTGTATAAAGGAAAAAAGCACGCACAGAAGATTCGCGTTCTTCTGTCTCATTTTTTACATTGCGTTGTGCCGCCCACCAGTGAATACCAAAAACTGGGACCCCAACTAAAATAAGAGCAAGTGCTTCTGCAAGTTGTCCTACACCCCCGCTAACAGAATTTGAAAAAATAGAGCGTGCCAAGCCTATCATTCCCCATAAAACAATTTCCATACTAAATAAAGTTACTGCGTAAAAATAGATACGTCTAATTGTTTTCATTTTTATCTCCGATTATAAAGAAGACTTTATGTTTTTTTATTCTTCGTACCATGCCCAATCCCAATAGGTATAAGGCATTTCTATAATCTTCCATTCGCCTTCTTCTTTGAGCAAGTGTGCGTTTTCTACATAATCATAACGATCAAAAAAGAATCCACTAGAGTTTTCTGTAATCGTTATTTCTACATAAGCCGAATTTGTTGTGATATTTGTCTTTCCAATTTTATAGCCTCGGTGCCTTCTATCAAATAAAAAGAATGTCTCAAATTCACTATAGCTTGGTTTGTTTTCCCCTTCTGATAAATAAGTATAAGCTCGCTCGTATTCACCTTTTTCAATGGCCAAAAAGTAATTATGAATAATATGCTCAGGTAAATCTTCTGAGAGATAAACTGCGTTATCTTGTCTTAAGAAAAATATAGAAAGAGAAGCAATTATTAAAAATGCAATCACAAGTAAAATAACAGTTAAAAAACGATCTTCTTTCATTTGAATAGCGCCTTTTTTCCTTTACGAGGCAGGCTTGAATCAAATCGTTTTCCTGGCCTCGATAAAATTACCCAAAAAGGACCCAGCGCAGGGATGAGCAAGGCAAACAGCCCCCAGAGCATATACGCCCCGAAACTGAGTTTTCGATTCCGTAAATAAAAAACAGCCAAAAGGAAACTGGCAAGAAGATAAGAAAATAAAATCAAGCGCAAGGTTTCTATAGTCATAGCTTCATTGTATAGGCAATAAGAAGAAAAAGCAAGAAAAAATGTTCTAAAAAATAATAGCCAATTCGGAGAAAAAGGTCATATTCAAAAGTGATGTCTTGCACTACGACAAATTAGGGGATTAAAGTAATATTGATAAATATTATCTTTATTAGGAGAAACAAATGCAAATTACAAAACAAGCTGATTATGCAGTACGCGCTGTTTTATATCTGGCCCGTTTGGGCATAGGAAATAGAGCTGCGACCAGTAAAATCGCAAAAGACCAACATATTCCACCTTCTTTCTTGGCAAAAATTATTTCTCAACTTTCAATTGCTGGGCTATTACACACCTCGCGTGGTGCGCATGGTGGTGTTACCTTAGCAAAAAAAAGTGAAGAAATTACTCTTTTGGATGTTGTTGAGTCCATTGATGGCCCTATTCGGCTAAATGAGTGTGCTCACTCAGATGGTATGTGTACTTTTTCTGATGATTGCCCTCTCGTCACAATTTGGCAAGAGGCGCAGAGAGACCTTGTGAATCGTCTCAAGGGCGCAACTTTTGACCAATTTGTTACTGAATAAAACCTCTGGGATATAAAAGCGCTGCGAATGTGTATTTAGGCTTGTTTTCGTTAAATGGGCATCGCTTGGTGTTGAACTAGTTTCGTTATAATAAAGAAGGCGAGTTTAGAACTCGCCTTCTTTATTATAAATAATAGTCGTTGCTATTTTTTGTAATTCTTCAGCATCGTCATTGTCGGTATGAAGAGTCTGCCAATATTGCTCTAGCAGCTCCAAGGGTGAGAGGCTACTTATTACTTGGTTGGCAGGTAAGCGAATGCGTGCTTCTGATTGTGGACGTTTTACAAGATGAAACTCAAAGGCTTCTGCTGCATATTTTCGCAGGAAAGGCTCATCTATCAGAGAATCCCATTCACGGGGGTATTCGATGACCAGACGCAAAATTGCATCTTTCAGTTTTTCTTGTGATGGTAATTTTGATTTTATAAAATCGGTAATTCCCTTCTCTGAATCTAATTTGGCAAAAGAGTCTATAAAAGGGCGAATTTCAGTCAGTTCACGCCAATCCACATCCGTTTTCCCTTTGGCTATATCTGCAATCACGAAGAATTTTTTATCTTTCACTTCTCCAAAATCAACACGTTCAATAGAGCCAGGATAGATAATAGGTGGGTGTGCATTTTCATTTAAGTTTTGTGGTTTATGGATATGTCCTAGTGCAACATAATCGAGTCTTTTGTCGTGTACCAATGAGCCAGATAAAACTAAATCGTTGCCGAGCATTACCATTCGTTCTGCGCCATATTTTGCGCCCTGCACGGAGGCGTGTGCGGTTAATATCACTGGGAGATTTTCATCTGCTTTTTCAAAAGACTCTTCGACAAATTCGCTTAGTAATTCTTCAAGTTTTTCATATACTTTGCTGCCATCGTCTGCGCTCATTTGCGAGTAAGCTAACATGCCTGATTTTGAGACCCAAGGAAGGGCAATAATTTGCACAGGCAAGCCTAGCTCTTCGGATGAAATGAATTCAGGCTTATCAAGCACGCGGATATGTGGAACTTCGAGTGTCTTGAATTCTTGCAGAGCATGAGCACGCCCCGTTGCTGGAGAAAGGTCGTGGTTGCCAACAAGGAGCAGGGTTGGGATTTCGGCTTGGGATAGGCGTAAAATTCTGCGTTCCCATTCTCGTTGATAGGTTGGGGCAGGGGAGCGATCTTTATAGGTATCACCAGCGAAGATGACTAAATCTACTTTTTCGGCTATGGCTGTGTCTACAATCGTATCAAGTGATTTGAGGAAATCAAGAACACGGAGGGGCAATCCCGTTTCTGGGTCATGGCGGCCATAGTTTGCCATATCGATATGGGCATCTGCGAAGTGGAGTATTTTCATAGGAGAAAAATTTAAGGTTAAAAGTTGAAGACTAGGAGAGCGGGAAGATGCTTACGCTGAAAAAATGTTGAGGAAGAGCACTCAAGTTTGAAATATATATGTTGCTAAGGCCAATTATTCTGCATCCCAGAGTTCTAAATAAAAGGTTGCGGGAGAGAAGTTAGGATTTAATCGCACCGTTTCGCGCATATCGGCGTAGGCGGCATCGTAATTGCCAAGGGCATATTCGGCTCGTGCTCTCCAAAAAAGACTTTCTTCGAGGGTGGGTTCAGAGATAGTTTCATTGAGAGTATTATCAGCAAGATTGATTACATCTTGATAGCGCGCGCTGTGATAATAGGCAAAATAAGGTCCTGTTTGATACCAGATAATTCGATAGGGGCGTTGGGTATCATCTTGCCCAAGCTCGGCGTAGAGGGCAAAAGCGCGGTCATATGTGGTGGCGGCTTCACCATAACGCTGCAATGCAACGAGGCTAGTACCTTGATTAAAAATAGCGAAAAATTGATCATTGCCTTCAAGTTCAGTCTCTTCTTTTTCTGCGATTTCTAGCGCATATTGTCTTGCCCATGCTTCATCTTGCCAAAGCCCGAGCAGGTTTCCTACTTCTTCGGCGCGTTGTGGTGGGTAAATGACGACAAAAATATAATCGAAAGAGCGCCAACCTTCTTCGAAATAATCATAACTAATTTGAAAATCAGGACCATTATTATAGGTATCTTGAACAATAAAGGATGATGCTGCATCATCATAGCCTGTTACAAATTGGTAATGTCCAAGCCACGCAACTTTGCCGGTGTAATCGGCTTCGTAATAGCCTTTTTCTACAATAACGGGGAAACCAGAAGCGACAAAATTTCTGAGCAGGTTTATGTCTCCACCGATGCGAGAGAGCGCGCGGAACTGGGTTTGTTCATTGACAAAGTTGACCATTTCGTAGGGCATCACGTTTTTATCCGTTTTTCCAGCTTGGATAAAATCTTCTATTTCGGCAATACCGGGCTTGATTGCTTTCGCTATATCGTCTCTATCTCCTTGCCAGCCCCAAAAATTGAGTGCCATCGTTAGGTTGGCAGGGCCACAATAATTCCAGCGGTGATGTTGATCTACATAAGTAACGCCGTCTAAATCGACAAGTTCTGGTAGAGCGGTAGGAACGATGGTAGGCGTCAGTGTTGGCTCAGGTGTGTTATTTTCTTTGGGTGTAGCTGTTAGGGTAGGAGGGATTTGGACAGGACTTGTTGGCTGAGGCGTGGATGGTTGGAAAATGGCTTCGTCTGGTGGGTTGAAATAGTATTTGATTGTTGTTCTGGCGTTATCTACGCGCCAAGAGAGGCGTGAGTGAATGGCGGGAATATTATAGATACCAATTAGCGCAATAATGCCAATCAGAATCCAGAGAGGGCGCGGAAGTTTTTTTAGCATGAGGAGATTATACACTAGGCTTTTTTGAGGAGATTGCAAGAAATGAAATAAGCGTGCCCCTAGCGCTAACGAGGTTGCTTTGAGTTAAAAGCAATCTCGCAATGAATTTAATCTATGATAATAAATTTAACTTTTTTTCTCTAAACGTAAACAAGTGCAAGGATAGCCAGCATTATCGCTCTCAAATCGGCGTGCTTCAACGAAGCCTTCGCTTTCGTAGAGACGAATTGCGTTTTTGTTGCCATCAAGGACGATTGTCCACGCATCTGAGCCAATGGCTTCTAGTCCTTTTTTCAGTAAAAGACGGCCAATTCCCCGATGATAATAAGCGGGATCAACATAAAGCCACGCGAGATATTTATCATCCACACCAACGAATCCGACCACACGATCTTCATCTAGAGCAACAAATTTCTGATTAGCCTTGAGGTCTTCTACCTCTGAATCTTCTTCGATAGGCACAAAGGCTCTTGGATCACAAGAGCCACGCAACTCATCGGGGCGTCCTGCATCGTGAATGGCGCAGATTTGTTTCCAGTCTTTGTCTTCGTAAGGGCGAATTTTTATCATAGTTATTTAGGGAGCGAAAAAAACAGCAGGCGAACAGTTTAGGAGTATTTCTCCTATACCCAATTTTTTTAATTCAAAAACCTCTGGAGCTATAGCTATATCATTAATCTTTTCAGTAACTTCTACTAACATGAGATTTCCAGACTTTGTCACCTTTTCCAATTCCCATGTTATACCATTATCTAAATCAAAGGGTTGCTCTGCGCTTAATGTATTTGGATTAATTAGCTCTGGAGTAATTTTGTTTTTATACGATAAAGAAATGCTTTGATCGCATGAAGATGAAATACACCGACACACTTCAAGAGTAAGCGTATTTTCGTTAAACTCTTTTATAACCAAACGCTCTAGTGCAAAAGATATAAAAGAAGTGGATGAATTACCGTTTCCCACCCATGTCCCGACAAAGCTGGAAAGCGGATTCGGCGTAGCCGTAGGTGTGAAAGTCTCTGTGACAATAACTTCTGGCGTAAAAGTTATTGTTGCCTCTAGGGGCGCAAAGGGCTCTGTAGGAAGATCTGTGGAGGTCGAAATACTAGGAGCTTCGGTTATAACCAATGCAGTTGGTTCAAGAGTAGGAGTTATATTATTATCCTCTATCCAGTCTTTTATAAGGGGAACACCAATTGCCGTAACAACAGTTCCACATAAAGCAAAAACACTGGTGATAATTGCGATCCATAATCCAGTATTTGTTTTTTTGTTTTCACTCATATTACACCGTCCTTTCGGTTCGATTATCAGAGAATAGGTTTTTGCATTATATATCAAACTGGAGCTTTCTGGTAGAAAATGCCCTTATTCTGAATGTCAGTAAAAAACTTACATGGTTTGTTCCATAGAAAAAGAACCTACTCAAGAGAGTAGGTTCTTTTTCTATGGTGATTTTTGTGTTATTTGGTGGACTTTTCGCTAGGAAAATTAAGTGGGAAATGTATATAAAAAGTGCTGCCAAGGAAATTATCTTCATCGTGACCTTCACTCTCCACCCAAACTTTTCCTTTGTGCGCCTTTATAACACCTTGCACTATGGCTAATCCTAGCCCTGCTCCTCCTCCTTTAAATGTCGTTTTTCCAGATGAGTGGATATCTACACTCTGCACTTGATAAAATTTTTCAAAAATCAAATCATGATGCTCTTCATCAAGCCCAATACCTCTATCTTTGATTTTAATTTCTATACCAGAACGTCCATCTGCCATTATGATGTTTTTCGTTGAGATGAATATTTTCCCGTCATCTGGTGTGTACTTAATTGCGTTAATGATTAAGTGATATAAGGCTTTTTCAACCATATCAGGGTCAGCGTAAATATTTGGAACATCTTCAATATGATTAATAAGAATTTCGATATTGCGTTCTTCAAGGTCTTTTTCAAGGCTAACCACAATATCAAAAATGATTAATTTAACCAATATAGGAACAGAAGCGAGATTTAGGATATTTTTGTCAATACGCGTAACATCTAACATCGTATTAACGACCTCATGCATGCGGTCTGCGCCCTTGGAGATTCCTGATAACATGCCACTCAAAGAATCGTTTTCTTTAACGTCTGGGAAAGAATGGAGCATATCAACGTAGCCCTTCAAAACCGTCAGTGGCGTACGAAGCTCATGAGCGGCAACCTGAATAAATTCAAGTTTGTTCCGATCAAGTTGACGTAAAACCTTATTCGTTTTTTGTAAATCTTTAATGGTTGTTTGATCATTTTCTCGAAGCCTATCCAGCGTAATACGAGTAATATCCATTGCCATGCGAGGGTTTTGCTTAAGAATAATTTCAAAATCCTTTTTCCCCATTTCTAGCATGGTGCATTCTGTTGTTGTACGTACTGATGCCGAGCGCGGCACACTCTGAATTAATGCCATTTCGCCAATCATATCGCCTTTGCCCCCTACACGTAAAACTCGCTCTTCACCCCCCTCGCTCATTTTTTGAGTAATGACGACCCTACCATCCGCTACAATATAGAAGGTGTTTTCATATTCACCTTCATGGCACAACGTATGATTAAAATCGTAATTAGAAAGTCGCGATAAAGCGGCTATCTCTTGCAGCTCATCTTCATCTAAGCCCTTAAATGCCATTCTTAATAGCGCAATTTTATCGTGAGTGGATTCAGTTTTCATTTTTTTAGTATACACGTGATTATATTTATTGTTAACAACAAATTCGTTACAATTTGACAAGACTTTCTCTTTAGGGTTAAATATGACTACATTTGAACGGGGAGCCTTAAATGGCTGAGAGGAGCTTAAAAGCTCGACCCGCATAACCTGATCTGGATAATGCCAGCGGAGGGATTTTGCGTTTCATCAAACATCCTCCAAAATGGCAGGGTGTTTTTTTGTTTAGGAAGACCCGAAAGGTTTCATATTGGTAATGCGTAAATCAGAATTTATGCTTTTGAGAGCATCATAGAAAGAATCGGTTTTATAAAACCTTTCGGGTCTAAGAATATTTATGCCAAAACGTGCTTTACTTTTTATTAACGGCGATTTGCCTAACCGTGATGCCGCGCGCAAAATCATTCAGGATGATGATTTCATCATCGCTGTAGATGGAGGCACTCGGCACGCTCTTAATTTGGGCTTGGTTCCATCTGTAATCATCGGCGACCTCGATTCGGTAGACCTGACAGGTCTGGATGAAACTAAAATTATTCAATACCCCGCCGATAAAGATGAGACCGACCTTGAACTTGCTCTCGAATATGCCATTAATGCAGGCTACGAGCAAATTCGCCTTATTGGCGCATTGGGCGGGAGGCTTGACCAAACGCTGGGGAATCTTTCTCTACTCACAGATGAATCTTATGCTGGGGTAGATTTGCGAATCGATGATGGGGTGGAAGAAGCCTTTTTTATCTGTGACCAAGCTCAAATTCACGTGCGTATCGGCGATTTAGTCTCGCTCATCCCCTGGGGAAATCCTGTCACAGGAATTTGCACCGAGGGCTTACGCTGGCAATTATCCAATGAAAGTCTCTACCCGCACAAAACGCGCGGTATCAGCAATGAAGCGATTGCTGCGTTAATTCATATTCAAATTGAAGATGGGCTGTTACTTATTGTCCACAAAAGACTTCGTGTCTGAAAAGGAGTACTATGTACCGCAAACTAATTTTTGTATTTTTTATCTTCACACTTGCTCTTAGCGCCTGTGCGTCAAAAACTGTTGAGCCTGACATGCTCACTATAATGACACATGACTCTTTCGCCATCAGCGAAGAGGTAGTCTTGGCATTTGAAGAAGCGCACGATGTGAAAGTGGTTTTTCTAGCCAGTGGGGATGCCGGCTCTAGCCTCAATAAGGCGATTTTGACAAAAGGTGCGCCCCTTGCCGATTTGCTTTTTGGCGTGGATAACACATTTCTTTCCCGCGCTCTTGATGCCGAGATTTTCGAATCTTATGACGCACCCGCCTTGGCAGAAATTCCTGCTGAGTTTCAATTGGATAGCGAAAATCGTGCTATCCCTGTTGATTTTGGCGATGTCTGCATCAACTATGATAAAGCCTATTTCGCCGAGCATGACTTAGACCTCCCTGCAAGTTTTGAAGATTTACTCAAGCCAGAATATGCTGTTTTGCTCGTGGTCGAAAACCCTGCCACATCATCCCCAGGGTTGGCTTTTTTATTTGCAACGATTGCTCATTTTAGTGAAGATGGCTACTTAGATTATTGGCAAGGATTGCGCGATAATGGCGTAATTGTCGCCGATGGCTGGGAAACGGCCTATTATACGCATTTCTCTGCTTCGTCTGGGCAGGGACCACAACCTATGGTCGTTTCTTATGGCTCTAGTCCTGCGGCAGAAGTCATCTTTGCTGAAAGAGAATTAGACGATGCCCCTACCGCATCCCTTTTGGGCGAAAATATGTGTTTCAGGCAGATTGAATTTGTGGGCATATTAACTGGCACAGAAAAGCGTGAACTCGCCGAAGCCTTTATAGACTTCATGCTTTCTACCGAATTCCAAGAAGATTTACCCATGCAGATGTTTGTCTATCCTGTTCTGCCTTCTGCTAATCTTCCTGCTGAGTTTGTAGATTATGCTGAGCAACCATCTACCCCCGCCACGTTAGATTCTGCGCTTATCACCGAAAATCGTGAGCAATGGATTGCCGACTGGACGCAAAGAGTATTGAAATAACTTTAATATTCAAGGCTTAAGGTTTTAAAGTTTGAGGTTGAAGATCTTTTTCAACCTCGAACTCTTTTAGTCTTCATACCTTGAACTTTAAACTTTCAACCTTAAACCTTCAAACTGTGAAAATCAAATTCTGGCTCCCCGCCCTTCTCTTTCTCGCGCTATTCTTTTTCTACCCCCTCGTAAAAATTTTAGCGTTGGGTGTGAATTCCCCTGATTTTCTCGCATTAACTTCTCTAAAAGTCGCCACAGGTAGCCTAGGCTTCACCCTCTATCAAGCTCTGCTATCCATGCTCTTCACCCTCGTGATTGGGCTTCCGGCCGCATATATTTTTGCGCGCTACGATTTTCACGGAAAATCTATTTTACGCGCTCTCACTGCTGTCCCATTTATGCTCCCGACGGTGGTTGTTGCGGCAGGTTTTAACGCCCTTTTAGGCACGCACGGTTGGCTGAATATCACCTTAATGAGCGCATTCAGCCTCGAAACCCCGCCTATAGACATTCTCTACAGCCTCAAAGCCATTCTCCTTGCGCACGTTTTTTACAACACCACCATCGTCATCCGCATTGTAGGCAACGCCCTCAGCCAACTCGACCCACGTCTTAATAATGCCGCCCGTCTTTTAGGCGCAAATCGCTGGCAGGCTTTTTGGCGTGTTACTTTCCCCATTCTCCGCCCAGCAATCTTTTCTGCCTCGCTCCTTGTTTTTCTCTTCGACTTCACCAGTTTCGGCGTAATTCTTTTGCTTGGTGGTGCGAAATTTGCCACCCTCGAAGTCGAAATCTATCTTCAAACTCTCTATTACCTCAACCTTCCTGTCGCGGCGCTTCTCTCTATTATTCAACTCCTTTGCACCCTCGTCTTTTCGATTTTATATAGCAAAATGCTTACCCGCACCAAATATCAGAAAAGTGCTAAAATGCCCACTCGCCGTGTTAAATCTACTCCCGAAAAACTTTTTCTTATTTTTTCTATAATTATTTTAATCGGATTGTTTTTGCTTCCGATGCTGGCTTTACCTCTGCGTTCTGTGACACAGATAGATGGAGATCGCGGCACGCGTGATTTGAGCTTGAGTGCCGATTACTATCGTGAGTTATTCGTCAACAGCCGAGGCTCACGATTCTACGTTCCCCCCATCACCGCCGCGAAGAATTCATTGCAATATGCCGCTATCACTGTTTTCCTTTCTCTCCTGCTAGGATTTCCTGTTGCGGCCTCCCTCGCCAAACCTACACGGCTCGACCGTCTTCTTGATCCGCTCCTGATGCTACCACTTGGCTCCTCTGCAGTGACTCTCGGCCTTGGATTCATCATCTCTTTCAGCAAACCTCCGCTTAATTGGGTAGCCTCTCCGTGGCTTATTCCCCTCGCCCATACGATGATTGCCTTACCCTTCGTTATTCGTGCTCTACAACCTGCGCTGGCAAATATTCCGCAACGCTATAGAGAGGCCTCTGCTATGCTCGGCGCATCCCCTTTACGAACTTGGTTTGAGATAGACTTTCCCATCATCCTGCGAGCTATATTATCTGCTGCCACCTTTGCATTCACCGTTTCCCTTGGCGAGTTTGGTGCAACATCGCTATTAGCGCGCCCTGAGTACCCCACTATCCCAACCGCGATTTATCGGTTTTTATCTCAGCCTGGCGCCCTAAATTATGGTCAGGCAATGGCAATGGCAACTATTTTGATGCTCTTGACGACATTAGGGATTTTAGTCATTGAGCGCGTGAGAGTGGCAGGGGCGGAGTGGTAAGTGCGGGTATAATTTTTGTGCAAAGTATTAGAAGTCTAATCTTATTGGGAAGAAAATGAGAAAAATAAATAATGCACTTCTTCAGAGAATGATAAGTGGTGATTTGTCTCCTTTGCTTAATTATATTAAAAGAGATGATGAGTTGCGTTTAGAAGTTAGACGAGAAGGTGAAGCCTTTATTTATTACCGAAAAGGTAAAGCCTTAGAAATAGGAAAATTGAAGGTTGATTTAAAATATGGTCAAGTCCCAGACACCTCCTTAGCTGTTGATAATCCACCTCAGTATTTTGAAGAAATAAAAGATGCTATTGATAATTGGCTAGATAATAAAAAAGATAGAGCAGAGTTTGATACACAACAGAAAATTGCTCGAGATAATCAAGGCAAAGATGACAGATATATCATCCTTGATATGGAATATGCTTTTGAGCAACATAAAATAAAAAAAGAAAACCGTGAAAAAAGAGCCGTTTTTGACTTATTAGGAATTGAGCGTAAGACAAATAAAATCATTTTCTTTGAAGTTAAAAAAGGTATGGGGGCTACGAAAGGAAAATCTGGTATTGAAGAACATATCAATGATTTTTCAAAATATATACATGGCAAAAACACCAAAGTTTTTAGAAATAATTTAATTAGGGATATTAAAAATATTCTTGACGATAAAAGAAGATTAGGAATAATACAGAACTTTAGTATCCCTAATAATCTTGGAGAATTTGATCCTGAACTAATATTTGTTTTCCACCCTGCCGATAAATCAGAAGTCCTTTATTTTTCAAAAGAGCTAGAAAAAAGACATAAATTAATAATTGTGGGCAATGATAATTATAAATTACGGTATTAAAAAATGTTGACTCTCAAAAATATTTACAAATCTTACGAAGGAAAGCCGCTTTTGCGCGGTATCTCTTTTGATATTGACCAGGGAGAGACTATTTGTCTTTTGGGTCCTTCAGGCAGTGGGAAATCTACCTTATTAAGAATCATTTCTGGGTTAGAAGCTGCTGATGAGGGCGAAGTGTTTTGGGAGGGGCAGTCTATTCAGTCTATGCCACCTCATCTGCGAAATTTTGGTTTGATTTTTCAGGATTATGCCCTTTTCCCGCATTTGAATGTATTTGAGAATGTAGCCTTTGGATTGAAGATGCAAAAGACTAGGAAAGACGAAATTGCCTTGGGCGTAAATAAGGCATTAAAACAAGTCGATTTGCTGGGATTTGAGATGCGGAGTATTGCTAATCTTTCTGGGGGGGAGCAGCAGCGGGTAGCCTTGGCGCGTGCGCTGGCTCCGCGCCCACGATTATTATTATTTGATGAGCCTTTAGGCGCCCTTGACCGTAAATTGCGCGAATATCTGCTTTCAGAGTTGCGCGCAATTTTGCAGGAGAGCCAAGTACCAGTGATTTATGTGACGCACGATCAAGAAGAGGCTTTTGCTCTCGCAGACCGCGTGATGTTATTGCATGAAGGAAAAATCGTTCAGCGTGGCAAACCAGCGGAGGTTTATGAGAATCCTGTTTCGGAATGGGTGGCAGAATTTTTAGGAGCAGGGAATGTTTTAGAAGGCAATATTTTGAAAAATGGTTTAGTAGAGACAGTGTTTGGGTCTTTGAAAATGCCTTTTGAAGGCAAGCAAGCTGAAAACACGCGCGTTCCGCTCTTAATCCGCCCAGAAGATGTGAGCTTAGGTGATGAAAATTCCTCATTACATGGGCGCGTGGATGATATCCGTTTTTATCAAAATAAATACAGGGTCAGTTTGGTGGGAGGGTTTTATTTCTATCACGCTAATCCGTTAAAAGTGGGGGAAGAGATTGGCGTGGATATTGCGCGCATTCAAGTTTTAGAGAAATAAAAAAGGCTTCCTATAGGAAGCCTTTTTTGATTATGCAAGTCCGAAAAGGGCATCACCGTTTTCCCAGAGCCAGTAACCGCCGCCAGCGGCAACGACTAGGCAGCAACATAGTACAACGAGAACGATTCCGACTATGAGTGCGGTATTGCTTTTCTTTTCTTCAACAGGTGGGACGAGATTGTCGTTCATTGAGAAGCTCCTTTAGAATGAATTGAGTATAGAATCAAGAATGGGGATAGAGACGCCCATTGCAAACATGATGCCGACAATACAGATACATAGTATAGAAGGGATGAGTTGCAAATAGCCCATGACAAGACCTGCTGTTGCCATGCCATCGCCACTTTCTTGCCCCATGCGTTCTTTGAGTTCTTTTTTTGCCATATGCCCTGTGATAATGGCAACCAGAGAGCCGAGAAACGGTGCGACTGTCCAGCCTACGATGCCAGCGATAAGACTAGTAAGTGCCATCGAGTTGGTGGGGGGAGCAGATGGTGCTTGTTGATAGGGTTCTTGGGTCATCTTCTTTCTCCTTATTAGCCTGCTTTTAAGGCGTTGGCTTTACGCCATTTTGCCCAAATAAAGGTTGTTATAACTAATACTAATATAATACCAATAATTATCGGAATAAGTATTGCAAGTATAGATAAAAATGTAGCAATAATATCTTCTGCGATGCTAACGGGTGTATGCCCGACCCCGCCTGTGAAGGCCGTGACTGCTGGTCGTATTGCAGCAGATTTGACGGTATGTACGCTGCCAGAAACAAATAATCCTGAAATCATAGAGAGAATAGGGCTCATATCTGTAATTACTTTGGCACTGGCCGCAAAAAGAATGGCTCCTGCTACGGGGCGGACAAAAGTTTGGATGATGTCATTGACGTGGTTTACAGCGGGGATTTTATCGGCAAAGAATTCGATAGCACCAAGCACAATTATTGCGCCAATGACCCACCAGCTGGTGAGGGTATCCCATGGGCTTTGAAGTTCTATCAGGTTGGTAAATTTTGCTAGGAGCGAAACGGCAAGAAGCGGAATATAAGCATTTAGCCCTGCGCTAGCAGATAGTCCGAAGGCGGAAAAAACACCAGTGAGAAGTTCCATTTTTTAGTCCTTTTACGAAATGCTTATCCCATCGGGAACGCGCCCCAAGTGCCTGTCATTCGTAGGCGAAGCAAATCAATGACAAGGAGCATAATGAGGGCAAGGGTGAGACCTGCTGAGAGTGCTATCCACATTTCTTTGAGATTTGTGAAACTATTTTCTTGGCGCATTATCATCATCCAGACCACACTAAAGATCAGAGAGAGAAGGGCTAATACGCCAAATACGCTGATAAAAGCGATAGGGTACAAGACAATAATAGATTCGCTCAGAATGACAAGGGCAACGAGATATAAAATCCCGACTAAGGTGCCTAAATCACGCCAATCTTTGAGCGCGGGGCGCATATCTAGTTTTTTCCAGGCAGTCTGGTTGAAGGCAGCAAAGAGCGTTGCGCCCATGCCCATGCCCATCCCCGTGCCTGTTAGGAGACGGAGGGTATTATTTGGAATATAGATATTCGGAATTTGCGATAATGCCCCATCATAAGTCTGTTTAATAAGATAGAGATAGGAATTTGCGCCATCAAATGCCCATGCCAGAAAAAAGGCAACTAGGGCAAAAATAATTTTCTTGGATGGCATTCCTGCGTATTTCGGCTTGCTGAGGGCCAGGATAAGGAGGGTTAGCCCTGCACTTGTGAAGGTGCCCGTATCACGTGCGCACATGGGGAGTTGGCGATCGTGAAGGTGAAAAGAGCGTTCGTCAATTCGATGACAGATGGCATAACCAACAGCATCTGCTTTACCGAGAAGCCCCGGCGGGGCGATATAGATAAAAGCGGCAAGGGCAAAAAGTGCCGCGAGGGGGATAATCCAACGAGTGATTTTTTGCATGAGGGGATTATAGCAGTTTTGAAGATAGAGAGAGGGCTCGCCAGTTTTTCTGTTGGTTATTAATTAAAACCGTCACGTTATTTTTTTCAGGTAAAGGATTTTTGCTGTATTGGGGGGCACAAAGCTGATTTTGGTGCGACAATCCACAACGCTATATTTTTCTAAGTCAATAATATTTTCTGTTTCCATTGACGTTCTTTGGTGAGGTATGTGTTCTTATCAGAGATAATACTATAGCAGAAGACGATATTTCATCAGCTATATAATATCTTGTGCGAAAGAACGGATGCGGCTATTAAAGAGCCAACTGCAATAAAAGTTAATGAATTGACAGGAATTTCTCTTTTAAGACTTTTGCCTTCTTTTAGTGCTTCTTTTTTCTCACGTTTTTGTTTTGCATTGAGAGCTATTCCAGCGGTTGCTGTTGCGGGGATAGCGGTACAGAACATACACATTTTATTATTTCTCCTTTTGAAAAAAAAACTGAGAAAATATGCCGCACCATCTTCAATAAAAAGTGCTTATTTATGTCTGTTTGTGGGCAGATTTTCATCAATTCAGGTACGATTTATTCTAAGTTATATTTCTTTTACCTTGTTTTGCGCAAAGATAAAGCTAAATCTGATGTATTAGTCACAAATCCTTTTACAATCTTTACAAATACCAAATAATTGCAACCAATGTTCGTTGACTACAAAATTATGCGCTTTCCCGACTTCGCCAAAGAAATCACCAAGATCATCGCCTTCAAAGTAGACCGCTTTTTTGCATTCGGTGCAAATTAACAAATGTTGGTGTCCCTCCGCTTCCGAGAGATAAGCATTGCAACCTTCTTCTTGATGGACACGCTGAACAAGATGTAATTCTTCAAGCTTTTCGAGAGTGCGATAGACAGTGACTAATCCTAATGCAGGGTAGTGTTCTTTTGACAAGTTATAGACATCGGTAGGAGAGAGGGCGCGTGGGCTTTGCGCAACGGTCTCAACAACGGCACGGCGTGCTTCAGTGAGTCTGTAGCCTTGCTTTCGAAGTTCTTTGAGCCAAGTATCAGATTTCATTTTTTAGTTGGGTGGAACAAGTGCATTCTCCCGATTTTCGATAGCGAGAAAATAAGGTTAACAGTGAACATGGGTAGTATTATATAACAGATTCCCCTTTCTTATTATCTTTCTCATGCCCTTTTATTGACACATTGTATATGAGAAGGTAAAATCTTCGCGGTTAAATGAAAACCGTTTTCAATAAGGAGTTTGAAATGAAGAAAGTATTATTTATATTGGCTACCTTTAGCCTTTTGGCGGCGTGCGGCGGAGTGAGCGTCCCTGAATCTAATTCTGGTAAATTGAACGTCGTTGCGACGACCAGCATCGTTGCAGATATAGTTCGGCAGGTCGGCGGGGATTTGATAGATGTAGAGATTCTGCTTCCCGAAGGGACAGACCCACATAGTTTTGACCCATCCCCGCAAGATATTGCGATGGTAGCAGATGCGGATATTATTTTTGCAAATGGCGCGGGCTTAGAAGCTTTTATTGAGCATTTACTAGAGAGCGCAGGCGCAGAAGAGCGTGTGGTAGAGGTCTCAAAGGGGGTTGAACTTTTAACTCATCCCGAAGATAGTCATACTGAAGATGAGGGTGACCACGCTGACCATGAAGAAGGTGAAGATGGACATCATGACGAGCACGAAGAAGATGAAGACGGGCATCACGATGACCATGAAGACCACGCGCACGACAAGGGCGATCCGCATACGTGGACTGATCCCAATAATGTGATGATTTGGGTGCAGAATATAGAATTGGCACTAAGTGAAGCTGATTCATCCAATGGTCAAAAATACGCCGAATCTGCGGCATCCTATATATCTGAATTAGAAGAAATTGATGCGTGGATTCGGGAAGAGATTATGAAAATCCCTGTAGAAAAACGCAAAATCGTAACAGACCATCGTTTGCTGGGCTATTATGTAGAAGAATATGGGCTAGAGCAAGTTGGCGCAATTGTTGAGGGCTATTCTTCGCTTGCAGAACCTTCGGCGCAAGAGCTAGCAGAGATTGAAGATGCGATTTCTGCTTTAGGCGTACAGGCGATTTTCGTGGGGAATACGGTGAATGCAAATTTGGCTGAACAAATTTCCGAAGATACAGGTATAAAATTGGTTTATTTTTATACTGGCTCATTGAGTGAAGCTGGTGGCGAAGCAGAGAGTTATTTAGATTATTTACGATACAATACGAACGCATTTGTGAACGCATTAAAGTAACTTTATATTTCACGCAAAGGCGCAAAGATGCTAAGAAAAAATAAAAACTTTGCTGCGTTTTTGCATGAGAGAAGAAATAAATTATGAGCTTTTTTAAAGAATTCAAAAAAACCTCCAGACATTTAAACCGTCAGCAACGTCATGAACATGATAAAGACGTACCCATTTTGCACGCCGAAAAACTCTCTATGCGTTACGAAAGCGGGAACGCGCTTAGCGAGGTTTCTTTTTCGCTGAAAACGGGTGAGCGGATTGCCATAGTGGGACCCAATGGCGCAGGGAAAAGCACCTTGCTCAAAATTATTGCGGGTGTGCAAAAACAGACATCGGGTAAAATTCAAATTTTTGGGCACGCCCCCGATGGTCATATTTGCATCGCTTATGTACCCCAACGTAATCAGGTAGATTGGACTTTCCCCGTGACAGTTGCCGATGTTGCCATGATGGGGCGCGTTGGGCATCTTGGGCTTTTTCGTAACCCAAAACCACACGATTGGGATGTGGTGCATAATGCCCTCAACCTCGTCAAACTTGACCATCTCGCCAAGCGCCAAATAGACCAGCTTTCTGGCGGTCAGCAACAGCGCATGTTTATCGCGCGTGCCCTTGCTCAAGAAGCCGAAATTATCCTGATGGACGAACCGATGACAGGGCTAGATGCTACATCTCAGGAAGATATTTTTGGAATTTTGGATGAACTCCAATCGCGGGATGTAACCGCCCTCATCTCCTTGCACGATCTAAAGATGGCGAGCGAACGTTTCGATAGAGTCATGTTATTAAATAAACATCTTCTTGCCATTGGGCCTGCTGAGGAAGCCCTCAGCCCTGAAAATCTCATTGCAGCCTATGGCGGGAGCCTACAATTAATTCCTTCCGATGAAGGAACACTAGCTCTCAGCGACACCTGTTGTGATGGAGATCACGAGCATAGCGCATAAAAATTAGGAGCAGCATGAATATTCTCATTATTGGGGGAACACGCTTTGTAGGGCGTCATTTGGTAGAAGCAGCTATAGCACGTGGTCATCAAATTACTCTTTTTAATCGTGGAGAATCTAACCCCGATATTTTCCCACAAGTAGAGAGCATTCAGGGAGATCGAGAAAAAGACCTAGACAAACTCTCTGGTAGAAAATGGGACGCAGTCATTGATACCTGTGGCTATTTCCCGCGCATTGTCGACTTGTCGGTCCAAGCACTAAAAGATTCGGTTGCACAATATATTTTTATCTCCACCGTTTCTGCAATACCTTCGCCAAAAAAAGCGTGAATGAATAGGGTTTCCTGTAGTACAGTT
>JABGQV010000051.1 GCA_018648655.1 Anaerolineae bacterium | reverse complement strand
TTTTCTTGCTCAAAATTATTTTGAGCATTTTTTTACCTATTTACTCAATATTTGATTTTTCGTCTGCCTTACTCTGCTTCGCCATATGCATAGGTGTTGGACGTTCGCCTTCCGCAAAACCTGAAAGCAAGAAAAGAACATTGGTCACATTCCCACCAATATTGCGCCAACGGTGTCGCAGGCGTGCAGAGAACATCAGGCTATCACCTGCTTCTAAAGTATAGTATTCATCCTCAACCTGATACTCTAATTCTCCGCGCAAACAAAAGACAAATTCATGCCCGGTATGTACCAATGTGTGCATACCGCTATTTGCGCCGCTTTGAAGGGTCAATACAAAGGGCTCTACTTTACCTATAAAGTTTTGACCACCCAGCCCTTCCCATGTACCACGCTGAAAAGGAACATGGGTGCGCTGGTCTGCTTTTACAAAAACAACACTTTCTCGATCTGTCTGCTCACCAAAAAAGGAAGTAATTGGCACACCCAAACCATCTGCAAGCTTATATAAAGTACTCACAGAAGGCGAAGTCTTATCACGCTCAATCATGCTGAGGGCATTAGCAGACAGACCACTTTTACGTGCTAGCGCACGAATAGAAAGATTTCGTTCCGACCTTAGCTCCCGCAAGCGCGAGCCTACATTTACTGATATTGCATCATTTTCATATAATTCCATAGTAATCACCTCTTTATTTGTTGAACAATCGTACCACAAGATATTATTTGTTACAATTTGAATATACGACATAGACTACCCGAATAGGCGAGTGACATTTGTTTGTAAGGGTTGTGACAAAATATACTAGCAACTGTTTTTTCAAAATGTTAGAGTTAGTTCACATATTCACAAAAGCGAATATGCGAACTAATCAAGGAGTTCTTATGAGCTTAAAAGACGAAATTCATCAATTGCATGCTCAACTTTGTAACGGTCTCGCTGACCCACTCCGTATTTTAATTTTATATTCTCTAGCTGATGGCGCACTCCACGTTAATGAACTCGCTGAGAAAACCAACGCCCCACAACCCACCGTATCACGACATTTAAAGATTTTGCGTGAACGCGGCTTGGTTGTCTCGACGCGGGATGGGCAATATATCCACTATTCCTTGGCAGATAAGCGCGTCATTGATGCCTTGGATTTATTACGAGCAGTTATGGCAGATGATCTCAAAAAACGAGCCGAAGTTGCAGTCGCGGCAGTAACAGAATCCACATCCAATTAAAGGAGTTTTCTATGAAAACATTTCTCATTCTCGGTGCCGGCACGGGCGGCACAATGGTTGCGAATAAAATGATCGAGATTCTCGACATGGAAGAATGGCGCGTCGTTATCGTTGACCGAGACGAAACGCATTATTATCAGCCGGGATTTTTATTTATCCCCTTTGGCACATATTCGCCTGCCGATGTAGTGAAACCGAAACGCAATTTTTTGCCTCCGCAAGTAGACGTAATTTTCTCAGATATTGAATTGATTGAGCCCGAAAAAAACCGCGTTACTTTAGGCAAGGCAAAAAAGAAAATCAGTTATGACTATTTGGTCATTGCGACTGGTAGCCATATCCACCCTGAAGAAACCCCAGGGCTGGATGACGAAGCCGCGTGGATGAAGAATGTTTTCCCTTACTACACCCTAGACGGTGCGACAAAATTAGGTAATTTCTTGAAATTCTGGAAAGGCGGGCGGATGGTGCTAAATATCACCGAAATGCCGATTAAATGCCCCGTTGCCCCGCTAGAGTTTCTCTTTTTAGCAGATTGGTTCTTCCATGAGCGCGGCATCCGTGACAAAGTAGATATTAGTTTTGCAACACCGCTCTCTGGTGCTTTCACAAAACCACGTGCTTCTTCTATTTTGGGCGGGATGCTGGATGATAAAAATATCAACCTGATACCAGAATACAATATTATGGAAGTGGATCACGGCAAACAGGTTATCCGCTCTTATGATGAGACTGAAATTGGCTATGATGTACTCGTAACTATCCCGACCAATATGGGGGCAGAAGTAATTGGCAACTCTGGTATGGGGGATGAACTCAATTTTGTGCCGACCAATAAACACACTTTGCAAACTGATAAATGGAAAAATGTGTGGATTATCGGCGATGCGGGTAATGTCCCTGCTTCTAAGGCTGGCTCTGTGGCGCACTTTATGCTCGATATTTTGATTGAGAATATTCACCGAGATATGGAAGGCTTAGAACCACTCCCCGATTTTGACGGACATGCCAATTGCTATATCGAATCTGGTTTTGAAAAAGGTGTGTTGATTGATTTCAACTACGATGTAGAGCCGCTCCCAGGCAAGTATCCACTACCTGGCTTCGGTCCCTTCTCCCTACTCAAAGAATCTTATGCCAATCACTGGGGCAAGATGATGTTCCGCTGGATGTATTGGAATATCTTGCTGAAAGGCGGCGAAATGCCTTTCGAGTCACAGATGAGCATGGCTGGGAAATGGAAATAGGAGAAAACGATGACTGCTACTACTGAAAGCACCATCACCAAAGAAGATTTCTCCTTGCTTATGGAGAAAATGGATCGCATTGAAAGTCACATGGCGAAGCAACAACGCCGTCAACAAGAAATGGAAGAGTTGCAACGCGACCTGCTCCCAATTGGCAACCATATGGTCAAGCTGGCTATTGAAGAATTGGCAGAAATCGGCTCTGATTTTCAAGCCGAAGACCTATTCTTTCTACTCAAACGCGTTTTGCGTGACACTCACTTACTCACAAAACTGCTTGATCAACTTGAAAATGCAATGGAACTCAGCGAAGACATGCAATTTCTTGGTAAGCAAATCTTCAATCAAGGCGTCCATGAATTAGATCGATTAGAGCGTGAGGGTTACTTCGCCTTTGCTCGTGAAGGTTGGCAGATTGTTGAACGAATCGTCACAGAGTTCGACGAAGAAGATGTGCAAGCACTGGCAGATAATGTTGTTGTCATCCTGAAAACGGTCAAAAATATGACCCAGCCAGAAATTATGGCAATCGCTAATCAGGGCGTAGATGCTATCCGTGAAGTTCCGGACGCTGATGAGAATATATCCACCTTCAAACTAATCAAAGAAATGGGCAACCCACAAGTTAAACGTGGTATGTCCCGTATGCTCAATTTACTCAAAGTTATGGGCGAAACGCCCGCATAATGAATATAGGAGAAATAAATTATGACTGCACTAGATAATATCACCCTAAATGAAGACGGTTTTATGACTGTTCCAGCAGAGTGGACAGAAGAACTCGCTGCCGCTCTCGCAGAAAAAGAAGGAATCACCCTCACCGATGCACACTGGACAGTAATCAATTTCTGTCGAGAAAGTGCCGCCGATTCTGGTGCTGCCCCCACCCTACGCGAAATCACCAAAGGTGCTGGCGTAACCACAAAAGATTTATTCAAACTTTTCCCTAAAGGCCCAGCCAAGAAAGTGGCCAAGATTTCAGGACTTGGTAAACCTGAAGGTTGTGTCTAAAAGACTTAAGGTTTTAGACCTAAGACCTAAGCCTCGTTCCAATTCTCTGGTTGCAATGCCATGCCTTGCAACACCACAAAAACCTCAATGCTTTGCATTGAGATAAAGAGCATTTTGGATTTCAGCATCATCAATCTCTAAAAAACTGAGGTCTGATGTCTTGAGTCTGAAGTCTCTCTAAAAAGGAGTTCTACAATGTCAGAAGAAAAAAATCGGCACATTGCGTTTATTTGCTCAAAAGGCGATCTTGATATGGCTTATCCCGCCCTCATCATGGGTTGGGCCGCGCTAGGCGATGGCATAGATGTAACCATCTTTTTCACCTTCTGGGGGCTTGATCTCGTGACCGAAAAACGTGTTGATCGCCTCGAAATTGCCCCCGTAGCCAACACCAGCTTCAAGATGAGTATGATGGGCTTACCAACCGGCAACTGGGGCATCCCTAATATCATGGGCATCATCCCTGGCATGTCCGCATTTGCCACTTGGTTCATGAAAATGAAAATGAAAGCACTTGGCGTTCCTCCTGTGCGAGAATATATGGAAATGCTCTCAGATGCTGGTGCAAATATGTACGGTTGCAAAATGACCGTAGATATGTTCGACATCAAAGACGAAGATTTCCTCCCCTGCATCGACAAAGTCGTCACCGCATCCGATTTTATGGATATGACAGATGGCGCACAGATCGTCTTTATCTAATTTCACATTTTCCATGCGAGAGCCTGTAGCTTTCGCATGGAAAACCAATTCTTTGCTTGACAAATAAGACAAGATTGGTAGAATATAAATCATGTATTCAAACTCTCTAAAAATTCTCTCTAGATATTGCTCGTGTATGGGGCGGGGTTCGTAACCACCGTCTCTTCAAAACCTGCCAACAGTTGAAAGATAGTGAACGAATTCCGCATCAAATAGATGTGCCTTCGCACTGTCTTTTTTTATTTCCTGTTGGCTCTTATTTTTTCAAGAGAGAATATGATGAATACCTTAACCTTAGAAAAGAATTTTTTAGATTTACAAGTGGATAGTTTATCTGCCCACGTGGGAAATACTCCCCTCTTACCACTTCGCCGCGTAACCTTGGGCTTGCCAGCCGCTGTAAATATCTACGCAAAAGCAGAGTGGTTCAACCCCGGTGGCTCAATCAAAGACCGTGCTGCACTAAATATCATCCAAACTGCTATTGCAAGCGGAGATTTAACCGCTGATAAACGCTTACTCGATTCCACGTCGGGTAATACTGGCATCGCTTATGCGACCTTTGGTGCGGCAATGGGGATTCCAGTCACCCTTGCACTCCCAGAAAATGCCAGCCAAGAACGGATTGCTATTCTCCGTTCACTTGGCGTAGATTTAATTTTAACGGAGGCAAGTGAAGATCCAGAGGGAGCTATGCTTGTCGTCCAGAAAATGTTGAAGAAATCCCCCGAAAAATATTTTTATGCCAACCAGTATGGCAATCCTGCTAATTGGATGGCACATTATCGCAGCACTGGCCCTGAAATTTATGCGCAAACAGCTGGGCAAATTACACATTTTGTCGCTGGGCTGGGAACATCTGGCACAATGATGGGCACGGGGCGTTATCTGCGTGAAGTAAATCCAAAAATCAAATTAGTGGCTGGGCAACCAATAAGAGCCTTACATGGCCTTGAAGGTTTAAAGCATATGGCTAGCTCAAAACATCCGCATATTTATGACGCCAATTTGCCCGACTCTTATATTGAAGTTGAAACCGAAGCTGCACACGAAATGGTGCGCCGTCTTGCGCGTGAAGAAGGACTCTTTGTGGGGCTTTCTTCTGGCGCAGCCGCTGTTGCTGCTTTGCGTGTGGCCGAAGAATTAGATAAAGGCGTTGTCGTGACTGTTTTCCCCGATGCCGGCTATAAGTATTTGAGCCACGAAACTTTGTGGAAATAAGTAGCTACTAATGCTTAAAATTTCAGCCGCTTTTCTCAAAGAAATTCATAGGCTTGGAGAGAAAGCCTACCCCGAAGAGGGTGTAGGCTTTCTTTTTGGCATAGATCATAATAATTTTCGAGAAGTGAGGGTTATATACCCTGTCAAAAATGCGCGCGAAAAAGAAGCCCGACATAATCGCTATACTGTCACGCCACAAGATATAATTAGAGCCGATGAAAGTGCAGAAGAAATGGGATTAAGTATTGTGGGCGTTTTCCATTCCCATCCTGATCACCCTGATGAACCTTCAGCATTTGATTTAAAATGGGCGAATACCTTCTTCTCTTATATCATCACCAGTGTTAAAAATGGCACAGCTATTACATCTCGTTCATGGCGTTTAAAAGAAAGCCGTAGTGGTTTTCTAGAAGAAAAAATCGTTAAACTAAAACTACAAAGCACACGAAGTGCACAGAGAGCTACAAAAAAAGGACTTAAGACATCATGCCAATCATCAAAATCCCTACGCCTTTACGCGCTTATACAGAGGGTGAAAAAGACATCAGCGTAGAAGGTAAGACCGTTAACGCCGCACTTGATTCCTTACTCTCCATCTACCCCGATTTAAAGAAAAGCATCTATAATGAATATGGGCAATTACGCGCCTTTGTTAATTTATTTTTAGGCGAAGAACATATCAGAGACTTAGAGGGGTTAGACACTCCCCTTACTGAAAAAGACCTTTTACTAATTATCCCCTCCATTGCAGGTGGAAGAGGCTAAACAATGACAACGCTCACAGATCAAGAATTTTTACGTTATTCGCGCCATCTCCTCATCCCAGAAGTAGGTTTAGCGGGGCAAGAAAAGCTAAAAGCCTCCTCTGCTCTCATCATCGGCACAGGCGGACTTGGCTCTCCTATTGCCCTCTATCTCGCGGCAGCGGGGATTGGCAGAATCGGTTTAGTAGATTATGACATGGTGGAAGATTCGAATCTACAACGCCAAATTATTCACGACACAAATACACTCGATAAGCTAAAAGTGGAGTCGGCACGCGCGCGAATGTTGGGCTTGAATCCGTATATCCAGGTGGATAGCTATAATGAACCTTTTACCGCTGAAAACGCGATGCGCATCGCCACGGGATACGATATCATCATCGATGGGTCGGATAATTTCCCTACGCGCTATTTAAGCAATGATGTGGCTGTATTTCTGGGAATCCCTAATATCTACGGGTCAATTTACCAATTTGACGGACAAGCCAGTGTTTTTTATGCAAAAGAAGGCCCTTGTTATCGTTGTCTTTTTCCCACGCCACCGCCCCCACATCTTGTGCCTTCATGCGCGGATGGGGGTGTACTTGGCGTTCTGCCAGGGACAATTGGCTCTATCCAAGCTACCGAAGCGATTAAGGTGTTACTTGGAATCGGCTCATCCCTTGTTGGCAGATTAATGCTCTACAATGCCTTAGAAATGTCTTTTGATTATGTCAAACTTAAGAAAAACCCTAAATGCCCCGTCTGTAGCGAAAACCCGACCATCACCGAATTAATTGATTATGAAGAGTTCTGTGGCGTTCCCGGACATCATATAGACGAAATGCCCAACGAATGGGATATAAGTGCCCTAGATTTAGCCACTGAAATGAAAAGCTCTTCCCCCCTACTCTTAGATGTGCGAGAACCTCATGAACAAAAAATCTCAAACTTACCAGAGGCTAAAAATATCCCCTTTGGAGAACTTGCCAGCCGACTTTCAGAGCTAAATACTGCCCAAGAAATTGTGGTTTTTTGCCGTACGGGAAATCGTTCTCTCTATGCGATTGAAATTTTACTTGGGGCAGGCTTTCGCAAATTGAAAAATCTCGAAGGCGGGATTAATGAATGGGCAGAAGATGTGGATACGAGTTTGTCAATTTACTAATTTTTTTCGCAAAAAAAAATTAAAGTCTTTTTCGTAACTACTCTATATAGTATAGAATTGATTAAATATAACTACAAACTAAACATTGATGATTACACATTAGGCTAAAATTCATTTGGATGATATCGTGAAGAAGGCCAATCAGTATTCGAGCTAAGGCATTTTTTGCGGGAGACAAATTGAGCTATGATTTCAAACAAAAAGTATCTTAAAGTTTTCATTGCTTTTTTTGTTGTGATATTGACAGCGACTATTATTGTGCTGATTTTTTACATGCCAAGATCAAACCACAAAACAACAGCAAATTCAATCGAAACAACTGTGCCAGAGATTACGGAAACACTGGGCCCAATGCCAACGGCCATACTGACCGCAACACCGACAGCAACACTAATGCCCACAGCAAAAGTATGGCCAACACAGACACTATATATAGCGTTGTCAACAGAGGAACGACAGGCACGCAGAATGCTTGAGGTTCAAATCATCATTTTGATTTGCGACCGCAACGAAGGAGAGTTTTTTACAAGCGGTATAGCAGCACGTAGTTCATACTTCCAAAATTACATTGACCCGCTCATCCATGAAATTGCCATTCCTCCCGAGGTTGGCGCTGTCTGTTTCTTTACAGACGAATTATCATTGACATTATTTGATTCAATTAGGGAAATTCCTATGAACGAAAGCTGTCAATTTATTTATGATTACGCTCTTGACCTTCCACCTTCTAAAGTTAGCCCGTACGAATACGCTACATCAGAATTCGCTACATGGATAGCACCGGTTTGTCCATTTGCCGCAGACCCAGAAAAATGGTATGCAGAGTGGTCTAAAAAGTGAAGAATGAAGATTTTCTAGCGAAGAACATTAATGGTTCCTGCTATAATCCCTCATATGAAAACTCAATCCTTCCCCCATCCCACTGTCGGGGCGTTGATATTCAACCCCGAAGGTAAAATGCTCCTTGTTCGCTCGCATAAATTTCACGATAAATATGTTGTCCCAGGTGGGCATATAGAAGTCGGCGAAAAAATGACCGATGCCTTAATCCGTGAAGCTAAAGAAGAGACAGGGCTAGATATTTATGATTTAGAATTCATCTTTTTTCAGGAATTCATTAAAGATAAATCCTTCTGGAAAGATATGCACTTCATCTTCTTTGATTTTGCCTGCAAAACAGATTCGAGCGATGTAATCCTCAACGATGAAGCCCAATCTTATGTCTGGGTGACATTAAACGATGCCTTAGCACTACCCATTGATTCCTATACTGGGAATGCGATTCGGGAGTTGATAAGAAAAAGGGAGAAACTTTAGCCACTGATTACACAGATTACGCGGAATTTTCTTTTTTAATCTGTAAAATCCGTGAAATCTGTGGCTAGAAAACTCTATTCTTTGTGCTAAAATAACCCCATGAAATCACGCTACGATCACCTATATTTACTCGCCTTTCTCCTCGCCGCCTTATTACGCTTTATAGAACTTGGCGCGCTCCCCTTAACAGATACAGAAGCAAATTGGGCTCTTCAAGCCCTCTCCCTTGCACAGGGAGAGAAAGTTCTGCTCAGTGGGCAAGCGGGATATATCGCCTTTACCAGTTTTCTCTTTTACACACTTGAAAGCACAAATTTCTTAGCTCGTTTTGTGCCTGCTTTTGCGGGGAGCTTTATTGTCTTTCTGCCTTATTTTATTCATAAAAGCCCCCACCCTAACCTTCCCCCTAAGAAAGAAGGACGGGTTCTTTCCCTTTTTGGAGGAGAACTGAAAGAGAGAACTGCAATAACTGCCGCCTTTCTTCTCGCAATCGCCCCTGGTTTAGTTGCCCTATCACGCCAAGCCAACGGGACAATGCTCGCTCTTACCTTCGGGGCATTTGCATGGGGAATGTGGAAAAATAATAACCCAAAATGGGCTGGTCTCTTTGCAGGTGTTGCATTGCTTGGTGGTGCATCGCTTTGGATGGGGTTACTCGGCATTGGGCTAAGCTGGGCAATTGGGCAAAATCTGCTTCGCCACGAAGATCTTGAAGAAGAGCATTCAAGCCCAAATCACGCACGAAACGAAGGCGCAGATCTTAAAATTGCGGCAATATTCATGGGTGGCACAATTCTTCTCTTTAGCACACGGCTACTACTCTCCCCAAATGGCATCAGCGCATGGCTTAACTCTCTTACCAATTATTTAAGTGGCTGGCGTTTTGCATCTGGTGTTCCCATCACTCACATTTTATTTGGATTATTCACTTATTATCCTCTTGCACTCTTATTTGGCATAATCTCCATTTGGCGTGCCCTCAAAGAAAAAAACCAGCATAAAATATTTTTGGCCTTATGGGCTGCAATTGCGCTGATACTTACGCTAATTTACCCCGCTCGCCAAGTCAGCGACTTGATTTGGGCAGGCATTCCCCTCTGGATTTTGAGCGCAATTGAAATCCCCCGTTATTTTCGAAAACCAACCTACGAGCGCAATGAAACCCTTGGCGTTTTCGCCCTCACCATCATTTTGCTCCTTTTCTCATGGCTCAATCTCGCCAGTGCAAGTATTTTGCCTGGCAACCCCGAATTCACATCCACACATCAATATCTTTTAGCCGCATCCATTGGCTTACTTATCCTAAGCCTCTCATTAATTGCCATCGGATGGTCGGTAGAAATTGCCACACTCGGCGGCGCATGGGGCATTATTTTAGGATTGACGATTTATACGCTCGGCACGGCATGGGGGGCAACAGGATTAAGGACCCCAAAAGGGATAGAGCTATGGGATAACGCCCCGCGCGTGGCTCAAGCTGGCTTGCTCGTGGATACAGTGGGGCAGATTTCAACTTGGGGAAGCGGAGACGCACAAAGCCTCAACATCGTACTGACGGGCGTCAACTCCCCCGCCCTAAACTGGGTACTCCGCAATCATGACCTAAGCGAAGTTGCCATCCTGGATTCATCCACCACCCCCGATTTAGTCATTAGCCCCTACACAGAAGATATTGGCCTTGCCGCCAGTTATAGAGGGCAAGATTTTACGTGGCGAAAAAGCCCCGATTGGTTGCTAATGAATAGCTGGCCAAAATGGGTAATTTTACGTGAAGTACCTGAGAGTTATGAAATAATTATCTTGTGGGTACGAAACGATTTATTTTTTGACGCACAAAATTAGGCAAAACGCAAAGCAGAATACTTACGCCCACCCAAAATTTATTTTCAATACTAAGAATATACCCTTATGACCCCAAATACAATCGCAATAGACGGCCCCGCCGCCTCAGGAAAATCTACCGTAGGCGCTAAAGTCGCTGATGCTCTTGACTATATTTTTTTTGATACTGGTATTATGTATAGAGCCATAACATGGACAGCCATCCAACACGGTGTTGATATATCAGACGAAGACGCAGTCAGCAAAATCGCTGAAAAAACACCTATAGATATTCAGCCTCCAACCAAAGCCGATGGTCGTTCTTCCGACGTAATCGTCGAAAAGGAAGATATCACTTGGGCTTGTCGTAAACCCGCAGTAGATACAAATGTATCTACTGTTGCGGCTTATGCAGGCGTACGCGCTGCCTTAAGTCAACAACAACGTCGCATTGGGCTACGCGGCAACGTAGTCATGGTAGGACGAGATATAGGCACAGTCGTCATGCCCGAAGCAAAGTTAAAAATTTATCTCGATGCCTCCGCCGAAGAACGTGCCCAACGTCGCTACGATGAGGTTATCGCACGTGGAGAGCAAGCAAACTACGCCGAAATCCTCACAAAAGTCAAAGAGCGCGATCACGTTGATAGCACGCGCGACCTTGCCCCCCTCCGCTCAGCAGAGGATGCCATTATTCTAAATTCCGACAATTTAGATATTCAGCAAGTTTTCGAAAAAATTATGGCACTCTATAAATGAGTGACTATATTATTTCCCCTAGAGCAAAATATACACGCCCACTTATTAAAGCTGGGTTGCGGGGCATTTTCCGTACGCTCTCACCAATCAAGATTGAGGGAAAAGAAAATATTCCCTTCGGGAAAGCTTATATTTTAGCGATGAACCATGTCTCTATGTTCGACCCACCTTTTATCGCCGCTTTTTGGCCAGAAATGCTCGAAATTATTGCAGCGCATACAGCTTTTGAAGGTCTAGGACAAAAAGAAATTCTGACATGGTATGGCGTGATTCCTGTTCATCGTGGAGATTATGATCGTGTATTACTGAATAAAATCTTCGCTGCACTTAAAACAGGGTACCCACTTTTAATTGCACCAGAAGGCTCTCGTTCAAGAGAAATCGCCATGAAACGCGCGAAACCCGGGATCGCCTATATTTTTGAAAAAGCACAAGTGCCGATTTTACCCGCAGCGATTATAGGAACATCCCCCGAATATTGGCAACTTGCCAAACGTGGAAAACGCCCTCCTCTTACTTTGCGAATTGGACACGAAATAAATTTACCACCCACAATAAGCAAAGGGAAGGAAAGACGCGAATCTCGTCAAAAAAATGCCGATTTAGTCATGTCGCATATTGCGGGATTGCTCCCTGAGGCTTATCGTGGTGTTTACGCAGAAACTGCGGTTATTTTCTCCTAAAAAGGATTTTTTAAGGCTATAATGATTGCCAAGAAATATGCCTAGATTTATTAGCACACTCTTCACTGCTCTTCCTTTTATTAATTTGCCCGATCTTTTTGGGTGGGCTTTTTTTGCATCCCTATTAGGGGTTGCAGCTTGGTTATATATAAGTGGGAAAGCTTATCGTATTCTGTGGGAAAGACGCACTTGGTTAAAATTTAGTGGTCTTTTTTTACTAACCATTTTTGGCAATTTATTCATAGGGGTTTATATTAAAACTGCCTCACAGATGTCATGGCCCGGTATTCCCTTCGAATTTCCTGGTATGGCGTTGATGGTCTTTGGAGCGCTCGGCTGGATGCTTGCAGGTGGCACTTTAGGACCTTTAGCCGCATTTACTCTCGGCGTTGTTGGAGGGCTATTACGTGCTCCTTTTGATACACATATCATTTTTACGCCCTTGCAATTTGGGATATTAGCCATGCTCTTCAACATGGCTATACGACAACGGTACCGTACTTTTTTATATAAAGCTTTACGCCAGCCTTTTTTAGCCGCTCTAGCACTCCTACCCTTATATAGTGTACTCTCCTTACCTAATTTTTTTTTCAGCGCAACACATCCAGAAGTGGCAGCAAGACTCGATTTTGCGATTAACAATACAGGCTCTGCAACTCTGGCAATGGCAGGCGAATTATTGATTGCTGGGGCCATTGCACAAATACTAGCTATTATCTCTCCTGCTGCATGGGGACGAAATCAAGCCCTAAGACCCTCACCAGCTGAGCGCAAAATAGAAACCCGTTTTTTACAGGGAATGAGTTCCTTCATTATTATTCTTTTGCTCTCCCTTCTAGTCGGAGACTGGATTGTTGCAGGCCAAGCTGCTCAACGCATGCTCAAAGAACGTCTTGAAAACACAGCTCAAATATTAGCAGAAAGTATCCCCTTCTTTTTGGAAACAGGGCAAAATCTGGGTGTTCAACTAGCAAAAGATCCCCTGCTGCTATCCAATGATAAGGATGAACTAGAAAAACTCTTAGATGAAAAAATTCGTTTAGTACCTTATTTCAATCAACTCTTTATTATAGACACTTCTGAACAAATTCTTGGCGAATATCCACCAAGCACCGAAAATTCCCGTCATTTTTCTGAAGAAGAAAAAACGGGTATTATTCTTGCTGCTGGCGGCATCCCAACACAAATCTATACAACTTCACCAATTACACCTGGAGCCTCTACCCGCGTCTCCTTCCTCTTTAGCATTCCTAACGATGATCCTACCCTTACACGTGTCTTAATCGGACGCACAGACCTAACAACAAATCCTATTATGCGTCCGCTACTTAATAGCCTAGATAGTATGATTTCCATCGAAGGAGAGGGGCTACTAATTGACGAAAACAATTCTATTCTTTATCACTCTGATAATAATTTAATTATGAACCCCTACGAGGGGACACATAATAACGGAGCCCAATTCTTTGAAAGCATCTCTTCAACGGGTATTCGAGAGTTAGTTTTTTATCAACCGGTTCTAGGGCGTTCTTGGGCAGTAGTTCTTAAAGTCCCTGCAAGTCAAGTACAACAACTTGCACTAAAAATTGCAGCACCTCTTTCCACGCTTATTCTTTCCCTAACCTTAATTGCACTCATTTTATTAAGACTGGGGTTAAGAATTATCTCTAACTCTCTTGAAAATCTTGCTAATGAAGCTGGGCATATTGCACAAGGCAAACTAGACCATACTCTCGAGATTTCAGGAACAGACGAACTTGGGCAATTACGGCGTGCATTTGAGCAAATGCGTATTAGCCTAAAAGACCGTCTTGAGGAACTCAATCGTCTTTTGATAGTTAGTCGCAGTATCGCATCTAGCCTTGAGATGAAAGATATTTTTCAACCAGTATTGGAGGCAATCAAATCTACAGGCGCTAATACTGTGCAGGTTGTCCTCTCTCCTGAAATTGCTCCTGATTCAATGACAGAGATACCAACACGTTTTGCAATAGAAAATACAAAAGGTGAATATGCGCATCTTGATATGGAGATTTATGAAGCAATCCGTAATCAAGAACAACTTATTCTACCTAATCTCTCCCGTTCAAGGGGCGGATTACAGCTAAGCGAAACTCGCCCTAATCCTGCTGCTTTATTTGCAATAGTGCTACGCAACGAAAAACGAGTTTATGGAATTTTGTGGGCAGCCTACGATAAACCTAAACTTTTTACTGAAGCAGATATCCGCTTTATCACCACCTTAGGTGGGCAAGCTGCACTCGCTGCGGCAAATGCGCATCTTTTCTTGAGCGTTGAAGTTGGCAGACAACAGCTTGCTTCTATCCTCGACTCGACATCAGACCCCGTCTTAGTAACAGACCATAAAGACCGTCTCCTTTTAGCAAATCCTGCCGCATGGAATATATTAGGTGTAAAAGAAAACAATAACCAATTAAAGCCTATTGCAGAGATTCTCTCCCATGCTGAGCTTATAGAGCTACTAAAAATTGCTTCATCTGACAAAGAACCTGTAGAAATAAATCTTGAGAATGGAAAAACTTTCCTTGCCACTGCCTCTTCAGTTATTGCCGAAAAACAGCCAATTGGACGGGTTTGTATCTTACGCGATGTAACACACTTCAAAGAATTAGATACCTTAAAATCAGAATTTGTCTCTACTGTCAGCCACGACCTCCGCTCTCCGCTTACACTCATGCGCGGTTATGCTACTATGATGGAAATGGCAGGCAATCTTAATGACCAACAACAAAATTATGTGCGCAAAATTATTACTGGGGTAGAGAATATGTCTCGCCTTGTTAATAACCTGCTAGACCTTGGGCGCATCGAACTTGGCATTGGCTTAGAAGTTGAAAAAGTCCCTGTTCTCGATATTCTAGACCATGTCATTAGCGCATTACAATTGAAAGCTAGTGAGAAAAGGATTGAATTTACATTAGATACCGCACCAAATCTCCCCGTACTCATCGAGGCAGATAAAGATTTACTACAACAGTCTGTCTATAATCTTGTCGAAAACGCGCTCAAATATACCCCTGAAAAAGGATTTGTTAGTGTTCACGCTTACCCTTCTGAGCAAGATATTATCTTTGAAATCAAAGACAGTGGTATCGGTATCAGCGTGGAAGCCAAAAAACATCTTTTCGAGAAATTCTTCCGTAGCCCACAACGTGAAGCCCGTGCCCAGCAAGGTACAGGGCTTGGGCTAGCCATCGCCCGCTCTATAGCAGAGAGACATGGCGGTCGTGTTTGGGTTGAAAGCAAAGAGGGAAGAGGGAGCATCTTCACGTTGCAAGTGCCGATTACACAACCAAAAGGCAATGCCACCTAAGAAAGAAGATGGGGAGAAAAAATGTTTTTAAAAGGGTAGCAAGCTAAAATTAAGTGCGTCATAATCTAAAGTGTTATCCCTCCAAAGGAAGGAATTTTTTATGTCTACTATTATCAATGTCAATCAAAACATCCTTGAAATGGAATACGCGGTTCGGGGTCCTATCCCGCAACGAGCAGCAAAACTCAAGCAAGCTGGCAAGAATGTCATTTTCTGCAATATTGGCAATCCACAAGCACTAGGGCAACCCCCACTAACGTATCATCGGCAAGTAATTAGCCTTATTGAAGAGCCTGCAAAAATTGAGCGTGAACGCGAACTAAAAGAGATTTTCGAAGAATCACCCGCTAGTAATTTGCGTTATGAAGATTTTATTTCAGAGGATATTCTAAACCTAAGCGAAGAAATTCTTACTAAAACAGGAATGGGGGTGGGGGCATACACTGAAAGCAAAGGTTATTTTTTTGTTCGAGAAGCCATTGCCAATTTTATTGACAAACGAGATAGGTTTGCCCCTAAGAGCAATTTACAGTCAAACCCTGAATCAATATTTCTTACGGATGGAGCAAGCGATGGGGCCAAACGTGTTCTTGACTTGCTTATTGCAAAAAAAACAGATGGCGTGATGATACCCATTCCCCAGTATCCACTCTATTCGGCATCGATTCGGATGTTTGGCGGCGTGCAAGTCAATTATTATCCTGATGAAGAAAAGGACTGGGCTTTAAACCGTGCCACACTCGAAGATGCCTATTCAAAGGCTACTCAAAAAGGGGTCAATATCAAGGCAATTGTCGTCATCAACCCCGGCAATCCAACTGGTTCAATTTTAGATGCAAGAAGTGTGCACGAAGTTATTAAGTTTGCACAAGCACATAATATAGCCATCATCGCAGATGAGGTTTACCAAGAAAATCTCTATGGTGGAGAGTTTGTCTCTTTTGCGAAAGCGCTGGGCGAAATAAAAACTGTGCCACTCTTTAGCCTTCACAGCATCTCAAAAGGTTTTTTCGGCGAATGTGGGCACCGTGGTGGCTACCTTGAAGTGCGGAATCCACCACAAATTTCAGGAGAAGATTTAGATTTTATTGATTTACTCTTAAAGCAAGCTTCGGTCAGCTTATGCGCAAACTCTGTAGGCCAAATCATGACTTATCTCATGGTTAGCCCACCAAAAAAAGAGGGGAAAGTACAAGAAAAATTTATTGAAGAAAAAGAAAAAGTGCTTGCAAATCTTTATGAAAAAGCGATAATGGTACGTAAATCTTTTGAAGAAATGGATGGTTTAGAGGCTTTTGGAAAAACGGGAGCAATGTATCTTTTCCCCCGTCTAAACAAATTACCCACAGGAACAGATGATTTTGACTATTGCATGGCTCTTCTCGAAGAAACAGGTTTATGCGTAGTAAATGGTTCTGGTTTTGGGTTAAAAAACCACCTGCGCATTGCCTTCTTGCCTTCCAAAAAAGATCTAGAAGATGTTTTACCTCGGTGGATAAGATTTCATAATAATTATGTGAACGGTACGAGATAAAAAGGAGATTCCGAATGAAGAAAAACAAGAAGATAATCGCTTTTGGATTATTAATAATCGGAACTTTAGGTCTCTTGCTTAATGAGTTCCTCTTCGGATGGGGAAGGTCTGCTACACTGCTTCTCACAACTGCCAATATCATCGGGTTGTTGATTTTAGGGTTTTCATATAAAGACAGAAACTAAAACAAAAAAGCCGTTAATCAAATGATTGACGGCTTTTCTTTTTAAGAAAAAGTTTTTAATTTATCGCTTTTGCAAACTCAGCTTCAAAATCAGCTACAGGCACTGCCCCAGCCCAAGTTTTAAGCGTTTCACCATTTCCGTCTACAAGAACAAACATAGGTTGATATCGAAAACCAAATTGTTGCATAAAATCGGCATTACGGACATCTTCGACATCTAAAAATAAGAAGCCGATTTTTCCATCATATTTTGCTTCAAGCCCGTGTACCACGGGCGCCATAGATTGGCAGGTCCCTCACCAAAAGGCAAAGAATTCAATCAGCTGCGGTTGTCCGCTGCTAAGATTAATAGTAGTTGGATCTGTAGCCACAAGCCCATTTCCTCGTGAGGTAGCCACCGCTAAAACCTCTTCGGATGGTGGTTCTGTTTCAGCAAGCTCCACAGGCGCGGCCTCGCTTACTTCACTTGGCATAACATCTGGCACAACAGGTTCAGGAACAGATGTAACCTCAGCTGGTAAGGAAGCAGGTGTTGGTGGGGTGCAAGCAGAAAGTATAAAAACGCTCAGCAAACCCAAAATCAAAAAACCGGATCGTTTCAAATCGTCCTCCTTCAAAGTAGTTTAAATAAAAATATTCTGTTACTTTCTGACGCTCTCAGTCCATTTTTTCTTACTAGATTAAAGTAAGCCTAGATATTATTACGTCCTTCCCCTGCTATCATTTTTTTTGCAATCTGCGCTGCTAAAGTTGCATTATTATGCAAGAGAACCAAATTTGAACGCAAAGAGCGCCCTTCACTCAACTCATTAATTCGAGCTAAGAGAAAAGGCGTTAGTGCCTGTCCATAAATTCCCTTATCTTGCGCATCTTGTGAAGCCTGCTCAATAATAGGGTTAATAAAATCATCCGATAGCGAATACTCTTCAGGAATAGGGTTGGTAACTAAAATTGCGCTCTTTAATCCTAAAGCCCAATGCGCTTTCGCAAAATCTACAATTTCTTCAGGGGTATCTAAACGCGCACTAACACCTAATCCACTCTTTCGCGAGAAAAATGCAGGGAACTCATCTGTCTGATAACCAATAACTGGCACAGCCATCGTCTCAAGATACTCCAAAGTTGCGGGTAAATCTAGGATAGACTTTGCGCCTGCGCAAACGACAATCATGGGCGTATCTGAGAGGGCCTGTAAATCAGTGGATATATCCATATGACCCTCGCGATGAACACCACCGACGCCTCCTGTGGCAAAAGTGCAAATCCCAACTTGAGAGCTGGCTAGCATCGTCCCTGCAACAGTTGTGCCACCATCCAACTTCTTTACGATAGCTTTAGCAAAATCCCGCCTAGAGACTTTTACAGGATCTTTAGTGGTCGCCAATCTCCCTAACTCTTCATCATTAATGCCAACACGAATTTTTCCGCCCAAGAGCGCAACAGTGGCTGGAACAACTCCCTGCTCATGAACTTTCGCTTCCATATCTCTGGCAAGTTCTATATTTTGAGGCATGGGTAATCCATGCGTAATAACTGTAGACTCTAACGCAACGACTGGTAGAGAGAGTTCTAGGGCATGAGCAACTTCAGGGGAGAGAAGGGTATATTCTTTTTTCATAAATTCCTTTTTAATGATTATCACGTATCCAACGGGCTATCGCATTTTCAAGCACTTCTATAAGAGAAGCAGTTGGTGTTCTCTTTTTTTCATATTGAATCAAACGCTTAGCAGTAGTATCATCATGAAAAACCTTTGTTAATAAATCTTCATATAGCAACGCGACTTCTTCTTTCTCAACTACTTGCATTTCTTCTGTAAGAATATCTGTGTTGCCCTCTATATCTGGTAACACAGATAGTGTAGTGGACCCATAGAATGGGACAGAAAAAAGATCAATGTTAGGGTAGAACA
>JABGQV010000063.1 GCA_018648655.1 Anaerolineae bacterium | reverse complement strand
CTTTTAAAAAAGAAATAAGAAGGAATTATTATATTAGGAGATGTATATGACAATTAGAAAAATATTGATTTTAGGCAGTTTGATTTTTACCCTTTTTTTTAGCGGATTTGGGTGTGTTCCAGTCGTGGCCCCAACACCAGTTCCGGCTGATACGGCCACGACGATTCCGCCAACTATTGAGCCTACTTCTACAGAAGTACCTATGCCTACATTTACACCTTCGCCAGAGCCAACCCTTGATACCGGTTATGATGAAGCGATTTTATATGATGGGCGCTGGGAAGGGAAATGGACAAATACAACCTTTGGTTCTGAAGGACCAATTGAAATTGATATTGAAATAGAGCCTGATGGAACGATGGAGTTCTCTCTAGATGTTGATGGATTTGTTTTTGGTTTATTAGACCCAGACCCTGTAGTTTATATTGGCGCTTTTGATGCAAATGGTGCTGAAGTAGTGATAGTAGAAGATCCTATTTGGGGTGATGTGACGCTTAGTTTTTCAAAGAATGGGGACTTTAAGTTTGATGCGGCATTGGTTCCTGATGTAGAAATTGTCTCAATGCTTATTACTGGGGTCTTTACGGAAGAAGGCGCAGATGGTGACTATCTTATTAAATTTGTAGGAGAAGATACTGCTGATGGGTTTATTGAGTTAAATAAAGTAGCAGAATAATAAATTTGATCTAAAGAGACATAAAAAACGCCGAGAGAAATCTCGGCGTTTTTTATTATGCAGGGTGTATACTTGACCATTACCAAAGGAGATACACATATAATGACATCTGGCATCCTCTACGCCCTTGCAACCTATATCTTGTGGGGGCTATTCCCCATTTACTGGAAACAATTAGATCATATTTCGGCTGAGCAAGTTATTGCACATCGAATTTTATGGGCTTTTATTATGCTTTATAGTGTTGTTTTCTTTACACGTCGTTGGGGTGACTTTCGTGCTAAGTTAAATGCTAAAACGCTCCTCGTACATAGCATCTCCGCGTTGCTTGTTGGTTCAAATTGGCTCACCTATGTTTGGTCAGTCAATAATGGATATATTGTTGAAAGTAGTTTAGGGTATTTTATTAATCCACTTCTTAGCGTATTGCTAGGGATGATCTTCTTTGGGGAGAAATTGCGCTCTGCACAGTGGATTTCTCTTGGGATTGCAACTATAGGCGTTTTTTATCTGACCTTTATCTACGGCCGCTTACCATGGATTGCCTTAATGCTTGCCTTTAGTTTTGGCTTTTATGGTTTATTTAAGAAAAAATCTACGCTTGGTGCGCTCTATGGACTAACGCTCGAAACGGGCCTCCTTTTATTCCCTGTATCAGTGTATTTACTTTATCTTGCGTCAAGTGGGTATGGCGTATTTCTGCAAGGCCACTTTGAAACCAATGCCTATCTTATTGGTGCGGGTGCAGTAACTGCTATCCCTCTTCTTCTTTTTGCAAAAGCTGTAAAACGTATCCCCCTTACGATGATTGGGCTAATGCAATATATTGCCCCTACGGGGCAATTTCTTATTGGCATATTGCTCTATAAAGAAGAGTTTACAACTTCACAAGCAATTGGCTTTAGTATTATTTGGTTAGCACTCTTTCTGTTTTGGGGCGAGGGTTGGTGGTCTCGGCGTAAACTGAAAAGTGTATAATATAGAAAAGTTGTAATAAATGCTTAGTCTAAGGAGGATTTTTTGTGGCTACTAATAAAGGTGTAATTGCAATTTTAACTGGTGGCGGAGATGTACCTGGTCTAAACCCTGCTATTCGCGCTGTCACAATTCGTGCTTTGCGAGAAGGGTATAAAGTTATTGGCATTCGGCGGGGCTGGGGAGGGATGATTGATATTATCCGCGATGAAAAAGAAAATAACGGAAATAACTATCGTGTATTAACCAGAAAAATAGTTAATCGTGCCGGGCATACAGGGGGCACTTTTTTACATACATCTCGCACAAAACCTAGTAAAGTAAAAAAAGCAGATATTCCTGAACATCTTAAAGATATATATACAGATAAAATAAATGACCTCACCCCAGAAATCCTTAAAAACCTAGAATTTCTTGAAGTTGATTATCTTATTCCCATTGGGGGGGATGATACGCTCAGCTATGGCGTTCGTTTATATCAAGAGGGCGTCAAAATTATTGGCATCCCAAAAACCATGGATAATGATGTCCCTGGCACAGATTATTGCATTGGTTTCAGCACCTGCGTAACGCGCACTATTGCTATGGCAAATAGCTTGCGAACAGTGGCTGGCTCACATGAGCGTTTTCTTATCATTGAGGTCTTTGGGCGTTACGCAGGTTTTTCAGCATTATTGCCAACGATGGCCGGTGCCGCCAGTCGTTGTGTGATCCCAGAATATCCTATTGAAATTGATAAATTGACTGAGCTTTTATCTGAAGATCGTATGCAAAACCCTAGCCGTTATGCAATAGCTATAGTTTCAGAAGGGGCAAGGATTGCAGGGGGCGAGATGGTTTTTGAAAATAATGTGACCGATGCCTATGGTCATGCAAAATTAGGGGGCATAGGTGATATAGTCTCTAATAGGTTGAAGGCTATATCTCCGAAATATAATAAAGGCAAAAAAATCAATGTAGTCAATCAAAAACTGAGCTATATTGTGCGCGGTGGTGACCCAGATTCTATTGATTCCATTGTTCCTATGGCTTTCGGAAACTTGGCCATAGATTTAGTGCTAAAAGGGCTATATGGCCGTCTTGTTGTCTTAAAAAATGGACGCTACGATAACGTGCCTATTGAAATTGTTACCAGCTCAAAAAAACTAGTTAATATAGAACAATTTTATGATACAGAGCGCTATAGACCGAATTATGAGAGCTTTGAGATGAAGCCCCTCTTCATTATGACGAGTGAACTATAAGGAAGGAAAATGATGACAATGATAAAAGACCGCAAAACAGCTACGGCTTGGCAGAAAAAATATGATTTGCAAGCCCCAAAAGTGGGAGATATCGCCCCCGATTTCAACTTGCGCGATGCTAACGGACAAAATCCTGTGCGTCTATCAGATTACCGCAAAAAAATGCCCGTAGTCATCATCTTTGGGAGCTTCACCTGACCGCCTTATGTGCGTGGAGCCGTGAGCCTCACAGATATTTATGCAAAATATAACGAGCAAGTAAAATTTATTCCTATCTATATTCGAGAAGCACATCCCGTTGATGGCTGGTGGTTTGGCGGAAATTTTCTTACGAAAAATTTAATGAAAACCTTCGCCCCGCGTGTAGCAATGGATATTCACGACCCACAAACGATGGATGAACGGAGGCAAGTTGCGGGCGCGTGCGAGACCTCCCTATCTTACGGAGTTAGAACCTATGTAGACGAGATGGACGATGCGGTTAATAAATCCTATGCTGGCTGGCCTACTCGTCTCTATTTAATAGACACAGAAGGTGTGGTTATCTACGCGGCAGGGTTAGGACCCTACGACTTTCATCCCTCTAAATTAGAGAAAGCAATTGAGAACTATCTCTAAAAAGAGCAAATTTGAACGCGCAAAAGACCCTCTTGCGGGTATAATATAAAGCGGAGGATTTACTATGGAAATTACTTGGTATGGACAATCTTGTTTTAGACTGACAGAGCGTGGTTCTGCCTCTGTTGTGACTGACCCCTTCGACCATGAGGCCGTTGGCTATAATGCTTTAAAGCTCAAATCGGATATTGTGACAGTAAGTCACGAAGCACCAGGGCATAATTTTGAGAGTGCAGTAAAAGGTTATAAACACCTGCTCAATGGACCTGGCGAATATGAAATTGGTGGCGTTTTTGTAACTGGTATACGCACAAACGGGAAAAAAGAAGAAGGCCAATTATCGAATACGCTTTATGTTTTTGATTACGACGGGATTACAATTGCCCACCTTGGCGATTTACGTGCAGTGCCTAGCCGCTCACAAGTAGATGCTTTGGGCGAAGTAAATGTTGTTCTGGTACCCGTTGGGGGCGGAGAAGGATTAAATGCAGCAAAAGCTGCAGAGGTTGTTGGTGTTTTATCACCAAATATTATTATTCCGATGAATTTCGAGACCCCCGATGCGAAATTGCCTCTCGATTCTTTAGAGAAATTTCTTAAAGAGATGGGCTTAGGCGCAGTGGAAGCTGAAGAAACGATTAAGGTTACAAAGGGAAGCCTACCAGAGGATACGCGCGTAGTCGTCCTCGAGTATCAGAAAAAGTAGGAGCAATCTTGTGGCTGTCAAAATTATAATGACTTGGGATATTTCTCAAGAAAACGAACAGAAATACTTTGAGTTTGTTATTGGCGAGTTTATTCCTGGTGTACAACAACTTGGCTTCCATCCACTAGATGCTTGGGCAACTCTTTATGGTGATTATCCTCAAATTCAAGTTGGAATGATTGCAGTAGATTCTGAAGATGCCCAAAGAATGTTGGCCTCTGCTGAATGGGAAATTTTACAAGAAAAACTTCTTGAGTTTATTGATGATTTTTCCTATAAAATTGTCCCTGCTCGAACCGGATTTCAATTCTGATTAGCTCAATGCAAGAAGTGAGAATATAGTCTATGGGTTACCGAAGCAACATACTTGGTAGCCCATTTTTTTACCTTTTATATGAATAAAATGCCCGAGCTCGCCTCTAAGCTCTTAGCTTGGTACCACCAAAATAAACGGATTCTGCCGTGGAGAGATTCAGGTAATCCTTACGCTGTTTGGGTTTCTGAAATTATGCTTCAGCAAACCCGTGTGGATACAGTCATTGCTTATTTTGAACGCTGGATGGAAAAATTCCCAACAATTGAAAAACTAGCAGATGCTGATGAGCAAGATGTTCTCAATCTCTGGGAAGGGCTGGGTTATTATAGCCGCGCACGCAATCTGCATAAGGCTGCTAAGATAATTGCTAAAGAATATAGGGGAGAATTGCCCGAGAGTGCTCAAGAACTGATAAAACTTCCCGGTATTGGGCGTTATACAGCTGCCGCGATTTCATCAATGGCTTTTGGGCATGATGCCGCTGCGCTGGACGGGAATATCCGTCGCGTTTACGCACGGATATTTAATATTGATGCGGTCGTTGGCACAAAAGAAGCGGAGACGATATTTTGGGATTTGGTAGAAGACCATCTCCCCGAAGGGGAAGCAGGAGACTATAACCAAGCCCTAATGGATTTAGGCGCAACTATTTGTACGCCACGCTCTCCAAAATGCGAAGAATGCCCTGTTCAAGAGTTTTGTAAATCTTATATGCTTGGCATTCAAGAAATGCGTCCTGTACGAAAGAAAAAGAAAAAAGTGCATCATCACATCCACGCTGCGGCAGTGATTGTGGAAGATGGAAAGGTTTTATTAGCACAACGCCCGCAAAAAGGCTTATTGGGCGGAATGTGGGAATTTCTAAATGGGCGCGTTAGCGGCGACCCAGCCGGGGGGCTGGCAGATGCGATTTGGGAGGGCTACCAAGTTAAAATCCACGCGGGGAATAATCTGCTCACGAAAGTTGATCACGCTTATACCCACTTCAAAATAACGGAATATGCTTACGTCTGCACAATGCTTGAATCATCCAACAAAGAGAATTTACATTGGGTTGCAATAGAAAATTTAGATGACTACCCGATGGGGAAAGTTGACCGTGAAATAGCGAAGAGACTTCAACCCTTGTCTATGAAAAACTGAAGTCTGATGTCTAAAATCTGAGGTCTTGAAATGCCAAATCTAATTTTATTTAACGGAAAATTGCACACCCAAGATGAAAACCATTCCAACGCCAACGCAATTGCGCTACGAGGCGGGAAAATTTTAGCTGTGGGTAATGATGCAGAAATGCTCGCACTCGCCCATGAAAAAACAGAAAAAATAGATGTGAAAGAACGGCGCGTTTTGCCAGGTTTGACCGACGCGCACATCCATTTTTACGAGTGGGCTTTACTTTCGAAAGTTCTTATTTTAGATGACACAAAAACTTTAGCAGAACTACAGGCGCGCGTGCGAGATGCAGTAAAAAATGCAAAGACAGGTGCGTGGATTATCGGGCAGGGCTGGAACCAAGATAATTGGGATGAGCCAATTACCCCTACAAAAGCTGATTTAGATAAAATCTCCCCTGAAAACCCCGTGATTTTGTGGCGAAAAGATTTGCATTTAGCCTTGGCAAATTCGATGGCGCTAGCGCAGGCGGGTATAGATGCCAAAACACCAGACCCCGAAATGGGTGTGATTCAGCGCGATGAAAATGATGAACCAAATGGTTTGCTAAACGAATTGGCCATCAATTTGGTGCGTGCTATTATGCCCAAAACCACAGAATATGAAACTGATGTGGCTATGCAAAATGCGATGACTGAACTTCATAAACTCGGCATCACAGGCGTGCATGATTTTCGCATTATGGGTGGCGAGGGCGGCGTGCCCGCTTTGCGTGCTTTTCAGCGGCTTCGGGCAAAGAACTTACTCAAATTGCGTGCGCTTGTTATGTTGCCCGGTGAGTTTATCGAGCAGGTGGCACAAGTTGGCATTATGAGTGGATTAGGTGATGACTTTTTGCGTATAGGCGGCATTAAACTTTTTGCTGATGGCGCACTAGGACCACGCACTGCGTGGATGCTTGAAAACTTTGAAAGCGAATCTCATACGGGTATGCCCCTCACGCCCATGAGCGAGATCGCAGAAAAAATTTCTGTCGCCGAAAATGCGGGCGTCGGCACTGCAATCCATGCCATTGGCGATAGAGCTGTGCGTGAATTGCTTGATGTTTATACCGAAGTTTTGGATGGGAATCTCGACCAGCAAGATGCTAATCCCAAGCATCGGATTGAGCATATGCAGCATAGCACGCCCGAGGATTTGGAACGCCTTGCCGATTTAGGCTTGGTTGCCTCTGTCCAACCGCTACATCTGACCGAAGATATAGATATGGTCGACCAAACCCTCGGTATACGTGGTCGCTGGACTTACGCTTTTCGTGACCTCCTAAACGCGGGAACGGTACTCGCACTTGGCTCCGATTGCCCTGTCGTATCGCCGAATCCATATTTGGGCATTCAAGCCGCCGTCACCCGTCAACGCGCCGATGGCACGCCTTCCGAGGGATGGTATCCCGAACAACGATTAACGGTAGAAGAAGCCGTCTATGGCTACACAATGGGAACAGCCATCGCAGCCGGGACAGAGAATATGCAAGGTAGCCTCACTCCCGGCAAGTTAGCGGATTTGGTTGTCTTGGAAGATGATATTTTTGAGATTCCGCCCTTAGAGATTGGGAAGACGCAGGTGAAGTTGACTGTGTTTGATGGGGAAGTTGTTTTTATAAAATGAGAGACAGATATAAAGTCACGTTTGAAGCGTTAGATGTCAAACCAAAAAACAGGCTTTGTGAAAAGCCTGTTTTTTATTCTGAATTTGTTTTAATTTCTTAATGCGAGAAGATTTTATTTTTTCCGTTTTATCCATGCAAATCCAATTAGCCCAAGTAGCGCAACCAGCATCACTTGCCCAAAAGCATCGCCAAATTTGGGGTATAGGGTTTCGATTGAGCAGAAGGCTACTACCCCGGATCAAATTTTGGCTTATTGCTGCATGATGTGGTTGAAGTGGCGAGTAAGCAAAGCTAATATAAACAGCTCATAGACAAGACCAATGCCCCCATAAAACCAGAAAGTCGCATTACCAGCTTGGGCATTCCATAACGCCATTGCAGGCCAATAGGTGGGGAAGATGCCGAATATAATTTTCCAAGGCGCATTGATGAAATAGGCGATCATGGGCGGAATAAGAATGATGCCCGATACTTTCGTAACCGCAAGACCCTGTACTTTGTTCTGCGCCAGCGTAGCCAGCAGGAGGGCAAAGATGGGGGCGAGAGGGGCAGCGCAAATAGCTGTTAGCAACAATTGCACAATCCCCACATTCACCACTCCTGACAATGGAGCAGCCACCAATGTCATCACAATGCTTACTAGCATCGGCATCGTTAAGCGATAGATTAAATACCCATTTAATGACAGTGGCGTGACTTGCAATGCAGTCAGCGTGCCATCATCGCGTTGATCCAGCAGTAAAAAGCCAATGACCAATCCTGCCAGATAAGGTACAAGCAAGATGATCATAAAAGAGCTGAAAGGAACGTAGTAGGCCATCAAGTCTATATGCAGAATTTCTTCTATACGGCCTAAGAGCAAGGAAATAAGCCAGCGAACTGCCAAAGCCATCGCCACTGGCGCCGCGATAATCCAGTGTAGCAGATCGTCGCGGCGAATATTCTTGGCATCAATTGGAGCCAGCGTTTGTAAAATCGTTAAGATACTCATGTTTTGAAATAACCGGTCAACTCACGCCTTGTTTCGTGATCACAAAGCGATGAAAAGTACGTAGGCTAAGGCGGGCAAGCCACACTATCCAAAGAACGGGGTAGGCAAGAGCGTAAGCAGCTTGCCACCAGCTTAGGGATTGCCATGCACCTTCAATCAGCGTTAATGTTGCTTGCATGGGATGCAAATAGAGCAGCCAATGATCCCATCCAGCCAGATAGGCCACCAGTGGAAAACCGATGAGTGTGGTGTAAAGAATGGACGGCAGCAGGTATTCGTTAATGGAATCATATCGCACTACGATGATGAATCCAGCCAGACAAAAGAAAAGGGCCGTTTCCATCACTCCCGCCAGCAACGCAAACCAGTTGACATACAGCCCATATGAAACAATAACGATCAATCCGCTTTCCAACACAGCCAATCCAGTGAGTGTCGCCACTTTAGCTGTAATATATTCGGTTGGACGCAGCGGCGTAATGACACGGGCTTCTATAGAACCTTCGTTTTTTTCCAATAAGACCAAACCACCCATGAAATAGAATGTGCCAACAACCATGTTGCCCATGAGCATGAGCGGAAACAGCCAGACTAAGTTATCTTTTGGGATTTGGCTAAAAACGAGCAAATACATCACCACCATAGCGATGGCGGCGTAGTAAAACCCGTTGCGCCATTGCAGGCGCATATCCCATTGTATAGTTGAGTTCAGTCGCGTCATGATAAGTTCCTGCCCGTAATCTGAATGAAAATATCTTCCAGCGTCGCTTCTTGTGTATGGATGGTTTGTATTGCATGCTGCTGTATCAGATTGACGAACCCATTCTGTCCTAAATCTGCCAACCCGAATTCCTGTTCTGCAGAACGAGAATCGCTATTAGGTAGATATTCCACGCAAACGGTAGGCGTGCCATGTTGCAATTTTAGCCGTTTGGGCGCGTCGATGAGTTTGATTTCACCATCAACGATGAAGGCGACGCGGTCGCAGAGTGCATCGGCCACTGTCATATCGTGGGTAGTAAGGAAAATAGTTTTGCCTGCATTTTGCTGTGCTTGGATTAGCTCTTTAATGCGCCGCGCATTCATGGGGTCAAGACCTGCGGTCGGTTCGTCGAGAAAGAGCAGTTCTGGGTTGTGGGTCAATGCGCGGGCGACGGTGAGACGGTTTTTCATCCCTTTGGAGTATTGCGAGACCAGCAGATTGCCATCGTTGCCCAATCCGACCATTTCTAATAGATTTTGCGGAGAATGGGCGACGCGGCTGTAGAGGCTGCCAAAATAGGCGAGATTTTCAACGGCCGTTAATTTTAAAAAATGATTGGGCAATTCAAACGAAACGCCGATGCGCTCGTAATAATTGCTCCCCCAGCGATTCAAATCCTTGCCAAAGACGGTGGCTTTGCCTCCATATCCCGTCAGCAAACGGATGAGGAGCTTTTGCGTAGTGGATTTTCCCGCGCCGCTGGGACCAAGAAAGCCGAATATCTCACCCGCCTCAATGGTAAAGTTTAGATTTTTGATGGCAGGAATGGCTGTTCCCGCGTAGGTGTACTGCAAATTATCAACGGTAATCATCAGTTTCTCACGTTCATTTTATGGATGGGTGGAGGGCGACAATAAACTCTGCAAAAGGTTAATCATTTGCCCGGCCGCCGCTTGCAAGGCTTTTTCAGTCATGGTCGGCATTTGGTTGAGCAACCATTTATCATGGGCATCATCCAACGCCATCACCAGGCTGAACAGCAATTCGTCTGGCAAATCGGTACGCACAACGCCCAGCGCCATGCCCTGACGCAAAATGCTTTCGAGCATCCCTTCCACATCTTGCGAATAGTCGCCTAATTGCGTGTTGGCAAGGGCTTCCTTGTCCATTGGCCCATCGGATTTGACAACGCCAAAAACCCACGGTCGTTCTGCAAATTGGGTGAATTGTTGTTCATATATATTTTGCAGGGTAGGCCAGAAGGTAAGGGCCGTTAACCCTTCAAAATCAATATTCAGACTCTTCAATAGCTCAATAGCGTAGCGGGTGACGGTTGTCACATACAAATCTGCTTTATTATCGAAATAATAGTAAGCCGCCCCTTTACTGATTCCCGCTTTTGCTAGAATCTTATTGAGCGAAGCCTCTTTATAGCCATGAAGGGCAAATTCTTTAGCGGCCGTTTCCAGTATCTGTTCGCGCTTTTCAGGAGACAGTTTCTTAAATCGTGGTCGTGGCATAACTTTATCCTTATTTAATTACAAATTAGACCATGCGGTTTGACCGTATGGTCTAATAATATGCCATTACAAATTTTCTGTCAACTATTGCTCTGAGCAGAACAATTTGATTCCCTGTCGAACAAGGGGATAAGATTGACTAAAACTACTTTCGTTTCATCCACCCAAAGCCAATCAGCCCAAGCAGCGCAATCAACATCGCCTGGCCAAAGGCATCACCAATTTTGGGGAATGCGGTTTCAACCGAGCCAACGGGAACCATCACCATTTGCTCGCCGCCCCATGCGCTTGTGCTTTCTTCTTCAAAGATATTTACGCTATTGATGATCTGCCCGTAAGCATCGGTGACGGTTGAGATGCCTGCGCCAGTTTGCCTGTAGATCGGCATCCCGTTCTCGATGGAGCGGAAAGTTGCCATATCGGCATGGATATCGCGGATCTCGTACCAATCATTGGAGGGGACAAAGAGCAGATCTACGCCCTTCTCTCCAGCTTGCTTTATCGTGGACGGGAAGTCCGCATCCCAGCAGATGACTGCGCTAAGTTTGCCATAGGGGGTATCTACCGTTTGAATTTCACCACTGCCTGCGAGAGAGCCTTCAAACTGTGTGCCGCCATATTTATAATGTTCGAGAACGATTTCGCCTGTGGGGTCAATGATTCGGACGACGTTATGGAAGGGTTCGTCTCCCTCAGGGAAGATTGTGGCGGAGGGCAGGACGATGTAAATTCCTTCTTCTTGAGCGAGTTTGGTAGCATCTTCGAGCAAAATTTCTATTTCTTCGGGGAAACCTATGCCAGCACCTTCTTGTAGAACGACTATTTCTGCGCCAGCTTGCGCCAGTTCACGGACATGTGCTAGTTGACGGGCATTTGAGTCTAAAGTTGTGGCGCGGAAGGCGGTTTGTTCTCCTGTTTGCATGAGTTCCATAATGGTGTGGAATTCTTCTGCGGGGAGGGAAAAGCCAGCGATTTTGACTTCTTGCGCAGGGGGCGAGGATAGCAGCGTCCGCCCGAGGCCAAATCCGATGATGAGGGTCAGCATGCCAGCCAAAATCCATGCGTGTTTTCGGATTTTCGTCCAACTAAAATCATTTTCCCAGAAGTAGGCAATCATGCTGCTAAACCAGCTGACGATGAAGGGAATCGCCCACATCCCGGTGAAGGCGGTGATTTGGAGGAGGGGCGTGAAGCCAGCCTGCGAATATGCGCCTGCGCCGAATGTGCCGAAGGGACTGCCTGATGCGTTGAAAAAGTCGATGGCGGTGACGCTGATGGGGTAGACGAGGGTGAGCAAGAAGGAGGCTGACCAGCGGCGATGATAGAGGCGGTCGATGACTAAGGGAATGAGCGAGATGGGCATTGTGAGGGTAAAAAAGAGGGGTTCTGCAAGGGGGTGTAGAAATCCCATTGCGGTTGCGCCTTTCCAAGCAATCATGGTTGGGACTGCGGTAGCAAGCCAAAGCAAGAGGAAGTTGCGCCCAGCTTTTTCGGTATTTCTATAGAAGTGCAGGGCAAAGATTGGGGCGATCCATGCAGCAAGGGGGAAGTTGTAGCGTCCGCCGATGAAGAGGGTGAGTGCTGCATAAATTGCGAGGTAGAGGAAGTTCTTTGTTTTGGAATTCATTTTTATTCTCCTGAAAAGTTTTTTTGAAATGTCCCCACCAGTGTATCTAGTCTCTGTCTAATGCACATCGTACTTGTCGCACCAAAAAGAAGGACAAGCGGACATTGTCCTTTCGTACAATAGAAAAGCTGTTCAAATACAGTACAATCCAAATATGGATAAAAACGACATGCGCAAAAAGAAAAATATCAATCGCCCCTTTTATTTTTTCATCACTATTCTCATGGGCATATTTGGGATATTAGGCTTTACTTCAAATTGGAATGCCGATCAGCCCACGCTCGCTATATTAAGTGCAATTCTTATTCTGGTGCATCTTTCCCTCTATAGGCTAAATCTCAAAGAATTTACTCAACTTCGCTGGTGGGTCTTTTATTATGTTGCGCAGACTTCTCTGATTATCGTTATTACCACGCTTCCTTATAGTGGGGATGCAAAACATTTTGGAATCAATTTTGTTGGTACAGCCATCATTTCGATTATTGCGGAAGCTTTGGGTTTATGGGGCAATACTCGCCGCGCTCTTTTTCTGGGTATCTTTTATCTAAGCATCTTTTTTGGGATATTTTTTATCAAGACAGATGCTGACTTTGCTCATTTGGCACAATTTCTTGTCAATGGTGGTTTCATATTTATTTTGATGATGGTCTTCAATTTGCAACTTGAGCAACGTCGAAAAGCCGAGGAGTTGGCTGAAACGCTGGAGAGCGCAAATGCGAAACTGGCTGCCTACGCCGCCCGCAACGAATCGCTCACCCTCCAAGCCGAGCGAGAACGGATGGCACGCGAACTCCACGATACACTTGCGCAGGGCGTTGCCGGTCTGATTTTGCAATTGGAGGCACTGAAAGCCTATCAGCAACAAAATGAATATTCAAAAGCCGAAAAAGTTGTTACGCAGGCATTAGACCGCGCTCGCAATACCCTCAGCGAATCGCGTGCGGCGATTGAAGATTTGCGGAATGATGATAGAGATTTCCAAACGACACTTGAAAAACTGGTCGCTGAATTTACCACAACGGGCAAAACAGCCTGCGAGCTAAACATCAAGTTGGAAGATACTCAAATGATCTCGCGGCATATCCAGCATCACGCGCGGCGGGTTTTGCACGAGGCATTGACCAACATCCAGAAACACGCGCAAGCTAAAAACGCGAGCGTTTCCGTCGTTCAAAGTGGCAACACGCTTGAGTTGTGGATCCGAGATAATGGCATTGGCTTCGATCCAGAAGAAAATCCCGCACGAGGGCATTTTGGCTTGCAAGGCTTGCAGGAGCGCGCCCAACTGACGAACAGCCGCTACACCCTCAGCAGTTCGCCCGGTGAAGGCACAGCAATCGAATTTGTTTTTTCTTTGGATGAAGGAGTGAGCGCATGAGCATCCGCATTTTGATCGTTGATGACCACACTATTATTCGGGATGGCTTACGTCTGATTTTCGACACCACCCCCGACCTTGATCTCGTTGCCGAAGCAGCAAACGGGAAAGAAGCCCTTGCGCAAGTGGATGCGCATCTCCCCGACGTGGTGCTGATGGATTTGCAGATGCCGGTCATGGACGGGATTACCGCCATCGAAACACTGCGACGCACGCATCCTGAACTTGCCATCGTTATATTGACAACCTACAAAGAGAACGACTTGCTGCTCCGCGGCCTAAAGGCTGGTGCGCGTGGATACCTGCTCAAAGATACCGACCGCCAAACGCTAATCAATACCATCCAAGCTGCCGCGCGCGGCGAAACGCTGCTCAAACCAGAGATATTACAGCGAGCACTTGGGTATAGAGAAGAAGAAAAACAGGTTAAAAATCCCCTCTCAGAACGTGAGTTTGAAGTCCTAAAAATGGTCGCCGATGGGGGGCGCAACAAAGAAATCGCCTATAAATTGGGTATCACAGAGCGCACGGTCAAGGCACACCTCAGCCATATTTTTCAGAAATTGAATGTTGATTCGCGCGCGGCAGCTGTCGCGGCTGGGGCGAAGATAGAAATTTTGTAGATATTAGCAAGTAATATAAAAAGAGCAGACTTTTTATAAAGTCTGCTCTTTTGGTTATTCTTGATTGGTGCTTATTTAGCTGCGATATCTTCTAACATTGCGGTTGTGAGTGATTTTGGTCGTTCGAGGGGTTGACCAAGAGCGCGTGCCCAAACATAGTTGGCTGTTACGCCGAGGGCGCGACCCACACCAAAGAGAACGGTGTAGAAATCAAATTCGGTAATGCCGTAGTGATATTGGAGTGTGCCTGAGATTGAGTCTACATTAGGCCACGGATTCTTGGCTTTGCCTTGTTCTTGTAAGACTTTTGGCACAACTTTGTTCATTACGTTGGCAATTTTGAAAAGCTCATCTTCGGGGAAGTGGTCTTTTGCATATTCAAATTGTGCAGTATAGCGGGGGTCGGGAACGCGGAGAACTGCGTGTCCATAACCAGGGATAACTTTGCCGCTGTTGAGGGTGTCCCAACAGTATTTTTCCATTTCTTCTTCGCTGGGTGCGCCGTCGAATTCTTTTTGAACATCCATTAAGAATGCAAGGCAGTTCTGATTTGCTAAACCGTGCAATGGGCCAGCTAAACCGTTCATTGAAGCGGAGAATGCATAATAAATATCAGAGAGAGATGAGCCAACCAAGTGCATAGTGTGGGCGGAAACATTTCCTGATTCATGGTCAGAGTGCAAAATGAAATATAACCGAGCCATATCTGCATATTCTGGGTCTTCGATACCCATCATTTGAGCAAAGTTTGCGCCATAATCGAGATTAGGATCATATTTCGGTTCTACGCCATCTTTATATTTCATTTGATAAATGAAAGCAGCAATGACACCTAATTTACTGGTCATGAACATTGCATCATCAAGAGCAGGACGCCAAATATCCATTTTACTCATACCTTCAGCATAGCGTTTTGCAAATTTGGAGCCACCCTGCAAAGATAAAATAGCTTGAGAAAATAACGCCATCGGATGGGTGTCTTTTGGCATACTGCGCAAAACATCAAAAACATGCTCAGGAACGTCACTGTTTTCTGCCCAAGCTCGCTCAACTTTTAGGGCCTCTTCTTCTGTTGGAAAATCACCGACCATCAACAAATAATAAAGTCCGCCAACGTAGGGCATTTCTGCACCTTCTGGTTTGGGTAATTTTTCTAAGACAACAGGGAGTGTATGACCACGAAAGCGGATGCCTACGTTAGGGTCAACAAAAGAAATATCGGTTACGAGTGCTTTTACGCTGCGCATACCACCATAAACTTGGCTAATGGTGACTTCACCAGCGACTTTATCGCCATGCTCTTTGAGCAGTTTTGTTACTCGGTTACGCCAACTTGGCAATTGTGCGTCAATCTTATTATGTAAAATCATTCGGGGCTCCTCCAAAAGTAAAAAGAATAAAAAAGCCGCTTATCAGCAATAAACGGCTTATATCTAAAACTAAAGTTCAACTAAGCCTTTAAGCTCTTCAACACTCTTCGCAACTGCATCAGCAGATGCTTGTAAAGCGGTCATTTCTTCTTCAGTCAGTTCATATTCGATAATTTTTTCAACGCCATCTTTACCAAGCATGACAGGAACACCAAAGAAAATATCTTTTTGGCCATATTCGCCATTCAAATAAACAGCGCAGGGGAGAATGAGCTTACGGTCAGTTAAAATAGCTTCTGCCATTTGAACAACAGCCATTGAAGGCGCATAGAAAGCAGAGCCAGTCTTCAGAAGACCAACAATCTCGCCACCGCCTTTGCGGGTGCGGGTTAAAATAGCGTCCAATTTATCAGATTCAATATATTTTTCTAGTGGAACACCAGCAATATTAGAGTGACGAGTGAGCGGAACCATTGAATCGCCATGGCCACCGAGAACATAACAATTGATATTCTTTACGCTTACGCCGGTTTCCATTGCAATGAAAGCACTCATACGAGCAGAGTCTAAAACGCCAGCCTGCCCCAAAACTTTATTGGCGGGCAATCCTGTTTTCTTCATGGTCATGAAGGTCATGGTGTCGAGAGGATTGGTCAAAACGATATAGGTCGCATTAGGTGAATATTTAATGGTTTCTTCGGCAACAGAACCAACAATATTGGCATTTTTCACGAGCAAATCTTCTCGGCTCATACCAGGCTTGCGGGGCAAACCTGCGGTGATGACGACAATGTCAGAATCTTTGGTATCTGCATAATCATTTGTACCCATAATTTTGGCATCTTTACCAATAATGGGCATTGCTTCAGCTAAATCGAGGGCTTTGCCTTGGGGCATGCCTTCCATGATGTCTACTAAAACAACATCGGCGATTTCGCGTTCAGCAATCCAATGTGCAGCGGTGGAGCCAGTCATACCAGCACCAATTACAGAAATCTTTGCCATTTTTCCTCCAGAGGGAATAGTGAATTTGTTTTTTTGTGCGAAAATATCGCTACTTAATAGAATACTCTATTAAAAGCTGATAAGGTAGTTTAGTTTGTCATATTTTTACTATATCAACTTCCTATAAAAAGAAAAAAATGCCACAAATTTGTGACAAATTTCTCAATCAAGCATAGGGGAAAAATTATAAGCCTTTTTCTTCAATATATCGGATAGCTTGGATTGCTGCGCCTGCGCCCATTCCCGCAGATGTAATTACTTGACGAAAATGTGGGTCTGCAACTTCACCTGCAGCATAAACACCCTCAATTTGGGCTTGCATCAGGTGGTCAACAACGATATAGCCCTGATCATCGAGCGTTAATTTTCCCTCGAATAACTCAGTATTTGGTGTATGCCCAATGAATATGAAAACGCCTTCAGTTCTCATATCGGATTCTTCATCTGTTTTGAGATTTTTAACCTTCACCGATTCAACTTTCTCGCCTTCCGGTATCTCTGTAAGCACAGAGTCCCAGATAAAGTGAATCTTATCGTTCTCTTCTGCTCGTTGCTTGAGAATAGAGCCAGCTCGTAACTCATCACGCCTATGAACAATCGTGACCTTTGATGCGTGGTGCGTCAGATAAAGTGCTTCTTCTAGAGCGCTATCTCCGCCGCCAACTACTACCACTTCCATACCCTTGAAAAAGTGACCATCACAAGTGGCACAATACGATACGCCACGTCCAATCATTTCTTCTTCACCGGGGATATCAAGCGTCACAGCTGCAGCGCCTGTGGTGATAATGAGCGTATCGGCTGTGAATTTTTCACCATAAGTCGTCACTTTAAAAGGACGTTCCGAGAAGTCTACTTCGGTAGCAACATCAAAAATAATTTCTGTGCCAAAACGTACAGCTTGGTCATTGAATGCTTTAACCAAACCCTCGCCTGAAATCCCTTCGGGAAATCCTGGATAATTTTCTACTGCATGAGTTTTTGAAACTTGTCCGCCTAAATCCATACCTGTTAAAACAACAGGTGCTAAATTTGCCCGTGAAGCATAAAGTGCGGCAGTCAGTCCCGCAGGACCTGAGCCAATAATTAATATTTTTATATGGCGGGGGGTATTTTCTTCTGTCATAATTTCTCCTAAAGATAAAACCTAGCACGTATCATGCTATAAATTTTGCAAATACTCTCGAATTGCTACTGCTGCTTTTGCCCCATCCCCAACTGCAACCGCGACCTGTGCCAAATTCTCTGAAACCACATCGCCTGCTGCAAAAATACCAGGGACTGATGTCTTCATATGCTTATCAGCAATGATATAGCCATAATCATCAAGATCGACTAAGCCTTTTACAAAATCAGTATAAGGTTTATAGCCAACATAGATGAATACTGCAGTAGCAGGAATTTCTACAAGCTCATCGGTTTCACGGTTTTTGACAACCAATGATTTGACTAGTTTCTCGCCCTTAACTTCTGTTGCCATATGAGAGAACATACACACTGTCTTTTCGTGACCCTTGACGCGATCCTGTAAAACTTGTTCAGCAATCGAATGGTCTAAAAATTCGACAAAGGTTACTTTTTTGCCATATTGCAGCAAAATTTCTGCTTCTTGTAAACCAGAGTTTCCACAGCCAATTACGACCACTTCTTCATCTTTATAAAGGGGGCCATCACAAGTAGCGCAATAAGAAACACCTTTATTATAAAATTCTGCTTCGCCGGGGATGCCGAGTTTCTTTGGTTCACTGCCTGTTGCCAATAAAACTGTGCGACCTCGATAGTTTTTCCCCTCTTCGGTGCTAATGGTAAAAACTCCATCATCGCCTTTGCTTATATTTTTTACGCCATCAAACTCTTCTATTTTTGCGCCAAAACGTATTGCCTGCTTTTCAAAGTTTTCTAGCAATTTCGGCCCTTCTACACCATCGGGGAAACCAGGGTAATTTTCGATAGAATGTGTGGAGGCTGCTAACCCGCCACTTGCTTCTTTTTCAAGAATGAGAGTTTTCCACCCATCGCGGGATGAATAAATTGCGGTAGTAAAACCAGCAGAGCCTGCACCAACGATAACTATATCGTAAAGTTCATTTTCATCTGCGGCTTCTGAATTATCTAAATTCAACGAGAACATTTTTTCTCCTCCAAAAAACAATTAAAGAATTATTTTCTTTCTTCTTTTTCTAATTGAGACGTCCTAAATTTTGTTTTCCTTACAAATAAAAATGACCAGGTTAGCAAACATAAAAAATGCTTGCTAATCTGGTCATTGAAAAAAGAGCAAAACTCTTCTTTTTATGCTTAGTAATCATCTAAAAACTACATCCCGAATCTGGGTCGGATTGTGTAATTCC
>JABGQV010000102.1 GCA_018648655.1 Anaerolineae bacterium | reverse complement strand
AACTGTACTACAGGAAACCCTATTCATTCACGCTTTTTTTGGCGAAGGTATTGCCGTTGAGAGCATCAACGAAGAAGGAAAACTAAATGCAGTCACTTAAGAAGAATATACATATTGAAGATAAATATGCTGGTGTAACATTAGGGGCAGTGAACCTCCCAGGCGGCATGATTTATATTGATGCCCCATTAATCCCAGAAGATGCGCGAGCATGGCGTGCTGACCTTCTTGGCCTAGAATGTGGACCTAAACGTTTGCTTATCCATCTCGATACTAATATAGATAGAATTATCGGTGCCCGTGCAATGGATACAAAAGTTTTCGCGCACGAAAACCTCACCCAATTTTTTAATAATCGCTCGGGTACTTTTAAAACACAAGGGCCAAATACGGGCGCAGAATGGGAATCTATTCCTAGGCTTAGTAATATTCGTTGGGCGCCTCCTCAAATCACCTACTCAGAAAAAACAACTTTTTACTGGGGCGAAACCCCCTTTGTTTTTGAGCATCACCCAGGAGCCGATCTTGGTGCAACTTGGGTCATTTTCCCTGAAGAAAAAGTTGTCTTTGTTGGCGATACAATCACCAAAAACCAACCCCCATTTTTTGCCAATGCTAATCTCCCGCATTGGCTTGAAGACCTCGAGCTGCTTGCAAGTAAAAAATATCAAGGCTACACAATTGTTAGCGGGCGTGGTGGCGTATGTGCCTCAAGCACTTTTGAAAAACAACGCCAGCTTATTGAAAATACACATAAGAAACTTACCGCTTTAGCTGAAAAAAATGCTAAAGTTGAAGAAACAGAAAAACTAATTCCTGATATTCTCTCCAGCTTGCGCTTCCTTGTTTCAGAAAAAGAAGCCTATACTCAACGTTTACGTTATGGGCTAAAAGAATATTATCTTCGTAATCTCGTACCTGAAGAAGGAGAAGACAAATAAACAAGAACTATATCCCAGTTTTAGAACGAACGCGTGGTACAAGAGTCGAATCGTTGCATTATGCGGCGGCGGCTCTTGTTGATTCTTCGGGCAAATTACTTGCATCGATTGGGAATCCTCAACTGGATACCTTTCTTCGTTCAGCTGCAAAACCCTTTCAGGTGATGCCCTTCATCGAAGAGGGCGCCGCACGTGATTTAGGCTTGACCCCGCGACAAATAGCACAATGTTGTGCATCACATGCGGGTACAGATATGCACGTAGAGGCAGTACGTGGTATCCAAGCCAGAGCGGGTATAGAAGAGCAGCATTTACAATGTGGCTCACACCCACCCATAGATGAAGAAACGAAGGAAAGATTAATTAAGAACGGGGAAAAATCTACACCTATTCGGCATAATTGCTCTGGTAAGCATACAGGTATGCTCGCCTTTGCCAAAGTGCGTGGCTTAGACCTTGACAATTATCTTTCATCAGAACATCCTATTCAAAAAGATATTTTTCAGAGCTTTTCAGAACTTTGCCAGATTAGCCCAGACAAAATTGGCATCGGCATTGATGGTTGCTCTGCACCAAATTTCTCTATTCCCCTCTATAATGCGGCATTAGGATTTGCCCGTCTTTGTGATCCACGTGAATTGCCCAAAAAACGTGCTCAAGCCTGTAAAGAGATTACTTCAGCAATGATGACGCATCCTGAAATGGTGAGTGGATTTGGCAGATTCGATACTCGTCTCATGCAAGTTGGGCGTGGGAAACTGGTTGTTAAAGTGGGGGCAGAGGGATATCAATCAGTGGGCATTATGCCTAATAAAGGGGTATCAAGCTCAAAGGGAGTCGGTATTGCCCTCAAAATATCCGATGGCGATCTAAGCGAAAAAGTCCGCGCTGCAGTCATGCTTGAAATTCTACGCCAATTCGGAATCCTAAATAAATCTGAGTTGGCAGAATTAGCAGAGTTTGGCCCCGTAAATCAAATTTATAATTGGCGAAAAATAAAGGTAGGGGAAAGCAGGCCTATTTTTGAGTTGAGAAAATAATGAAAAAAAAAGCATTAGAAACGCATAAACGATTATTAGAAAAATTTGGTGAACCTATTTGGCGAAACCCCTTACCTGCTATTGATGAGTTGGTTTCAACCTTTCTTTCGCAAAATACGAACGATATAAACCGTGACCGCGCTTTTGATTCTTTGCGTGTTAAATTTCCCACGTGGGAAGAGGTGAGAGATGCCCCAGAAAATGAAGTGATTGAAGCGGTACGAATTGCGGGCTTAGCAAAACAGAAAGGGCCTAATATTCAGCGTGCTTTGCGCCAAATTAGTGAAGAGCGTGGGGAGTTATCTTTAGAGTTTCTCAAAGAAATGCCCGTTGAAGATGCGCATGCTTGGCTGATAAAGTTTAAGGGAGTTGGTCCGAAAACAGCTGCAATTGTCTTGCTTTTTTCTCTTGGCATGCCTGCTTTTCCCGTAGACACACATGTTTATCGCATTACCGGCAGGGTGGGTTTACGGCCTGAAAAGATATCTGTTGTAAAAGCGCATCCTTTTCTTGAAGAAATTTTCCCCCCAGAAACTTATTATGCAGCACACTTAAATATCATTCGCTTGGGGCGTGAGATTTGCAAAGCGCGTAAACCAAACTGTGCAGAATGTCCGCTTTTAGAGATATGTAATTATGGGCAAACACAAAGTATTTCATAGATTTTCGCGAAGTAGAGTGGCATTTTTTTAGAAAACCGACTTGCCTTAGAAGACTTCTTGTGCTAAAGTGAAATATAGTGTTTTTTAAATCTAAGCAAAGGAGGTAGTTTATATGATATCCCTGAAGTACGAAAAGGGACAAGGATTAGTACAGCAATTCTCAATATGAATAGGACATATTTTATCTAAAATATTTCTATGCCA
>JABGQV010000015.1 GCA_018648655.1 Anaerolineae bacterium | reverse complement strand
ATATATCAAACTTAAAAAGGTCGCTCCTACAACGAAAAAGGAGCAAATCATGCAAATAAAATGTTCACACTGTAATAAAATGTTCGCTGAAAATAAAGATGCCGCCCTCGCTGGCATGTACGCCATCCACAACGATGGCCAAAATCATTATGACGCCCTCTGCCCCCACTGCCAACGTGCCGTGCGTGTTTCTGACGAACGAATGAAAGAAACTTACCCAAATTGGGAAGAAGAATATAAAGAAATGATGGCACGGGCAGATAAATTCGAGAAAAAACAGGCGAAGTTAGAAAAACTAGCCTCTGATAAAAAAGTTAAACCCAAGAAAGAAAAGAAGAAAAGAAAACGAAAGCGATGAGCATAAAAGTCGTTATTTTTGATATGGGCGGTGTTTTAGTACGGACAGAAGATACCGCTCCGCGCGCGGCTTTGGGCTTGCGCTTTGGCAAAAGATACACCGAGCTGGACCAAATCTTTTTTGGCAATAAATCCAGCTTACGCGCATCTCGTGGCGAGATTAGCGCGCGTGAACATATGCAATACGTCATGCGCACCCTCGACCTGCCAGAAACCGACAAATCCATCGATGATTTCGTAGACGAATTCTTCCTCGGCGATAAAGTGGATGGGGAAATTATCGACTATATCCAATCTTTACGCCCGCGCTATAAAACTGTGATGCTCAGCAATGCTTGGGATAACCTGCGTAAGATACTCGTTAATAAATGGAAAATAGCCGATGCCTTTGACGAGGTTTTTATCTCTGCAGAGATGGGCCTTGCCAAACCAGACCCTAAAATTTATGAAATGGTCATTGAAAAACTGAGCATCGCCCCCGAAGAATGTGTCTTCATAGATGATTTCATCGAAAATATCGAAGCCGCCCGCAAGCTGGGGATGCATGGCATCCATTTTCAAGATAAAGATGTGGCAATGGCGGAGTTGAGAGAGTTATTGGAAAGCTAATAATTATATTGACGCATAATAGTCAATAATCAGTTTTGTGCCACACAGACACGGTATATTACCTAGTTGACTTGCCCTTCAATAATTTATGATTGATTCAGTGATTTGGAAAGAGAAATTAGAACAAGATGCCCGTACCGTGAGAAACAGGCTCATTCAATGCCGCTGGACAGAGAGGTCAATTGTTTTATTCGAACGAGAATTGATGCTAACCTTTTTTAGCATTCGAGCGTTGATTGAAGCTAGAAATTTAACTGACCGAACTAGCCACAAAGAATATAGATTCATTACTTATCCTAATAAAGGGAAGATCGTAGACGACAATACAAAATACGATATTGATGAAAACTTTGACTTGGACTCGGGAATAGAAAAAAATATATCTCTTAAATTGCTAACGCACCAATTTATTCATGCTTATGTGATTTTCACCGAATTCTCGGATGAAGGTAAAGCCGTTGGAATTTTATTATGCTCTGATTGGGAAAAGAAGAATAGTTTGATACAACTTCCCATCAGTTTGGCTATTAAGATTATTGATGATGTTATTGCGGATAAAATAAGCTCAATACAATTGCATCGTAATGAGAAAACTGGCGAATTGCGAAAGATTAAAGTCCTTTGAGGCGTTCAGCGAGTCTTTCATTTTTAAAAAATAAGCCAACAGCGCGTGCATTCGACTGATGGGGTTCGTGCTGCTAATTTGAAATTTTTCTGTCTTGAATATCTACCGAATAATGCACACAGTCCACCCCACCCACCAACAAGTAACGCAGACCGTTAGGTAGCTTAACCAACAATTTCTCTTCTCATGGATAACTTATGATGAATCAAAATAACCCTGTAGAACAACATTCCGTCGGTCAGTCTGTGCTCTTACATCTTTTGCCTGGTTTTCTTATTGGCGGTTTCTATTTTGCCACAATCCCCTTTTTCCATCAGCGGGGATATCCCTCGATGATGGCACTCTTGTGTGCCATAGTTGTGGTTTTAATACCGGTAGAGTTAGGCTATTTACTATACGAAGGCAAAAAGAAAAACGGTCGCTTTTCCTTGCAAGGGGTGGTCTTATATCGCACTTCGATACCGATCTGGCAATACTTTCTGTGGAGCCTTGTGATACTTATCGTGATGGGGCTTATCTTTACGCTGATGAAGCCCGTAGATGCCTTTTTACAACAGAATCTCTATAGCTGGGTTCCGGTCTTGGAGAGCGGCTTGCAAACGGGGTATTCCCAGAGAGTGCTGATCGAGACTTATGTAATGCTCGCCATTTTTGGGGCAGTAGTCGCGCCCACGGTGGAAGAGTTGTTTTTTCGGGGTTTTCTATTACCGCGGATGGAGTACGCCGGAAAATGGGCACCGCTCTTGCACAGTTTTTTGTTTGGACTTTATCATATATGGACGCCGTGGATGTTCATCACGCGAACAGTGGGGATGCTGCCCTTGATCTATGGCGTCCAACGGCGCAACTTGAATCTCGGGATCGTTACTCATATATTGATAAATTTGGTGGATGTAATTGCTGGCGTGAGTTTTATCATCGGAATGAGTAGCCTCCGTTAAGCCGACCACCCGTAAGCTGGGGGATGCACGGTATCCATTTTCAGGATAAGAATGTGGCGATGGCGGAGTTGAAAGAGTTGTTGGAGAGTTAGAAGTGCTTTTGACGCATAATAGTCAATAATACAGTTGTATATCGCGTGGACGCGGTATATCACTTAGTTAGCCTGTCTTGTGCATCAATACAAATCATTAATTAAGGAATTTACTAATTATGAAAACTCCCCCCCTCAAGAAACTCAATAATCAGGACAGTTTTACCATCGCATCATCGCACTTAGTAATCATCTAAAAACTACATCCCGAATCTGGGTCGGATTGTGTAATTCC
>JABGQV010000200.1 GCA_018648655.1 Anaerolineae bacterium | reverse complement strand
GTGAAGGGAAAGAGAATAATGAGTATCTGATGGATACCTATGACAGTATTCTGAATGGCGGAATTAATGCACCGAATATCGTCGCTGGCGATATGAATAGCATCTTACTTCAGACCATTCAAGGCACCGAGCTCACAGGCTCTGACGGAGAGATCATCCACGTCATGCCGCCAAACGGCAAGCCAATCAAAGATGAATATATAGACATCTTCATCCGCTGGGTTGAGGCAGGAATGCCTGAAACCGCCGATGATGCTGCGGCTTTAGCCGAATAGTCAAATAGTTTTTAGAGAAAGTTAAAAAGCCACTCGCTTGTGAGTGGCTTTTTTTTGTTGACAAAAAGAAAAGTTGCGTGTATATTCTAATTAGCTGTTTAGCTAAACAGCTAATTAGATAGGCAAAAGAATGAAAGGAGCAATATGGCAACAAAAGTATATAAAGCGTTATCTGATCCAACGCGTAGAAAGATTTTACAACTTCTCCGCAAAAAAGATATGAATGCAGGTGAAGTATCCGAGCATTTTGATTCTACAAAACCAACCCTTTCGCGACACTTCTCGGTCTTGCAAGAAGCAGATTTGATTCAAGGCACACGCGAAGGAAATTTTATCATCTACCGTCTCAACGTCAGCGTCTTGGAAGAAGCGATATGGGGGATGATGCAGATCTTTGAAATTGAACCAAAAGGTAAAAACGATGAAGCATAAAAAAGACTATAAAAACATATTAATATTCAGTGTTGTGGTTTTTCTTTTCACCATTGCACTCACCATTTGGGCATGGGGAAAAATCCCTACGGATGCTCAAATTCCAATTCATTGGAATATCAAAGGCGAAGTAGATAAGTACGCAAATAAATTTTTCGGACTATTAAATGGCCCTTTAAGCGTTTTTTTACTTACCTTATTGCTGACATTTATTCCGCGTATAGAGCCACGTATTGAAAACTTGCAACAATCTCAAAAAGCGTATCAGGCAGTTTGGGGGGCAATTCTTGTTTTTATAGCGAGCTTGCATATAGTTACAACGCTTGCAGCTTTGGGCTACGAAGAAAATATTTCTATGATGATGGCTTTTTTATTAGGTACGCTCTTTATCGCGATCGGAAATTATCTGGGAAAGATACGAAGCAATTTTATGTTCGGCATCCGCACACCGTGGACACTGCATAGCGAAGTTTCTTGGAATAAAACACACCGCTTGGGTGGCTGGCTTTTTATGCTAATTGGCCTTCTTGTCTTTTTGAGTGGTTTTCTTTATAACGCAGAGCTAACTTTCGGACTGCTTTTTGGTGGGCTTTTCCTTATAGTTATACTTCTCTTTGCTTACTCTTATTGGGTCTGGAAAGGCGATGAGAAGAAAGAAGTAAATAAAAAATAGAATTTGGTGTTTCACATGAAACACTTTTGTTGCAAAGCAAGATAAGTCTTGTTATGCTGAAAATATATAAGCCTTTTATGTTTCACATGAAACATAAAAGGAAGGAGTTTTAAATGAATACAAAACTAACTACAATCATCGCAATAACCATAATTGCATTTGCTATCATTTTTGGCGCACTTGTCTATGACAAGATGCCCGATCAAGTTGCCTCGCACTGGAATGAAAAGGGTGAAGTAGACGATTATACAAGCAAATTCTGGGGTGTTTTTCTGATGCCCATTATCTCCATTTTCCTGCTGGCACTCTTTCTTTTAGTTCCACATCTTGACCCGCTGAAAGAAAATATCGCCGAATTCAGGAATATATTCAATCTCTTTATATTGCTCATGCTTGTCTTCTTGGTCTATATCTGGAAGCTAATAATCTTCTGGAATCTTGGCTTTACTTTCGATATGACATCAGCCATTCTCCCTGCCATTGGTTTCCTTTTTATCTTCATTGGCTATATGCTCGGCAAAGCAAAGCGCAATTGGTTCATCGGTATCCGCACCCCGTGGACACTCTCCAGTGATACCGTTTGGGATAAAACGCATCAACTCGCAGGAAAGCTTTTTATTGCTTCAGGCATCCTTGCTATGCTTGGAATCTTCTTTGGCGACAACGCAGTTTGGTTCACGCTTGTCCCCGTTTTGGGCACAACGCTCTGTCTCTTCATTTATTCGTATCTTCTTTATCAGAAGGAAATCTCATGAAAAATCGAAAATCTCTTATTGTCTTTCTTCTTGTCACCTTTACCATCTCTTGGACCCTGTTTCTTATTCCGCTTGGATTCAGAAATCTAGATGCGCAAACCCATCAGATTATCACCACAATTTCATTTGCTCTCGCTATGTGGGGGCCTGGCATTGGCGCAATCGTTGCAACTTTAGCATCTGATGGAAAAATGAGCGATCTCAATTTGAAGCGCTTGGGACCGAAACGTTACTTGTTTTGGGCTTGGTTGCTTTTCCCTATCTTGTCGGTGGCGACGGGCTTGGTAACTCTCCTCCTTGGCTTCGGGCAATTTGATCCCAATCTCACATTGATAAACGACTCCCTTGCCGCGCTCCCACCTGATGCGGGGCTTACTCCTACGCTTCTCATCGTTGCTCAAGTTGCAGCCGCATTCACCATTGCTCCCATCATCAATACGCTCTTTGCAATGGGCGAAGAATTAGGCTGGCGTGGATACCTTCTTCCTCAGCTTCTGCATTTAGGTGAATGGAAGGCAATTATTATCAGCTCCGTGATTTGGGGATTCTGGCACGCACCTGCTATTATGCAAGGTCATAATTATCCAGGCTATCCCGTTGCTGGAGTTTTTATGATGGTCATCTTTACGGTTTTGCTTGGCATCATTTTTAGTTGGCTTTACCTCAACACAAAAAGCCCTTGGGTGCCAGCCCTTGCTCATGGATCAGTTAATGCGGTCGCAGC
>JABGQV010000219.1 GCA_018648655.1 Anaerolineae bacterium | reverse complement strand
ATAGTGTCTTATTTTTTATGTCCATTTTTCCATTTTCACCTGAGGCGGAACACCCCGACCATAGCCATCAGAAGGGCTACTAAAATTAATGCACGAAATAAGCTCTTTGCTTTCATATTCGTTCTCCTTAAAGTAATATCAGAAAATGATTTCCCTCTGTACTTTGATATTTTTAAAAATACAGAGCTACCCATCAAAATGATGAATACTTAATCTTAAAATATCGTAGCACTTTAGTTAGAGAATAAAATAACAAAAGCATGACATTTGTCAGAAGAATAGATTAAACACAGAAGGCTCTCTGCTATATCTGAGCAGAGAGCCTTCTTGCTTTTTGGAATTTATATAAACTGGATTTATACTTGCTGATTTCCCTCAAGCAGCGCCCTCATCCCCAACAAATAAGATTGCCATCCAAAACCGCTAATTGTCCCCGCGCATACCGCCGAGACCAACGACTTATGCCGAAACTCTTCGCGTGCATAAATATTAGAAATATGCACCTCCACAACAGGGATTTCTATAGACGCGACCGCATCTCGCAACGCGACAGATGTGTGCGTATACCCCGCAGGGTTGAAGACAACGCCATATGCCCACTCACGCGCGCTGTGGAGAGCATCTATCAGCGTCCCTTCGTGGTTGGACTGTTGACAGGTGATTTCTATTCCCATTTTTTGTCCCTCCGCAATCAACTTTTTGTTGAGGGCTTCCAAAGTCAGTAAGCCATATACTTCTGGCTCGCGCGTGCCGAGTAGATTTAGATTGGGGCCGTGCAGGATTAGGATTTTCATAGGACTTCTCCACAGGAGACCCGAAAGGTCTCAAAAGGTTTCACTTCTTATTTGGGGCTCATCCCGTGACGGAATGCGGGAGAGAAAGCAGTCGCATAAGACCTTTCGGGTCTATTCGAGCAGACTTTTCAAATTCTCAATTCCCACACCAACCTTCACCTCCCCAATTCTCACAGGCAAGGCAAAGCGGATTATACCCGCCGACTTCTTCTTATCTGTCTGCATTGTGTGGATGATGTCTGGGAGGGGCAGATGTTGGGGGATTTCGGTGGGCAAGCCTAATGCCACGAGCGCATTGGCGATGACCGTTGCTAATCCCAGCTCAGCGATGCCCATTTGCTCGGCTATTTTTGCCTCGGTGACCATCCCAATTCCCACCGCTTCTCCGTGTAATATCTCAAATCCGCTGAGGAGTTCGACCGCGTGTCCGATGGTATGTCCTAAATTCAGCGCGGCGCGGATGCCTTGCTCGTAGGGGTCTTCCTCGATGATTTTGACTTTCACCGCCATCCCACGCCGTACAATTTCAGAGAGAGTTATGCTCGACCCGAAAGGTTTTATTTGCATATCTTTTTCAACAGATGACTTTGGAGGCATAGAGTCTGATTTCGCTGTGGCATGCTTGAAACCTTTCGGGTCTTCAAGATCGAGCTTTTTGCAGAGAACGAAAAGTTTGCGGTCAGCGATGACGCCATGCTTTAGCACCTCTGCCATCCCAGAACGCAACTCGCGTGCTGGGAGGGTGGCGAGCGTGGCGGGATCAGCGAGAACGAGGCGGGGCGGATGAAAGGCCCCGACGAGGTTTTTGCCTTCGGGGAGATCGAAGCCTGTTTTGCCGCCCATGCTGGCATCGACCATTGCGAGGAGAGATGTGGGGAGGGCAACCCAATTGCAGCCGCGCATAAAGGTTGCGGCTACGAAGCCCGCAAGGTCGCTGGTCATACCACCGCCAAGCGAGACGATGGTGCTTTTGCGATCTAGCCCAGCGTTGAGGGTATCGCGCCAGAGCTGACTAACGCTTTCTAGCGTTTTATGCGATTCACCTGCGGGGATGACGCTCTGCTGGGCAGCGTATCCTGCTGATTTGAGCGATTTCAGGACGCGGTTGGCATAAATTGGGGCAACATTGCTATCGCTGACGAGTAAAATGGGACCACGCAACTTTCTTTCTTTGAGCCTTTCACCGATTTTATCTATGCCGCCCTCTTGGATAAGAATATCGTAACCAGTTCCCATGCTGCGTGAGTGGAAACGCCCCAGTTTGCGTTGAATTTCCCAGAGAATTTGGCTTTTTTCTCCCGCAGCGTTGATGCGCAAAGGGAAAGAAGCGTAGTGTTCTTTTCTTCCTTCTAAGAGCGTGGCGAGTTTTTCTTTTAATTCACCTGCCAAGAGGGGACGTTTGTTTTTGTCTTGAGAAAGACGTTCGGCGAGTGTCTCTACATCAGCTTCGAGAAAGATGATTTTCCCAGCTTTTTCAGCGAGGGCGCGGTTTTTTGCGCGTAAAAGTGCGCCTCCGCCGAGGGCGATTATCTGCCCCGCCCCCCCTCTAACTCCCCCCAGAGCGGGGGGAGAACTTGTTCCTCCACCATCTTGGGGGAGGCTAGGTGGGGGCGTAATTGCACTTTTTAACGCGGCAGTTTCTGCATCTCGAAAAACTTCTTCGCCTTGTATAGCAATCGTATTAGCAATACTATCGTTCAAATTGATTTCAATTTGGGCATCTAAATCTAGAAAATCCAAGTTGAGCGCATGAGCAAGTGCTGCGCCGAGCGTAGATTTCCCACTCCCAGATGCGCCGTATAAGAATATGTGCATTGTGACTCCTTACTTTATTAAACACAAAGGGCATGAAGAAGCGCAAAGTCTTTTCTTAGAGAAGCTTTGTGTTCTTTGTGTTTAAATTTTTTGTGATGAATTACTTCCAAAAAACATGCGGTCTATTATCCATTTTTAAATCGTCTAGATGAGCCTTCCGCAAAGCATTAAAGCGCGGCATCATTTCTGCAAGAGAATCCCCACCGAGTTTCGTGATGAGCGCATCTGCGAGCACGAAAGCCATCATTGCTTCTAGCACAGGTACAGCGCGTGGCACGGGGCAAAAATCAGAGCGTTCGTAGGTGGTGAGGGTTTCTTTTCCGCTCACTATATCGACGGTTTTTTGTGGCGTGAGCGTGCTTGCAATCGGTTTCATCGCAGCACGGATTACAATCAGTTGTCCGTTTGAAATCCCGCCTTCGATGCCGCTCGCACGGTTGGTAGGGCGCGTCAAATTGCCCTCACCCAGCCCAATAGCATCGTGCGCTTGCGTTCCTGGCAGTCTCGCGTTCTCGAAAGCATCGCCAATTTCTACGCCCTTAATCGCTTGCACGCTCATCATTGCCTGCGCCAATTTCGCCTCCAGCCGCGTATCCCATTGCGCGAAAGAACCAAGCCCCACAGGCACGTTTAGGGCAACAATTTCAATCACGCCACCGAGTGTATTTTTTTCTTGGATTGTCTGCTGGATTGCCGTCCTCATCATCTCAGCAGCGTCAGCATCGGGGCATCGAAGGTCGTTTTTCTCCGCCGCTTCGAACCTGTCTTTATACTTGCTTCCGTTAAATTGAGCATCTACCTCCCCGATAGATTTCACGTACCCGCCCACGATAACTCCGAATTCATCCAAGAATTGCTTGCAGATTGCGCCAACAGCAACGCGCATCGTCGTTTCTCGTGCAGATGCGCGCTCCAGTGATGGACGTAAATCTTTATAGCCATATTTGACTGCTCCCGTTAAATCGGCGTGACCAGGGCGGGGGGCTGTCATCGGCTTTATTTCTTTTCCTTGCCATTGTTGATGGTTGAGATTCTGCACCAGCAAAGAGATGGGCATCCCAATTGTTTCGCCGTCCATGATTCCGCTGAGAATCTGTACTTTATCGCGCTCGATTTTCATGCGTCCGCCCGCACCGAAGCCCTTTTGACGGCGAGCAAGCTCAACGTCCACGCGCGAAACGTCCAATCTTAATCCAGCGGGGATTCCTTCCAAAATAGCGGTCACGGCAGGGCCGTGTGATTCTCCAGCAGTCATAAATTTTAGAGTCATTTTTTATCTCCGATTTTGAAGCCAGTCCAAATTTCAAAAGAAAGCATCGCTTGCGTTTCAAGCATCCCAATCCCGCCGCGGACGGACATTCCCGCTTTTTCGGCATCTTGCATCAATTGTGTTTTGGATGGGTTATAGATAAGATCGTAGAGAGCCGCATTTTTGGGGAAGGCTAAGTTTTTAGGATAGGGCGAGCCTTGCAGATGAGACGCCATCCCGACCGGCGTGGTGTTGACAATGAGCGAGAGCGTGGGAATAAGGTCGTCAAGGACCGTTTTTTTGAGTTCGGTATTTGAGAGTTTTTTAGCGTACTCGGGGTTTTGTGCTGTGAAATCTTGAATGAGAATTTGGGCTTGCTGAATGTCGGCTTCACGTGTGGCGAGCATGACATCCCAACCTGCGGTCAGAAGAGCGTAAGTAATTGCCCGCGCCGCGCCGCCAGAGCCAAGAATAAGTGCGTTAGAGCGAGACCTGTCAGGTCTTAAATTCTGCAAATCCTTCCAAAAACCTGGCGCATCTGTGTTTTCACCGATAAGTTTCCCATCTCTTAGCACGATAGTATTGACTGCGCCGATTGTCTGCGCGGAATCGCTCAACTCATCGAGTAGCGAAATGACATTTTGCTTATGCGGGATAGTCACGTTTAGCCCATGAATCTCTCCCGCACGGACGAGATCGAGCAATTTTTTGAGCGCATCTTTATCATCGGGCGGGATGGGGTAGAGATTATATTCACCCTTTAGCCCGCATTTTGCTAGAAATCCTTTATGGAGTTCAGGGGATTTGCTGTGACTGAGGGGATAGCCGATTAGTCCGAGGTTGAATTTTGTCATAGTTTTCTCTTTTCTAAACACAAAGGGTGCTAAGGTTCACACAGGAAAAACTATTTTAAAAAGCTTTGTGTTTCTTTCTGTCCTTTGTGTTTAAATTTTTAATTTCTTAATTCACCCAAAATATCAAAAAAGTTCGGAAAAGTCTTCGATACACAAGAAGGGTTTTCTATCCTTAGACCCTCTGCTCGTAAGCCGATGAGAGAGAACGCCATTGCCATACGGTGATCATTATAGGTTTGAATGGATGCTGGTTTTATATTTTCACAAGGATAGATTTTCATCCCATCTTCATATTCTTCGACTTTTACGCCCAAGCGTTTTAGTTCAGTGCAAACTGCCGAGACGCGATCTGTTTCTTTGACGCGCGCCGAGGCGATGCCGCGAATCCGCGTTGGGGATGATGCAAAGGGAGCAATTGCCGCAAGAGTTTGGGCCGTATCGGAGATATGGCGCATATTTACATCTACGCCTTTTAGTGATGAGTGACGAGTGACGAGTATGGAGTTATCAGTTTCTTCGACTGAGCATCCCATTTCTATGAGAACATCGAGAAAATCAATATCCCCTTGCACGGAGTTACGCGTGATATTCTCCATGTGTACCGTCCCACCACAGATGGCTGGGGCAGCGAAGAAGTAGGATGCAGCAGAAGCATCAGATTCGATTGGATAATTAGAGATTGGAGCGTAGAAACTAGGTTTTATCCTGAAAGTTTTATATCTGTCTCGCTCTACGTCTACGCCGAAATCGTGCATGATAGAAAGCGTCATGTCGATATAGGGTTTTGAGTTGAGTTCAGTAATTATCTCTATTTCGACGATGTTTTGGGCGTAAGGTGCAGTCATAAGTAAAGCAGAAAGATATTGCGAGGAGATATTCCCTGCGATTTTTGTTTTGCCGCCCGCGAGACCAGAAGATATGATTTTGAGTGGGGGATAATGTAGTAAGGGCTTTTGCCCTTTCTCATCACGAGCAAGACGACTACCCCTTACAGGATGCTTCGCGAAGTCGTCACTACGAGGGAATGTGATTATTGCCCCAAGTTGCTTCAATGCATCCATCAAATCCCCAATCGGGCGTTCACGCATACGCGGCTCGCCATCGAGGATATATTCGCCGTTTCCTAAGGTCAAGAATGCGGTCAAAAAGCGCGCGGCAGTGCCGGCATTGCCGATGAAAAGTTCTGCATTCTTCGTTGGGATTTTCCCGCCCAAGCCGACTATACTCATGGTTTTAGCGTTTTCGTCAAGCTGAACATTAAAACCTAATTCTTTGAGCGCATTCGCAAAATAATGCGAATCATCAGAGAAAAGCGCATTGGAAAGGATTGTCTTTCCTTCCGCTAAAGCCGCGATGAGCAGAGCGCGGTTTGTGAGTGATTTTGAACCAGGCACGCGCACGCTAGCGTTGAGGGGATGAGGAATGGGGGTGATTGTTTTTCTCATAAAAATATTTTCTTACGAAAGTCAGAATTGCATTGCACTTGAAAAGTGCGTTGCAATTCGCGTTGAAATGGCGCGTGTCTTGGCTAGACCTGATGTGCAACGCATCTTATCAGATGCAATGCACATCTCAGACCCTCCTCATCATTTCTTCGCGCTTTTCTTTGCTCGCATCCAGCAAGACCGCCAAATTCTCTTCATCGCCAGCCTGCATGAATGCCATGATTTTGCCAATTTCGGCCTTCACCGCTTCTAGCGCGTTCACTGTGTTTTCGGCGTTTGTCATCACCATCGAGAGCATCATGCTGGTTGGCGTGGCAGATAATCTCGTTGCGCTTGAAAATCCGCCCGCCTTCAAATTTGAGAGATTTATCTCGGTCGCGTGCATCAATGCCACCGCCAATAAATGCGGCGCATGGCTGGTTTTTGCTAACATTTGATCGTGTTTTTCGGGGTCTATCCAGAGCGGATTTCCGCCGATTGCCTCCACCAGTTGCGTCAGCAAAGATTTTGTGCGCGCCGATGTTCGTTCGGCGGGCGTGAGCGTGTAGGTGCAATCGTAGAGCATTTCTTTTTCGGCGTGGCAGATGCCCAATTTTTCTTTGCCGCAGATTGGATGCCCGCCGATGATGTCAAAATTGGATGGGAGATTTGCGAGCGCGTTCATTATCTGGACTTTTGTAGACGTAACATCCGTGACGATTAACTTGCTTCCATTGTGGACGCTGGGGAGCGTGGCAATAATCTTGAGTGCCGCCGAAACGGGCGTGGCGAGAATCAGGATATCCGCTTGGGGTAGGATTTCGCGCAAATCTGTTGACGCAGAATCAACGATCCCTTTAGCGGTAGCAAGCTGACACACGAGCGAATCGCTATCTGATCCCAGAATAGTTTTGCACTTACCGCGTAATCCCATCGCGATGGATGCGCCCATCAATCCTAATCCGAGAATCGCTATATTTTGGTCGGCTAAAAAATCTGATTCTTCCATAGTTTTACCTGAAATTCAATTTACCACGAAGAGCATAAAGGAGCACGAAGAAAATCTTTAAAAAATTTGTGTTCCTTCGTGTACTTTGTGGTAAAAAAATTATTGAAGCGGATTTGTCGAAATATCTTCGGCTTTGAGGGCGTTTGAAATCGCGTTAACTTGCTTGACCAATCTTTTGAAACGTTTTGGCTTGAGCGATTGCGCCCCATCTGAGAGGGCAAGAGCGGGGTTGGGATGCACTTCGACGACAATGCCATCTGCGCCTGCCGCAATGCCCGAACGAGCAAGAGCGGAGACATATTCCCAATGCCCTGTGCTATGACTGGGGTCGAGAATGACGGGCAGATGGGTGTGCGCCTGCAAAACTGGGATGGCGTTGATGTCGGTGGTATTGCGGGTGGCAGTTTCAAAGGTGCGGATTCCGCGCTCGCAGAGAATGACATTTTGATTGCCCTTCGCAAGGATATATTCCGCTGCCATGAGGAGGTCGCTAATGGTGGCACTCATACCACGCTTGAGAAGGATGGTGCGTTGAGTTTCTCCAACGGCTTTGAGTAGGGCGTAATTTTGCATATTGCGTGCGCCAATTTGAAGCACTTCGGCGTAATCGGCAACAAGGGGGACGAGTTCAGGCGCGGTCACTTCTGTCACGATGGGCAGACCAGTGAGGTCGCGGGCCTCGGCGAGGAGCTTTAGGCCATCTTCGCCCATGCCCTGAAATGAGTAAGGGGATGTGCGCGGCTTGAAGGCGCCACCACGCAGGGCGTGTGCGCCTGCTTCTTTGACCGATTGGGCAATTTCGAGAATTTGTTCACGGCTTTCTACTGCGCAGGGCCCACCAATGATGGTGGGAGTTCCGTTGCCAACAACGTGATTATCCCCAATGGGGATGAGGGTATTTTCAGGGAAAAACTCGCGTGAGGCAAGTTTATAAGGTTTAGAGATGGGGATGACGCTGGCAACGCCGGGGAGGCGAATAAAGGCGGTTACTTCAACGGGGCGACCATCACCGACTACGCCAATGACGTTGCGTTCTGCACCAGAAATTTGATGCGGTTGAAGTTCGAGGTCTTTGATGCGCTGGTGTACATTTTCTACTTCTTCTTTTGTTGCGGTGGCTTTCATTATAATCATCATAGGATTTTTTCCTTTATAGAAGACTTCAGACTTAGGTGATCAGCTAAAAACTGAGATCATAAGTCTGAGGTCTTAAGTCTTATTGTATTGGCACTGGGACGATATTTCTTTCCTTCAACACCTCGGCAATTGCATTTACATCTTCTACTAAAGTTGCGAAGCGTTGTGGTTTGAGCGATTGTGCGCCATCAGAGAGTGCATTGCTCGGGTCAGGGTGGACTTCGATAATCAGTCCATCTGCGCCTGCAGCGATGCCAGATCGAGCAAGGGAAGCAACAAACCGCCAATCGCCGGTGCTGTGGCTGGGGTCGAGCATGACGGGCAAATGAGTAAGTGATTTAAGAACGGGAATGGCGTTAATATCGGTGGTATTGCGTGTAGCGGTCTCGAAAGTTCGGATGCCGCGCTCGCAGAGAATCACGTTTTGATTGCCTTTTGAAAGAATATATTCTGCTGCCATCAGAAAATCGCTGATGGTTGCGCTCATCCCACGTTTGAGAAGGATGGTGCGGTCTGTTAATCCGGCTGCTTTGAGCAGAGAATAATTTTGCATATTTCGCGCGCCGATTTGGAGTACATCGGCATAACTTGCGACGAGGGGAACAAGTTCTGGGGAGATGATTTCGGTGACGATGGGCAGGCCTGTCAGGTCGCGGGCTTCAGCAAGAAGTTTCAATCCATCTTCGCCCATGCCTTGAAATGAATAAGGGGATGTGCGCGGCTTAAAAGCACCACCGCGTAGCGCATGTGCACCTGCGGCTTTGACTGCTTTCGCGGTTTCCATGAGTTGTTCTCTACTCTCTACCGCGCAAGGGCCAGCAATGATGACTTTGCTTCCGTTCCCCACTTTATGCTCGCCAATCGGGACTAGAGAGTCTGCGGGGTAAAATTCGCGTGATGCCAATTTATAGGGCTTCGAGATGGGGAGGATATTATCCACGCCAGGGAGGCGAATGAAGAGATTTTTGTCTACGGGGCGGCCATCGCCAACCACGCCAATCACGGTGCGTTCTGAACCATCTGAGAGATGTGCATCTAGGTCGAAAGATTTGACACGAGCGACCACGTTTTTTACTTCTTCTTTGCTTGCGCCTAAGCGCATGATAATCATCATAATTTCTTTTCCTCTTTCTGCCACGAAGAGCACGAAGGTGCACGAAGGAAAAACTTTTTTTGTTTTTTTACTTTGTGCTTTCTTTATGCCCTTTGTATTTAAATATTCACTAAATCGGGGCGCAAATTTACTGCACCTCGTAAATAAATATGTTTGATTTCTTCTTGTTCTTTATCAGTATTCCAATGAATTAAGACCCGAATGCACATTGCCAAACTTCCTGGAACGGGAATTTCACGAGCACAGAGCATCGGGACCGCATCCCAGCCAATTTGACGGGCAGCAAGTGCGGGGTACGCGGCTGTCACGTCTTCGGTGGTGGTGAAGAAGGCAGAGGCGATGTCGTTGCTTCGCAGCTCTGGGTTGGCAAGCAAGATTGTATCCAATAATTCACAGGTTACTGAGTGAATATTTTCTTTGGTATCTGCGTTCAGGGTGATTGCGCCACGAATGCCACGTATTGGCATAAGATCTCCTTTTTTGTCCCCCCTATAATCCCCCCAGAAGTGGGGGATTATGTTGCTGAGTGAGGGGTGGAAAATAAAAAGAGCGAGCCGTTTGGCTCGCTCTTTCAAGATGTGTAAGTGTAAATCTTCTTTCTTACTTCTTAAGCGCAACCATCGGCAACCGATTTCGGAGACCGTAATAATAAAAGCTAAAAAAGTAGGAATTAGAGTTTTGGTTCATGTGGTCGGTATTCTATGCGAGAGGCTTAAATGTGTCAAGCGGGAAACGGGTATATGAGCCAAGCACTCTCAACATTATTGCGTATTCATCTAAATGATTTAATGCTCGGCGCACGCTTTCTTCGTTAACTACGCCGAGAAAATCTATATAGAAGAGATATTCCCAGGGTTTTCCTGCCTGTGGACGAGATTCGATTTTTGTTAAATCTATATCTCTTAAAGCAAAAACACTTAGGGCTTTGAAAAGCGCACCAGGGATATTTTTTAGCGAAACAACAATCGAAGTTTTCACATCTCCTTCGGGGGCGACAATTTTCGGAGAAATCTCGATAAAGCGAGTGTAGTTTTCAGGGTTATCTTCAATGCCTGCTTCTAAAATTTGCATGCCATAAATTTCGGCCGCGCGTTTAGATGCAATAGCGGCAGTATTTCGTTCTCCGCTATCTTTGAGCATTTTTACACTCCCCGATGTATCATAAACGGGCCTTGTTTTCACGCCTAAATTACGCAAATAGCCATCGCATTGGCCTAAGGCTTGAGGGTGGCTCATTACATGCGTAATTCCTGCTAAGTGCGCGTCAGGGAAGGAAATTAGGCAATGTCGTACGCGTAAATAATACTCGCCAATAATATGCAATTTGTGGCGTAAGAGTAAATCGTAGTTGTGGTGGATGCTTCCGGCCAAAGAATTTTCTATAGGAATTAAGCCTGATTGGCATTCGCCCGAAAAAACTTTATCAAAAACAATATCAAAAGATTCGCAAGGAATCATCTCTGCCGAAACGAAATAATCATGCCCTGCTTCTTCGCTATATGCGCCCGCTTCCCCTTGAAATGCGACTTTCATTTGCTCTCCTTAGAAAAACCTAGCTTTTTGCCTATTGCTCTTCTACCCACTCAAAAATAGCCCGAATTCCTGCCTCTATATCTTCATCAGATGCGGCGATGGTCATGCGTACGAAGCCCTCGCCTTCTTTGCCAAAAGCTGAGCCCGGGACAAGAGCAACGCCTTCTGTCTCAAGAATTTGCTCAGAAATCTGAAGAGATGTGCGCGCTAAAAATCGTAAATCAAGGAAAAAATAAAATGCACCTTGTGGGGGCATAAGCTTGAGGGGGCTTTTTGAATATTCGCTTGCAATGCGCATAACCAAGGTGCGTCTGCGTGCATAGGCGGCGCGAATTGTCTCGGCTTCTTTTTGCACGCCAGCATCGCTGAGTGCAAAAGCGGCCGCTTTTTGGATGAAAGGGGCTACGCAAGTAATCGAATTTTGGCTTGCCTTGACCGCGTTTTTTATAATGCTCTTTGGCGCCATTAAATAGCCCACGCGCCAGCCTGTCATGGCATAGCTTTTCGAGAAAGAATTTATCAGAATTGTGCGCTCTTTTGCCTCAGGAAATGCGCCCAAAGAAGTTGGTTTTTCACCATAATATAGATTTTGGTAGACCTCATCGCTCACCACCCAGAGATTATTTTCAGCGGCGAAATTTTGTAGCTTTTGCAGATATTCTTTTGAGGGATAAACACCAGTGGGATTAGATGGATAGTTGACGACAAGCGCGCGTGTTTTGGACGTGAGTGCTGCTGCCCAACTTTCGATGTCTGGGATAAAGCTTTTCTCCGCTGGTGCCGAGACGCGTTTGATGCGCCCGCGCAAAAGGGTGACCATATTGCTATGTGTGGCCCAACTCGGGTCGGGGATTAGGACTTCATCACCGGGATTTAAGATGGATTGTAAAGCTAAATAATAGGCATGAATGCCCCCATGTGTAACTTGGATTTCGCGCTCTGGGTCATAAGAAATACCTACTTCTCGCAGGTATTTTTCGGCGGCACCCAGCTTCAAATCACGGTCGCCACGGCTGGAGGTGTAATGGGTTTCGCCGTGTCTTAAGGCCTCCGTTGCTTTATCTATAATTGCACGCGGAGTTTCAAAATCTGGATCGCCCACGTGTAAGGGGATGATTTTGCGTCCGCTTGCTTTGAGAGCTAGAATTCGATCAGATAGGGCGACTGTTGTTGATTCTCTGATTTTTTCAAGTTGCAGGTTTTTTTTCATAGGGGAGATAATTAACGTGTTTTAGTGAATTTTTGTGTAGCTTCGCAATAGAATAGCATTGCTCTCAGCATGAACTTCGTATTCTCCTAGAGCCGCAGGTAAAAGTGAAAATTGAATAGGATTAAGTTTTAGATCATTTATGTTTACTTCCCCTTCTAATGCACCCCAAATCTCTAGTGTTTCTCCTGAGCAAATTCCATGATAATTCGTGCCTGCCGCCATCTCGATTTTTTCAGTAAGAAAATAAGAATTTGAACAAAGGGTTGAACGACGGATGCCATCCTCATCTGAAATTAAAGAGGGGGGAGATATGCTGGGTTCAACCTGTTTAAAATTGATTACGTCGAGTGCTTTATCTATATGCAAGGGACGAGGATTTCCATCTGTGCCAACCCGATTCCAATCGTAAACACGATAGGTGGTATTTGAGTTCTGCTGAATCTCGGCAATGATAATGCCCTCCATAATCGCATGGAGCGTACCTGCCGGAACGCAGACATGGTCGCCTGTCTTGACGGGCAGATAATGCAAATAAGGCTCAAGATTTCCATTTTCTATGCCTTTACGAAATTTTTCAGGCGTTGTCTCTGCTTTTACACCTAAAATCAATTCTGCCCCTTCTTTGGCATATAGCACAACCCACATCTCGGCTTTGCCGAGTTCGTTGCCTTCATTGGCGAGCGCATACTCATCATTGGGGTGCACTTGCACTGAAAGCGCACGATTTGCATCCAGTAATTTAATGAGCAAGGGGAATTTTCCGCGCTCCTGTGCCCAGAGATTATTGCTCCCAATTAAATCTAACCCCAACTCATCTTGAAGTTCTACGAGCGTATAGCCTGCAAAACTGCCATTATTTACGCTTGAGATGCCATCCTTATGTGCGGCGATATCCCAGCTTTCGGCAATAATGCCCTCAGAAGGGAGCTTTCGACCTAGCTTTTCAAGATTACGTCCGCCCCAAATATAATCTTTAAATACGGGGGTAAAGGTGAGAGGATATAGTTTTTTTGTCATAATAATATAGTATACAGGAAAATAATGATATTAAAAGAGAAAAACCCCATGAAGGCCACAGGGTTTTTCAAACCAACTCACAAAGGAGGAAAAATTATCTTATTTCCTTATAAAAAAGAGTATAAAAGATGTCTGACCTTTGTGCTAGTGACAGGCATCATCTAGTGATATGACAAAGAGCGTTCGCTTTTATTTTTTGAGTTTAAAAATTAATTCTGCATCATAATCTGCGAAATAGATTTCACCATTTTCGTCTTCACCAAAGCTGGCAATCAGCGAACCTGTATAGAAAATCTCTTGCGATTTCCAATCACCATCTGCGTATAGTAAGCCCCATATTATTCCGCTACAAAAATCACCATAAAGATAAATCCCTTGCCACGCGGCTAACTCATTGCCGCGGTAAACCACACCGCCTGTAATCGAGCAACCTGAATCATGGTCATATTCTGCTATAGGGTCAATCACGCCAAAGCCCTCTGGTGGGGCTTGCAAAAAGATATGATTGCCTTCCATATAATTCCAGCCAAAATTTGCACCACCTTCAGAATTTGCGGACAAAAAGCTGATTTCTTCCCAAATATCTTGCCCAACATCGCCTATATATAAATCGCCTGTGAGACTATCAAAGCTAAAACGCCAGGGGTTACGTAATCCATATGCCCAAATTTCGGGCAAAGCTTCTCCCTTCAAAAACGGATTATCTTTTGGGATTTCGTAAGGCTCATTACCATCTATATATAAGCGTAAGATTTTACCGAGATGGGTGTTGAGGTTTTGTCCATTTCCATGGGGATCATCGCCTGAGCCCCCATCTCCAAGACCGATATATAGATAACCATCTGGGCCGAAAGCTATGCCGCCGCCGTTATGATTCGAGTAAGGCTGCTCGACGCGAAGTAAAACTGCTTCGCTCGTGACATTGGCTTGGTCGGCATTTCCTGAAACTTTATAGCGGGCAATAACAGTATTCCCTTTACGGTCGGTATAGTTAACGAAGAAAAAACCGTTTTTTACATAATGGGGGTGAAAAGCTAATCCCAATAAACCCTGTTCTGAATTTCTATCAGTGAGCTTATCTGAAATATCAAGGAATGGTTCATCCAAGATAAGATTATTTTGAATGATGCGAATTTTCCCGCTCCGCTCCACAATAAAAAGCCGATTTGAACCATCCCCTGCGTTTTGAATATCAAGGGGCTGGCTCAAACCCTGAGCTATCATTTCCCAATGATATTCTGTAACCTCAGGGAAAGAGCTCACAGAAATAGGTGCTTCAGGAAGAGAATCTGTTGTGGGGACAGGAGCCGGAGAAAGCACCTCTGTTGGGGGCGCAGAAGAGTTTTCTTGAACAGGAGCAAGTTGAGGTACTGGGGTGAGTGGGCTTGCACATCCCATCAGAGCGATGATGACTATGAATCCAAAGAATAAATATTTCATCGCGTTTTTCTTAATCATCAATAATTTCGCCATCTACAATGTCATTTGCGGGTCCAACACCAAGTTGCGCGCGATGTTCAGCGACCACATGGGCGGGGCAGAGGTCGATGAAAAAATTGAGACCAAACCACATAATAGCAACATCGTCTGCTGCACCGATGATGGGCATAACAGCAGCGGGGATGAAATCTACAGGGGAAATAAGATAAATTAATGAGCCAAGAGGTAGCAGTTTTGCGAGTGAGCTAACGCGGGAATCTCCCATGAGGCGCATAATAAGTTTGACTTGCAGGCTCATAGATTTGAAGAAATTGCTATCTTGTGTTGGGGATGAATTTTCTTTTGAGTTATGGTCTTTCATTATATTCTCCTAAATTTGTATAAGATTTCTTCATTATACCTTGTAACTTTTCTGTCTTTTCTACATCTAAAGAGTTGTTTATAAATAAAAAAATAGGAGAAAAAATTATGGAAATGATTATAGATTTCCCCGGCGGCGCGCGCGTAGATGCGCATTTTGCAGATTATACGGTTAAAACTGACCAACCCCCAATGGGTGGTGGTGAAGGCTCTGCCCCTACACCTTTTGCGGTTTTTCTTTCTTCGCTTGGCACTTGTGCTGGGATTTATGTACTTGGCTTCTGCCGCCAGCGCGGGATTTCAACAGATGGTATTCGCATCATTCAACGTATGTATAGTAACCCTATGACGGGCTTGGTTGGCAAATTTGAGTTAGAGATTCAGGTGCCACCTGAATTCCCAGAGAAATATAGACCAGCCTTAATACGCTCTGCAGATCAATGTGCAGTGAAAAAACATTTTGAGCATCCTCCAGAATTTGAAATTACGACCAAAGAAGTAGCAATGGCGTAGGTTTTTGTTTTGGAAGGGCGGGTTTTAACCCGCCCTTATATTATAGAGGGGTACAATAAAGCATGCCTTATATTATTGACGGACATAATTTAATTCCCCGTGTGGGATTGTGCCTTGATGCACTCGATGATGAAATGGAATTGGTCGAGATTCTACGTGAGTTTTCTCGGGTGAAGAAAAAACGTGTCGAAGTTTATTTTGATGGCGCCCCTCCTGGGCAAAGCGACACACGCAAATTTGGTTATATAACTGCACATTTTGTTCGTAGGGGACGTACAGCCGATGAGGCAATCCATGCTCGTTTGCAAAAAATGGGGAAATCTGCTCGCAATTGGACGATAGTCTCTTCAGACAGAGAAGTAATTGCCAGCGCAAAATTTGCGCGCGCCAGCTATCTTTCATCAGATGAATTTGCTCAGCAAGTTGAAAATGCAAAATTTATTGCACAAAGTGACCCTGCTCAAGGTAAAGCACTCTCTTCACAAGAAGTAGATCAATGGATGAAACTTTTTGACGCTGATGAAGAAGAATAAAAACTCTTAAGTTATTTTAATGCAAAAGGGATAAATATGATGTATATTGTCTTTATCCCTTGCAACCTTTTTAATGGTATCCCGCAAGTGATAATCACCTTATGGTGATGTCCCTCCCCCCCTTTTGGTCGCCAAGTACTGATGCTTGGCGACCTTTTTTTAAGCCTGTATAATAAAGCCATGAAAACTCTATACGGTCTCCTTCGTTCTTCCAATCATAGCTACGATGGGCATCCAGAATCACCAAATCGTTTCGATTTTTTAGATGAAACTCTGGGAAAGATTTCAGGGATTGAAGAACTTGAGAGTACTCCTGCAAGACTAGATGAGATTAGTCGCGTTCATACCCCGCATATGATTCAAATCCTGAAAGCAGCATCTCCAGGATTAATAGATCATGCGCCCACTTATATCACTTCAACTTCATTTGATGATGCACTCCTCGCCGCAGGCGTGACCTTAGCTTGCTCTCGCACCGTGAGCGATGGTGTGGCAAAAAGCGCTTTTGCGTTAATCCGCCCACCTGGCCATCATGCTGAACCCAATCAGGCGATGGGTTTTTGTCTCTTCAATAATATTGCTATTGCAGCCAGAGACGCTTTGGCGCGTGGTGCAAAACGAGCATTAATTGTCGATTATGATGCCCATCATGGTAACGGGACGCAAGCCGCCTTTCTTGATGATGAGCGTGTGGCCTATCTTTCTACACATCAGGGAGGCATATATCCGGGCACAGGCTCTATCGATGATGCTCCCCATGCTCGTGGCAGAATTCTCAATTTACCCTTACCAGCCTTTAGCGGAGATGAAGCTTTTCGTCAGATCGCAGAAAAAATTATCATGCCCTTCGTGCGTGGATTTCAGCCAGATTTTATTCTCGTTTCAGCAGGCTTTGATTCCCATTGGAGCGATCCCTTGACGCAGTTGGGGTTATCTACGCAGGGATTCTTTGAATTATCAAGACATTTGGTTGAATTGGCAGAAGAAGTTAGCAAGGGTAAAATCATTTTTGTCTTGGAGGGGGGCTACGATGCTCAAAATATTGCAAATGGTGTAGAAACTGTCTTTTTAGCGACAACAGGACAAAACTACAAAATTGAAGTAGATGATAAATCACCTTATCCCGAACCCAATATTGAAGAAAGAATTCAAGTTTTACGAGAGTTGCATAATTTCCCCAAGGAGAAATGATGAGCAAGAAATCAAGTAAATTCATCCAATTAGAATGGGAATGTCCTGGATGTGATGGACGCAATCCTGGTCCTGACAAAAGTTGTTTGAGTTGTGGCGCACCCCAACCTGACGATGTGGAATTTCTTGCGCCTGCAGAGCAAAAAGTTGTAACAGATGAAAAATCGCTTCAACGAGCAAAAGCAGGAGCTGATATTTATTGTGCCTTTTGCGAAACACGTAATGCAGGAACAGAGGAAACTTGTATCCAATGTGGGGCAGATTTAGGAGAGGGAGAAAAACGTAAATCGGGTGGGGAAGTACGTCAGCGTATGGCGGAAAAGATGGTGTTTTGCCCAAGCTGTGATGCTGAAAATTCTTCGACTAATCATAGTTGTTCTGCCTGTGGTTCACCACTGAAAAAAGAAAGTTTTTCATCCGCAAAAAAGACGACTATTGCCAAACAAGCCGAAAATACGCCCGTACCGAAAAAGCGTAAATGGTTAATCCCATTGATTATTGCTATCATTCTTTGTTGTCTAGCAGGCGCATTTTTCATCCTGTCTCCGAGTAAAAGTGTAAGAGGGATTGTTGAGCAAGTTCACTGGCAGACGAATATTTCCCTTCAAGAAGAAGTTGAAGCGCATTATAGCAATGAGCGTGGAAATCCACCTTCAGATGCTTATGATGTGGCATGTCATACCGAAAGCGAGGAAGTTTGTACCGAGGAGACGATTGATCAGGGAAATGGTTTTGCCGAAGTGGTAGAGACTTGTGAGACTCATAGCGAAGAGTATTGTTCTTATTCTGTGATGGAGTGGCAAAGAGTTGAAATGCTGAGTTTAGAAGGTGATAATTTTGCACCTCAATATGCTAGTCCTTCAGTGAGTAGTAATCAACGGCTGGGCGAGGAAAGTGTGGATTACACCGTCATCTTTAGCACAGATTCTGAAATGCTGAATTACAGCGTAGATGAGTTAGGTGAATTTAAGAGTTTTCAGATTGGTAGTGAGTGGACGCTAAATATGAATAGACTTGGCGGGATTGTTTCTGTGGAGCGTTAAACAACTTTTTGAAAGTCAAAGCTCGGGACTGCTTTGTTTTTCATTGAGTGGGCACTATTGCAGGATTAGTCTCTGGTTTGGGCGCAGCATCAAAAGATGTAATTTATGGGTGTATAGTGGGGTTTGCTCTGACCTTTATAGCTCCAATTTTCGTAGCTCAATAAAATATTTTGGGACTTAGATGATGTTCTAATCCTTTCTGCTATAATCCAGCCAGACTTCAAAACTCATTAACAAAAGTTATGAGAAAAGAAAAGGGCAAATTATATCTAAAGGGGATTATCCTTTCAATACTATTTGGCTCACTTAGCCTCTTCAATACTGAAAGCGTATTTGCCACGCCAGACCCTCCTCCAAAACCTGATCGTTATACAACGATTACTGTAGAATATATCACTTATGAATGGTGGCTTATGCGTTGGGAGGATAGCGAGCTAGTTTGCAAAATTATTATAGAACACGAAGACTTACCAAGCTTAAACGAAGTTTATGTAGATTGTGGCGAAGATCTCTATAATGCATGGATAGAACAAGATGCTTGCCCTTTCGAAATCATCTCCCAAACCCCCGTAAATTGCCCAGGCTATTATCTTCATTTTGCCTCTAGTACGCCTAGAGAACGGGATCTAGTTCTTGCCCTCCCTCCCCCCGTTGTGTGGATAAACCTTAAAGGTTGCATCTCTGAAGGTGGGACAAATCGTTGCGGTCTTGCCCCTGTGCTTGTTTTGCACGGAGATGAACCGCTTGTCGAAGAAGAACTTCTGCGCATTAACGGTGAATTAGACGGAGTGCCTTTTTCTTGCTCATCTGCCTCTTGTGAACTTCCCCTTTCCGAAACCGATGAAGACGGCGTGATCCTTATCTTTTGGGCAGATTCAAGTTATGGAGATAGTAGTTATCTTTTTAATGCTCATTTGCGCGTCATCTATGTAGAAGCTGAAAATAACGAAAAATTTTGGTACGTAGATATACTTAGTGAGCGTCTAAAAACAACTTCCCGAAAGTGTAGTATCCTCAAGTAGAA
>JABGQV010000059.1 GCA_018648655.1 Anaerolineae bacterium | reverse complement strand
GACTCATAAGCCTTAGGTCGAGGGTTCAAGTCCCTCTCTCGCCACCATAGAAAAGACCTGTCTGAAAAGACAGGTCTTTTGCGTTTTAGGGCAATAATTTCTTTTTCGAGAAAATGGTGTTTAGAGGGAAACAAGCCTAAATTACGTGTGCGTCGAAGAGCAGATCGTTTTTTATTCCCCAAAGAATAATGCCGTCCAAATTTGCCATTTTTTGACGCGTTGTGGTGCAGGAATAATAGTAGGCGTATCTAGCAATGGTGCGCCCGCGGCGGGTAATGGGACAATACGTTGGTCACCCTCTTGAATTTCTCCATTATTCCTAGCCTCTTTTTCTGTAATTGGTGCAGATGTTGCCTCTGCTATTTGAGTTTGTAAAGAAACCTGTGTCTTATAGACAGCTGTTGCCTCAGCACGAACAATCAAAGCTTTTTCGTTAAGCTGATTGAGCTTCTCAAGGCGCGTATTATAATTCAGTAGAAAGATGAGAAGAATAATTCCAATGATAATTGTTATTTCTTTAATATAATTTTGCCAAGATTTCATGCCCTTATCTTACTCTGCGATTGCATGATTGGCAAGTTGTCAAAAAACTTGTTTTTTTGGTCAAAAATGAGTTTTTATTTTCTTTTCTTATGGTATACTAGCCCGTCTGAGCGTTGTACCCTTCGCTCTAAAAAAATATCCAAAAGGGCTAGATAAATGAGAATTAAAAATGAAAGTATTGTTGATTAAAGATGTATTCAAGCTGGGGCGTGCTGGTGATGTTAAAAAAGTTGCCGATGGCTTTGGGCGTAACTTCCTTATGCCACAGGGCTTGGCGATTCTTGCCACCAAAGGTGCGATGAAACAAGCTGATCGTATTCGCATTAAAGCAGCAGAAGAGCGCACCGCCCTTAATGAAGAATTAGCAGGTTTAGCTGAACAAATTCGTGCGTTGCGCCTTACCTTCCCTGCGAAGGCTGGCGAAACTGACACATTATATGGCTCTATTACCACCCAGCAAGTTGCTGATGCTATTGCCGATGAACTCAATTTCAATATCAAACGTCAACAACTTGAAGTACAACCCATTCGTAAATTGGGTGAGCATACTGTTGCAGCACGCTTAACAATGGACTTAGTACCAGAATTCACTGTAATTGTTTACCGTGAAGGTGAAGCAGTTCCTGGCTCTAGAGAAGCTCTTGAAGCTGAAGCCGCAGCAGCAGAGGAAGCCGCAGCAGCTGAAGAAGCTCTGGAAGCAGAAGTAAAAGTAGTAGTAGAAGACGAAACTTCCGAAGAAATAGAAGAAGCTTAAGTTTTCATAAATCAAAGCGCATTCCCCGATAGATAACATCACCGATTCTCCAAATATGCGGGGGGTCGGTGATTTTCCTTAATTATGTCCTCAACCATTGGTTCACAGCTCAAAAGCGCTCGTCTTGATCGCAACCTTAGCTTGAAAGAGGTCTTTGAAAATACGCATATTCGTATTAATTATCTTGAAGCACTCGAAGCAGATGATTTTTCGGTTATGCCCTCTCTTGCGCAGGGACGAGGATTTTTGCGTCTCTATACTCAATATCTAAGCCTTGATATAGACGTTCTTCTTGAAGAGTTGCGCAAAAATGCTGAAGAAGAGCCTCTTCAATTTTCTAAAGTTGAAGATAAATCGAAAATAGCTTTGGATGATGCAGACACAGTGCCTACTCCAGATGTGGATGAGGACGAGTCTCTTTGGGACCAATTTCAACATCGCCTCGCTGAGGGCCTTGCGCGCCCCAAACCTGATATCGTTGATGAAGTAGATTCTGTCCGCATAGCGGAAACAAGTCAAGAGCACGCGCGTAGCGAAGCAACTCATCCTATAGAAGAATCGGAAGCTATTTTTTTAGATATTGGTGAAACTTTACGAGAACGTCGTGAAATGCTTTCACTTACCTTCGTAGAGATTGAGGGGCATATCCACTTACGCCCACATTATTTAGAATCGCTAGAAAAAGGTGATTTTGAAGCCTTGCCCTCACCTGTGCAAACGCGGGGAATGCTTAATAATTATGCCGATTTCTTAGATTTAGATATCGACGCGTTATTAAATCGCTATGCGGAGGGGTTACAAGCCCAACGTATTGAGCGACATATTAAAACTAAAGAGCACCTTGAAGGCACGCCAAAAAAGAAACGTAGATTTTCATTAGGCGGTTTTGTGGCCCCTGATTTGATTTTTGGCGTAACTATGATGGCTTTGTTGATTGCTTTCTCTGTTTGGGGATTGGGACGGATTGCAAATTCGCGAGTAGATATAGAAGCAGATGCAACTGCCCCCTCAATTGCCGAAGTTTTGATGACTACGCCTACATTGAGCGCTCTTAGCACCGTCACCCCAACATTGCTGGTGAATACGCCTGCACCTGGTGTGGAAGCTGGAACAGAAGTGCCTATAGATGATGAATTGCCCGAAGAGGAAGAAGATTTGGGCGTACATATTTTAGTGACAGTTATGGAGCGCACTTGGATGCGGGTGAGTGTAGATGGGGAAGTTCTCTTTGAAGGCCGTACCAAACCTAGCGCAACTTTTGTCTATGAAGGGAACGAAACTGTAGAGATTTTTACGGCCAATGCAGCAGGCGTACGAATAGCCTATAATCAGCGTGATTTGGGTTTGTTGGGCGGTTTTGGCGAAGTTGTGCAACGCCTTTATGGTGCGCGTGGTATTCTAACGCCAACAGTAACCCCAACCCCGCTTATTACGGCAACATTTACCTCTGCTATTACACTAACACCTACACCCTCACAGACTCCATCCCCGATAAGTTTTGGGGAATAAAATAATTTAGAAAAAACTATGAAAGAAAATACATTTCACCTCGTATCTTTAGGTTGTGCCAAAAATACAGTCGATTCTGACTCAATGGCGCAACTTCTCTTGCAAGATGGCTATAGTGCATCTGAAGACCCTGCTTTGGCAGATGTGTTAATTGTTAACACTTGCGGATTTATTGGCCCCTCTCGTAATGAATCTATTACGGTATTAAATGAACTTGCTGAAGAAAAAGTAGAGGGTCAATTGCTTATTGCAGCAGGATGCCTTTCTCAGCGCTTTAGCGAGTTGGTAGCCAAAGAAGTACCCCATATAGACGGAATGCTTGGTACACGCCGCTGGATGGATATAGTAAGCGTTGTGAAGAAGCTGCGTAAGATGCGCAATAATTACCGTCCTGAAATTCTTTATCACTTGCCAGAAAATGCAAAAACAGTTGGTAAAGATGAAGGTGATATTTTACGAGCCAATGTTTTTGGTTCTAGTGCTTATCTTAAAATAGCTGATGGGTGTCGGCGTCCTTGTGCCTTTTGCTCCATTCCATTGATTAAGGGCACGGCAGTTAGCCGCCCCCTTGAAGATATTATCGAAGAAGTGCAGATTTTGCATGAAAATGGTATTCGCGAATTGATTCTGATTGCCCAAGATAGTACTGATTATGGTCATGATTTGGGAATGAAAGATGGCTTAGCCATTTTGCTCGAAGAAATCGTCAAAGCTGTTCCAGACATGGATTGGATACGTATTATGTATGCCTACCCCGGTTATGTGACAGATCGCCTGATTGATGTGATGGCTGGAAACCCGCAGATTTTACCTTATCTTGATATCCCTTTGCAGCATGCTTCAGTCAATATGCTAAAAGGAATGAAGCGCCCCGCTAATATGGATTGGGTGCATAAAACCCTTGCAAAAATGCGTGAGCGTATTGAAAACTTAGCCATTCGAACGACTTTTATTGTTGGCTACCCTGGTGAGACAGAAGAAGATTTTCAAGCTTTACTAGATTTCGTTGAAGAGATTCGTTTTGACCGTGTAGGTGCTTTCCAATTCTCCTTTGAGCCGGGAACAACCAGCGAACCACTTGGCGACCCCGTACCGACAGAAGTTAAAGAAGAACGCTGGGAATGTCTTATGGAAATTCAGCAAAATATATCTCTTCAAGTCAATCAATCTTATGTTGGTAAAATACTCGATATTCTTATCGAAGGCTATGATAAAGAGCAAAATATTGCTATTGGTCGTTCCTATCGTGATGCGCCAGAAATTGATGGTATGGTTTTTATTGAGGGCTCTGCCAAAGTCGGTGAGATTGTGCCCGCAAGAATTACGGGTGCAATGGCTTACGATTTAACAGCAGTGTTAGTATAAAATATATAAGGGACGGGGTAAGCCTCGCCCTTAGCGTTTAAAAAAGGAAAAATATGTTCAATAATACCCCCGAAGTAAAATTTGCCATTAATGCCGTACGTCAGGCAGCTGAGTTGGTTAAAACTGTCCAAACTGAAACCGCTGAAAATGCCCTAACCAAAGGTGATAAATCGCCCGTGACCGTGGCAGATTTTGCATCTCAAGCTCTTGTTTCTCATCTTCTAATGCAGAGTTTTCCCGAGGTAGTTTTAGTGGGAGAAGAGGCTTCGGATGCACTTAAAGAAGAAGGTGCAGAGCATTTGCTTGAGCAAGTGACTGGATATGCCGCCCGCTACATCCCAGAAAGTAATCCTGATACCGTTTGTGAACTAATTGACCGCGGAGCGGTAGACCCTGCTAGTCGTTTCTGGACACTTGACCCCATTGATGGAACAAAAGGCTTTATCCGTGGTGACCAATATGCAGTTGCTCTCGCTCTCGTTGAAGATGGCGAAGTGAAGATTGGTGTGCTAGGTTGCCCGAATCTGACTGATGGCTATATCTCAGAGCCAAAAGGTGCAGGAACGATTATTCTCGCGGTACGTGGTGAAGGCACTTGGATGGCAGAAATCTTAGAAGATGAAGAAGCAGATTGGGAGCAGATTCACGTCTCCCCACGTACGAATTCTAGCGAAGCACGTCTGATGCGCTCTTTTGAATCCGGTCATACAGATGTGAGCAAAATAGATGAAATCGCATCAGCATTAGGCGTAGCCGTTGATCCTGTCCGAATGGATAGTCAGGCAAAATATTCTGTTTTGGCAGTCGGTGAAGGAGAAGTGATTTTGCGTTTGCTTTCCCCGAAAATGCCGAATTACCAAGAAAAAATATGGGATCAAGCCGCTGGCGCAATCGTGCTAGAAGAAGCAGGCGGGCGCATCAGCGATTTAGATGGCAAGGCACTTGATTTCACACAGGGACGTAAACTAATCAATAATCGCGGTGTGCTGGCAACGAATGGTTTCTTGCACGAAGCCGCGCTGAAAGCCCTAAGGGATGTTGGGGCGTAAGAAGAATATGAGAGGCCGAGTGTTTTTGAAACACTCGGCCTTTTTTTGTTTAAATGGAGAAATCTCTTGACAAAATCTAAAAAACGACTAAAATGAAAGTGCTCACTTACATTTTGAAGACTTATGCCAAATACAACATCCGCCCCCCCCAAAAAGAAAGCCCGACAACGTATCCTTGATGCGGCGGCAGAATCCTTTCAATTGCTCGGCTACGATCGCACTACTACACAGGCGATTGCTGCCAAAGCTGGTGTCGCCGAAGTGACTCTCTTTCGTCAATTTGGCGATAAGCAGACGCTTTTCAAGAGCGTTATTCAGCAAATCGGCGGTGGTGTGAATTTCGAGATGCTCGAAACTCACCTCAGCGGCAACCTCGAAGCTGACTTGCTGCTTATTAGCCAGCACGCCTTGCGCTTTTTTATCGACCAGCAAGATGCCATTCGCATGTTGATGTTTGAATCCGTGCATTTCCCAGAGATGAAAGCCGCTTTAGCGCAAAACCCGAGTGGGATGATTGCATTGCTCATGCGCTATTTTGATAAACAGCGTGATGCAGGCAAAGTACAAATAGCCGATTCGCAAATCACGGCGCAGGCATTTATGAGCATGATTTTTGGCTACGCTATTGGGATGAACCCCATCAGCGATTTATTGCCAGCCCAAATTTCTGTCGAAAAGATGAGGGCTGAATTTGTGCGTATCTTTTTAGCGACGCTAAAACCAACTAATCAATAAAGGAAAATAAAATGACATTCAAAGAATACTTCGCTTGGTTCAAAAGAGATTGGGCAAAAGCTGGGCTCCTTGTCTCCATCTTTCTCTTTGCCTTTCTCTTCGTCCTTGTCAAAGATAGTGACTTCGTCCTCTTCTTGCTTCTCTTGCAAACGCCCCTCTATATGCTTCACCAAGCCGAAGAATATATCTTTCCTGGTGGCTTTGGCAAGTTTTTCAATATGGACATCATGAAATTCGACACCCCAGACAAGCCCCTCGATGAGAATTTTATCTTAGCGATTAATATCGTTCTGATCTGGATTATCCTGCCATTTTTTGGCTTGCTTGCCGCCAAAAATTATGTTTATGGACTTTGGATACCCTACTTCTCGTTTTTTGCCGGTCTTGCACATATCGCCTTGGGGATTAAAGCCCGCAAACGCTACAACGCCGGTTTGGTCGTTAGTCTTTTACTGAATATCCCGGTGGGGGCTTGGTCGGTGCTTTATCTCGTGAATCAAGGACTTTTGCCGAATATTTTCTTAAATCCCCACTTTTTTATCGGGCTTGGTCTCAACTTAGCGTTGCCTGTGATTGGTATGGTGAAATATAAGCAACACCTTCGAGAAATTTCTGCATCCTAAGGCAAAGGAGTAATTCTAAATGTACGTCGAAAAAAAGAATTCCCCGAAACAGATTTTTGGAAAGCTGCGTGGCTTGATCAACCCCTTAAATGTGATGGTCAATCAGATTAGCCCGAGCATCAAGATTTTGCGGGATGTCCATATCCCAACCCGTGACGGCTCTTACTTAAGTGCGAATATCTACATGCCTTCGCAAGCCGGAACCTTCCCCGCACTGCTCTCACTTCACCCTGCTCGCAAGGACGTACTCTGCAAAGACGGTCACATGCACATCCAGTTCCGCTTTGCGCGCCAACCGGGCAAAATCAACTTTTCAGATGAGACCAGTTTTGAAGCCCCAGACCCCGATTTCTGGGCATCACATGGCTATGTCGTCATCAATATCGACAAGCGGGGCTTTGGGCTGTCACCAAAAAGCTCTTCACCCCAGAAATTCTTTGATCAGGACGAAATCGAAAACCTGTACGATGCGATTGAATGGGCGGGCGTCCAGCCTTGGTCAAATGGCAATGTCGGTTTGTTGGGCGTATCCTATTTGGCAATCAATCAATACAAAGTTGCCGCAATGCAACCGCCACATCTCAAAGCCATTTGCCCTTGGGAAGGTGTCTCTGATCTCTACAAAGACTGGTTCTATCCCGGTGGCGTGCGCGAAGACGGTTTTACACCCTTCTTCTCAGAACGTATCCAGCAGTTTGGCTATGCTATGGAACTGCGCCAGGAGCAAAGCGACCACGAAACTCGCGATGATTGGTGGAAATCCTTTGTCGCTGATTTTAAAGAAATCAAAGTACCAATGCTGAACTGTATTAGTTTTGCCTCGCAGATGATGCACACCCGCGGTAGCGATCGCGCATACAAAAGGGTTGGGTCGGCGCAGAAATGGCTTTATACCCATCGAGGCGGTGAGTGGACTGAGTACTACTGTGCCGAGGTAAATGCTCTGATGCTCAAGTTTTTCGATCGCTTTTTGAAGGAGAACGATAACGGCATGGACGAACATCCCAAAGTACGTCTTGAAATTCGTGAGTTTGGTGATGAAGTCAAAGAAGTTCGCTATGAAGACCAATTCCCGCCTAAAAACGTAGTTTGGACGCCCGTTTATTTAGATGGGCAGAATAAAACCATGTTGTTGAGTGGAGATATTGCCGAATCTGCGCCAAGTTTTGACTTGACAAAAGACAGCCTCCAATACGCCTATATTTTTGAGCACGATGCCGAGATTGTGGGACCAATGAAGCTGACGCTCTACGTTGAACTCGAAGGCTGCGATGATGCCAATCTCTTTGTAGGCATCCAGAAATTCCACAATGGGGAAGAAGCGACCTTTGACGGCACCTACGGCTTCCCCAATGATATTGTGACAAAAACGGCACAGCGGATTGCCTTGCGCACGGTCAATGAAGACCTGAGTACGCCATTTTCCCCCGAACATGATTTCGATACCCTCAAGCCTCTTCAAAAAGGCGAAGTTGCTAAAATGGAACTCCAACTCGAACCATCCGCAACCTACTTTCGCAAAGGCGATGAACTTCGCTTAGTCGTGCAGGGACGCTACTTCATTAGTGGCGTGAAAGTCAACCAGCCTTTCACCTATAAACGCAGCACCGAAGGACGCTGCAAGATTCATTCATCAGAAAAATATCGTAGTAAATTGTTGATGCCCGTGATCAAGAAATAAACTAATCTTTCTAAAAGCAAAATGCTCAAGGTGAAAATCCTTGAGCATTTTTGCTTTAATCGGTGAAAATCTGCTAAATCTGCGCTCTATCTACGCTGTCCTTGCCAAGGCCGTCATCGCTAAAACTAGAATTGCCAAAATTAAATTTAAATTTAGCAGTAGCACTTCACGTTTTTGTAACGCTTCTATTTCTTCCATATTGCTGCTTTTTTTCTGACGAAACATCGCTCGCTGCATGGATGGTAGCAACCACCAAGTTTGGGTCGCGCTGAGGGCAATCATGCCAAGGAAGAAGATATGTTTGATGAGAATGGACGATGCCCATTGTCCGCTCATGGAAAGAAAGCCCTCATAATTGGGATTGGCACTCATCTGAAACATCCCCGTTACTAGCAAAAGTGCAATGCTAAACCAGCCTAAGGAATCGAGTCGCTTTTGGATGGCAGCCATCAACTTACTTTGAGATTTTATATCTAAACTACGGCGCATAGCGGGTATCACAATCAGGCTTAAAAGAGCAAGGCTACCGAGCCAAAGCACGGTAGCCAGCATATGCAGAAAATAAGTGAGGGCTAATGCCCAAGTAGGCATAGCATCCATTATTTATTATGGGGTTGTTGGTGTTTCGCTTGGTGTCTCTATAATAATGGCCGTCGGCTCTGGGGTATTCGTTGGTGGGTAGCAAATTTGATAAGCTTTATTAGAGTTTTCTGTAGCTAGTTCATCTAATGCGCCATAAGCCATAGCATTTGAGTATTGGGCATATGCGCCACAGTTATCGCCACCATTATATAGTTGGTCGCCATAACGCATAAGCGCAATGCGATAACGTTCGCCCGCAGTCATATTAGATGCGTTATCCCAAACATTTGGGGCATAAGTTGCGAGCTGACCAAAATAGTTTACCGCTTGCTCCCAATTAATTTCCCAGAAAGATGCGGCGATAATATATAGCCGTGCATTTTCACGTAAATTATTCCCAACACTGTCTAAGGGGCCAAAGCGTTCTGCTAAAGTCAAGAAATAGATGCCACCTTCAAGATCACCTTCTTTAGCAATTTTATCTGCACCGTTATAGCGTAAGGCAAAATAATACATGCTATCTACCTTAGCAGTTTGGAAATTGGGATCTTCTTGTCGTAGTTGATCGAGTGCAGCGAGAGCATTTGGCCAATCACCAGCGTTAATGAGCTGTTGGGCATTTGCAAAAATCGCTTCCACACCACGCATATCGGGGGTGGGGGTGAGGGTGGGCGTTGCCGTAGGCTTAGGTGTTGCTGTAAAGCTCATGCCTAAAATAGCCTGCGCCATTCCTTCTGCTGCACCAGGATAACTTGCATCATTTTGCACAATATATTCAAAATGCTGCCTAGCGTGGTCATAGCGTCCCTCTGCTAAGGCAACTGCACCGAGTTGAAATTGCTCATCAAGTTTCCCTGAGACCATTGTTGTTTCTGCATCTGTGCGGATTTTGATTCCAGAGTTATATCCGCCAAAAATGCCTAACGCAATGATGACGATAACGCCCAGCAAAGTAATCCAAAATCGTTTTTTGCCAGTGTTTTTCTTTATTTTTATAGGTTGTGTTTCTTCAATATATTCAGACATGGGAGCTATTATACACGTTTAGAGATTAAATAAAAGTCGCACTTCTTTCCAGATAATTGGTAATGCAATTACTACACCGACAAACATCCCGATGATGGCAGTAATTACTGCGCCGCCGGGTAAGTATAGAGCAATTGCGTAAGCAGATGCACCGCCGAGGATGGCTGCCGTTAACCCACGCAAGAGGGAGGGAAGTGCCGTGACGCGCGTGGGTAAACGTATGTTCATTATGGATAGCATGACTGCGGCTTCAACAACAACCGCTAACTCTGCCAATGCTAACCCAGCCGCGCTTAAGTGTGGGAAGTAGTTTAACACTATGATTCCTGTTGCTATATAAAGGCTAAAACGCAGGAAGATCGTTAGTAAAGGGATTAAAGCTTCTTTTCGCGCATAAAATGCACGTGAAAGCACTTCTTGGATGGCGTATCCTGCCAATGTTAGCAAGAATGCGCGGGCAGTCCATGTTAGGAGGGCTGTACCGCCCACGTCGAAGCCGAAGACCAAGCGTACCAGCGGAAGCAAGCCCGCAGATAAGATTGTAGCGGCAGGGAGCGTGAGAGCAATCATCACACGAATGGCTTTTTCTATTGTCTCTCGAAATTTTATCCACTGATCCTTTGCTGCATATTCTGATAAGGTCGGCAAGATGGCGGTTGCGATAGCTGTGCCCAATAAAGTTTCGGGCACTTGCATAATCATCCAACCATAAGTGAGCGCAGTCACTGCACCAACTTCGAGACGCGATGCGAAATTATCACGGGCGATAAAAACGAGTTGAATCCCGAGCATGGTGATGAGGCGCGGCCCCATAATTTTAAGTGCCTGACGTACACCTTCGTCTTTGATTGTGAGTGAAGGCGACCAACGGAATTGATATTTGATAAGCCCTGGAATTTGAATACCAAGATGCAATGCCGCGCCAAGAATAACACCATAAACCAACCCGTAAACGCCTAAACCTAGGGCAGGAAGAGTGATGCCCGCAATGCTATAAGGCTCAGAAGGTGAGAAAACTAAGGCACCAAAAATTTGCCCAATATTATAGAGCATGGGCGCCATGGCGGGGAGCAAAAAATGTTGATTTGCCTGTAAGCCGCCCATTACCAGCCCACTGACAGAGAAAATGGCCGTAGCAAGGAGATTTAGGCGCATCAATGCAATGATGGTGTTTTGTTCTTCTACCCCAAAGCCAGGCGCAATGCCCATCTCTGCACGCACAATTTGCTCAGCAAAAATGGCGATTAATATAGAAAAGAACGCCGTCACCAAAAATGCAAGATTAGCAATGCGAGAGAAAAGTTTCCATGCCGCAGGTCGTCCCCGTGTTGCAAGGTAATCGCTAAGAACGGGAATCAACGCCATAGACATTGCCCCACCAGAAATTAGTGCAAAGAGCATATCTGGTAGGTTATTCGCGACATTAAAAGCATCTAACTCAAAGCTGAGATTAAATTGCCGCGCAATAATAATAGAGCGCAAAAAAGCGAGCCCTTTATCAAGCGCGAAAAATCCACCAATAAGGAAGGATGTGCGGGTGAGGAAGGAGAGTTTTTTCATGGGGTGCGGGTTTAAGGTTGGAAAGTTGAAGGTTGAAGGTTTTTTACTTTTCGACCTTCAACCTGCGACCTGCGACCTTAAACTTTTTTATACGTCGTCTGCGGCTTGGATATTTTCTGCGCCGGGCAATGTATCAATTAGATTGGTGGGTTTGTGAATTAGTTGAGGTAGGCAGCGTGGGCAAATGAAAAGTTTTTTTTCTTGATAATGCAAGTCAAGCAATGGAATTTCTTTTTCAGTTAATTTGCAGTTAAAACAGGTTTTAGTCATTTTTTCTCCTAATTATTGTTGAAAGTTTAAGGTTTGAAGATTGAAAGTTTACTTGTAAACTTGCCAACTTGCAACCTTAAACTTTGAACCTACAGCGTCCCTTTATACATCCCGCCATCGACGGTGAGCATGACGCCCGTAATATAAGATGCAGCAGGCGAGAGCAAAAATACAGCAGGATTCGCGAATTCTTGGGGTTCTGCCATACGCCCTAGAGGGCAATCTTCCATTTGCTTGGATAATTCTTCCGAAAGGCTCGTATCGTTAGCTTGAGCGCGTGCCGTTAGCAACTCAGTGACTCGTTCCGTTTTGGTCCAGCCCGGCAAAATAGAATTGAAGCGGATGCCGTCATTACCAAGCTCAAGAGCGAGTGTTTTCGTTAAACCCACCGTTGCGGCGCGAATGCTATTTGAAAGCACCAAATTTGGGATGGGTTGCTTCACTGAATAGGATGTGATTGTTAGCACACTTGCCGAATCTGATTCGCGCAGATGCGGCAGTGCGGCTTTGATGAGGCGAACATGACTCATTAAAGATAAATCAATCCCCTTTGCCCAATCTTCATCACTAAAAGATTCAAAAGCGCCAGGGGGAGGCCCGCCTGCATTGGTGACCAATAAATCTAGCCCACCAAGGGCAGAAATTGTTTTGGCAATTAAATCTGCGGGGGCATCTGCATCGCCGATATCTGCTGGTAATGCCAGAACGGGAATATCATTGGCCTCGGCAATTTCTTTAGCCGAGGCTGTCAGTTTTTTTGTGCTACGGCTGTTAATTGCTACACGGCAACCTTCCGCCGCTAGGGTATTTGCCACTGCGTAGCCAAGCCCGCGTGAGGCGCCTATTACGAGTGCGCGTTTTCCTTTTAATCCTAAATCCATAATTTTCTCCTTAGCTTTCGAGTATTTTCAATTTGAGTTTATGCATCCTGTTCTCTCAAAACTCGCTGAAAGGCCTTTAGCAATACCCCGCTCTGCTCAAAGCCCGATTCACCCAATGCTGATAGGCCTAAATATAAACGACCCTTGCAACGGCGCAATAAGCCCGTTGTTAGGCGCGCTAGCGTCTCTTTTGTGGCGGCAACTTCATCTGCGTCTGACCAATAGTGCCCATCGGCGTTATCCCAATTACGCGATAAAACAAAAGGATGGGTCAGTGGCTGGAAGAGCCGCTCCACCCAGCCATCAGAGCCAGGATTGAGCCAAAATTGCACCTCTACAGCGTGGTTTTTCATCAAGAAAGTATAGGCGGGCGCAACCAGCACGGCATTTTCTTCTTCTACGCTCCACGCGCCCAAATACTGCGCCGCAATCACGCCCTCGCTCAACATTTCTATATATTCTCTCCCTAAGCTCAACGAATCTGCGTTTGCAGATGCCATTGCCCAGCGGAATTTTTTGACGGATTCAATCAGGCTTGCGGTCACTTGTGCAGAATCAGAGGCGCGGAATCCAAAGCCGGGTTGAGATAGAATTTCGCCAAATAATTTACGCAAAAAATGATCGAAGGGGGGAATATCATCTTGGTCTCTATACGCCAAAATCCAGTTGCGGAGGTCGTCATAGTGCCCGCCGTAAATATAGGTGATGCGCTCTTGGACTTCTGACTTGATCCCGTTAAATGGACTTAATTTTTGTCCCTGAGCATTATAGACAATCTTAGTCAGCAAGTTCGCACGGATTAAATCTATGCCATCTATGGCTTGCATGAGGGCATAAGCGACATCAAATTCGCTAGGTTTAATGCCCCACTGCGGATGTGCGAGCGCGGCAATGGTGAGCAACGCTTGGGTTGCGGCTTCATCTTTCAGTGATCGTGAGGGACGATGCGAGCGGACAGGAATTCCGCGTGTTTCTAGCCTATGCATGAAGGAAAATCGTAAAGCATCTGATAGATAAGGCGCAAGAACGACTATTTCTTCTGGCTCTGTGCCACCTTCTATTAATAGGGCAATTTCTTCTGTGAGCCAGTCGAGGAGTTCGGGATAGAAGTGGGTGTCGGCGTATTGGAGCGTTTCGGCTAAATCAGGGGGAGGTGTTAGTGCTTCGCTCGAGGGCAAGATGACCTTTTCCAGAGAATCGCTCAATGCCAGCACCCCTGTTGGGGTCACGAATGATTCCAAATGAGCTATGTGAGTATCACAGACATCCATTAAACGCGATGCTGAGATGGGGTCGGCACCTAAGAATCTTCTATATCCCCCTCCATCATCAAAAATAATTAAGGCTGAATCAAAATCGGGCATCCACTCTAAAACTAGATCGTGGGCGCGGGGCATATCTTCTTCGACGTTATCGTAGATGAGATGGCGATAGGTATCGCTAAAATACTCACGAACAAGAGGGTGTGGGGCGAGGATTTCGTAGAAAATTTCGAGCTGGAGGGAAAAATCAAGGAGATTATTCTCGAGGCAGTAGGTGCGGAAACGATTGGCACAATCTTGGGTATCGGCATAAATTCGGCGTTGAGATGGATCGCCGAACCAAGCGCGATCAAGACGCTCGCCGATGCGCGTGTGAGGAAATCCGACCACTGCGGCTTTATTGAGATTATCGATAATTTGGCTATAAAGGCGGTTGCGGTTGATGGTGAGGGATTCAAAATAGCCTTCATCAATCAGTGGGCGGACGATATGGGCCATATAATACTGGGCAGTTTCGAGGGTGAGAAAAGTAGGGGGCTGATCTGGGTGGGCAAAGCCAGCAGATTCGACTGCGAGGGGCCAAAAGAGATCAACCATACGGCGCGCTAACCCACCTACGGTCGCTAATGTCACTTGCCCACCTGCACCGATTTCGGGACTTTGTAAAACTTCCTGATAGGGTGCTTGGAGGGTACGCTGGGGCGTGAGAACGAGAATGCTCTCGCCATATATGCCGCGCTCGAGCAAGTAGCGCATCCGCTCTACGCCGACTGTGGTTTTGCCGCTCCCTGCGATGCCGCTAAGATAGATTTTTGAGTCGAGGGGGGCGTTGGTGGTGCTTTCTTGTTGGGAGGTGAGTTTCATTTTTAGAGGGTATAGGATGGGAAGGGCTTTGTCAAGAAGAATTTACGAATTCATGCGAAGAAGTACGAAGGTTAAATGAAAAACCGCGATGTGCTACATCGCGGCTAAAAACTGAATATCGAATACTGCTACTCTGCCTTTAATGCTGCCCACATCAATAAGCCCCAACCAACAATCATCAGCACACCGCCAAAGGGTGTGATATAGGCAGGGTTAAACAGCGTAGTATAAGCAGTTTCTAAATCGCCAGTGAAAACGCGAATGTAGATACTGCCAGAGAAGAGAATTGTTCCCCAGATGAAAGACCAGCCCGCGTATTTGAGCGTTTTTGCCTGATCGACCCATTGCGTCATTGCCCAGACAACGAAGAAGAGCGCGAAAGCATGAAACATTTGATACCGAACGGCTTTTTCCCAAGTATGAACTAGTTCGATGTCAACGATTTTTTGTAAGCCATGTGCCCCATAAGAACCTGTTGCGACGGATAAGCCCGCCAAAAATGCACCAATTGCAAAGAATTTCTTTTCCATTATTTTTCCTTTTCTAGTGAAGATTGTTTTCAGTAAGTATACGAAGGCAATTGCATCTTGGCTTTATCTTATGATAAGTTTTTTATGTTTTTATAAAGTTGTGCTTGATTTTGAGTTTGCGTACCCGTAGGCCGATGCCGCCTAAACGCCCAGCCATGATGCCTATGATGATACACATGATCACGTCGGCAACAGTTTCTGTATGATAGAGATAGCTCGCAAGTAATTTGGTGATGACCAATAGCCAAATCAAAAAGAGATAAATTTTATCAAGGGAAAAAGTGACCGCTTGAAGTTCAATATTGGCGCGCATGGGTACAAGATAGCTCATCAGAAAACCAATTGGGATAAAAAGGAGAGTAGTGATGGCTACTCTCTCCCATGTGAAATACTCTGCCGCAATATCATGAGAAAAATAGATGCTGAAAATCACAGAGAATTGAATTAGAAGAAAAGCGCGTAGCCATATCTTGAAGCGACTTTTTGGCATCTCTCCACGGAAAGATTGGATGGATGCTAGTAGAGAATTTATTTTTTTATTATTCATATTTCAAAGCCCAAATGGGATAAAAAACGAAACGCATCTGTGTGAACTTGCTTCTGTCCGAGTAAGGTTGAATTGTATCATTGCATTCTTTCACTACCCTTGTGTTCAGGTAAATAAAAAGCCCCAAAGCATTGCTTTGGGGCTAAATGGTTGAAGCGCATAATTAGGCAGAAAGATTGCTTTCCTGCGGGAGAGTTTTGCTCACCGTTGCGCTATTTAGCGCGGCGTAGATAAACATCCCTAACCCGATGATGAACAAGATCCCACCACCGATCATCATTTGAGCGTGGAAAGCGTCCGCAAGATTGACTCCGTCGAAGATATGGGTGGGTCCCGCCCACATCTGGACGCTGGAAACTAGCATTCCCATTACGATGGCGGTCATCCCACCTGCGGCGGTTTTGCCATTATCATCACCACGTTCAAAGTCAACTTTTACTTTAATCGCAGGAATGCCAAAGAGAAGGAAAAGTATAAGTGTGAATACTACGGCGTAGACGATGAAGTCAAGCGGCATAGATGAACCGCCTTCGCGTAGAGCGCGTGATGTCGCCATGTGGATCGCGCCAACAATCAGCGAGAGCACCAAAATGATGACGGAATCACGATAAGCATTCTCTTTACCACGAACGAGAGCAATAGTTGCGCGGATTCCCATAATGCCAAAAGCAACGAAAGCAAGAACATATAGAATATACAGCCATTGATATTGAGCAATAGCTTCCATACCTTCATATTGCATGGCATCCAAAGCAACGCAAGTTGTCCCAACACCGCTGAGAAAAATAAGCGCAGAAGTCAATCCCATGAAAAGGATGCCGATAAAACGTAGAAATTTACCCATTTTTTATCTCCTTATTCTTTATGGTTATTATCTATAACCATAAACTAATAGACACTTGGTTTTTCTTTTTGCGCAATATAGGGTGTTTTAGAAAATGTTTTGTTTAAGCTGGGTAAGTACCCGAACGTAAATAACTTGGCAAGTTCTTTATGCTAAATTCCATGCTTTTGCTCAGGTACTTACTTGAAATATCAGTAACTTTTTTCTAACCAAAAATTGCGCTAATAACCATTCCATAGAGTATTATCACAACAAAAACTGCTGCAAAGGTGAGAATAATGGTGAGGAGTGATTGCCAAATTTTTATTTTGGTATATCCTGTAATGCCAAACATGAGAGAGAGGTTATAGGCAAGCCAAAACGCTATCCCAATCATACCAACCCCAGGGATGAGTCCAAAAACAGCACCCAATATCGTCCAAATAATAGCGGCACCATATAATCTCAAAGATTCTACATAAGTGATATTTACTTTGAAAATACGAATAACATACACCATAATAAATGCGCTCAAAAAGGTGCCAATCGCAGCACTTCCAAATTCAGCAATAGCTGCGCTCACTCCGGTAAGTCCCATTCTGCCAAAGCCACTGGAACCGCCATTGCCATTGATGAAAGCAAGAACTGTGTCAAATAAAACTGAAAAAGCAATTAGGAATACAGCCAAGTTTGTATTACTTTCATTTTTACAAGCCTCAGCTATTTTTGTCTTACTAAATGACAATCCAGCGATAACCAAATTTACTTCTTTTTTATCTTCTTCCATGATATCTCCTTGTTCTTAGGGTAATGTGGGTAAACATACGATTATTGTACAATATTGTGATTGTAGGCACGAATGACTTTCGTCTTAAAAGAAAACACCTGAGATAGATTTACTCATCTCAGGTGTTTTTAATTCATAGGAATAACTTTTTATGCCGCAAACCCTACAACGAAGGCGGCTGTCATTAGCAGAAGTAGGCCAGGCAAGACCGTTAGGATAATATCTTTGGAGAGGATGGGTTTGCCCGATTTTAGGAAGGCGAGTAATAGCCCCCCAACGCCGATCAATGCGCCACCGATGCCAACCCAGAAGAATCCGCTGGGGGATTTGTCTTGAATGCTGAAAATAATTGGGAGCAGGAAGATGGTCATTCCTGCGATGCCGTGGACAGTGGCGAGGGGAATGACAGCCATTGCACCTTCCATTTTGTAGCGGGAGTAAACGACGAGCAGAAACCCGATCACGACGAAGATGGTATAGGCAGTTTGCCAGCTTGGGAGATATTGGGAAACGAGCCCAAGCGAAAGACTTAACGGGATAATAGTCGAGACGATGACGACAAGTGGGCTATCGAGAACGTCAAATCCGATAATGATGATGAGCAAGCCTGCAACCAGCAATACGCCAAAGGCTACGGTATAGGCTGATATAGCGAGCGCTCCGACGTTTCCCATCCCCACAACAATTTGATAGGCAGCGAGTAATCCTGTAAGCAGGAGTAGAATACGATCAAGAATAGATATTTTTTTCATAGCATCCTCCAGAGATAATATATGGGTATATTTTACTACCAATATTAAAAAAAGACTGCTAAATTTTCAGCAGTCTTTTGAATAGTTGATTTATAGAGCTTAGAACATGAGTAAAATCATTGAACTGAGCATGTAGAGCGATGCATATTTGAATAGCCCAAAATTGACTTGTTCGGAGGGTTTGAAGATACTGGCGATGGCGAGGATGAATAATCCGCCGGAAAGGACTGCCATGAGGCGAAGGTAGCCCCAGTCTGTGCCAATGCCGTAAGCTGCGCTGCCGATGAATATGGCTGCTAGAACGCTTGAGACGGCGATGGTGATACGGGTGAATTGGAAGCCATAGGTGGACGGGAAAGTGGGGACGCCAGCAGCTTTATAGTCTTCATGGTAGCGCATGGAGAAGGTGAGGATGTGAGTAGGGATCCAGAAGAGGATAGCGAGCATGAGGGCGATGCCGATCCAGTCGATGGTACCGAGACCGAGGGCGCGACCCGCAAGGATGGGCATCCCGCCTGAGATACCGCCCCAAACGATAGCCCATGCAGTTTTACGTTTAAGCCAAATTGTATAAACAACAACGTCGATGAAAAGTCCGCCAAAAATGATTAGCCCGTAGAGCGCGTCCATCCAAACAGCAATACCAACGCCGATGATGGAGACAATCAGCCCCAAACGCAGGGCTTCGTTGGCGTCTAGCGTGCCAGAAGGAAGCGGGCGTTTCTTTGTTCGTCCCATTTTTGCGTCGATATCACGGTCGTACCACATATTTAGAATAGTGCTGCCACTGATGGTGAGGAAAAGGCTTAGCGCAAGCCCTAGCATAGTGGGGCGCGTGGCGACGGGACAGCGAGCACTCAGATATCCAGCCAAGCCGGTCGTCATGAGGAGAGCTGTTTGCAGGCTTTTGATAAGAGGCCAGTAAAGGCGAAATTTGGCTTTGGTTTTGTTCATTGATTTGCTCCAACGCATATTACAGAGAAAACGGGTAAATTAGACAAAGATGGGCGAGATTATAATCTCGCCCATCTTGAATGTCCAGTTAGCTTATTCCGCGCAGCGGAAACCAATCTTGTACGTCGTCAAAGGTTTCGGACAGTTTCTAATGGAGACTTTTCGCCATTCTG
>JABGQV010000167.1 GCA_018648655.1 Anaerolineae bacterium | reverse complement strand
GGAGGAACTTTTTCAAAAACTGTTTCAAAGCTCGTTTTCTCTCTGGAATTCATCCAAGCGTCCACACTGTATCTCTCATGCGGTCGTAAAAGTTTACGGATTTCCTCGCGCAACACATCAGGGCCAAGGCGAGCAATCTCCACATAGACTGCCTTTGCTCCTTGTTTTGGGTCACTTGCGATATTACTAATTGCGAGGTTTGAGGGAGAATCTATCCCTTTTCCCTCCGGGCTGTAGCCGTAAAGTATCCAGGAAACAAAGGCTACAGGATCACCTTGTTTGAGTATTTTGGTTTTTAGTTTTTTATTTGAAACAGGATTCAGCTTCAAAACAGAAGACATATCTCCACCCCCACCCCCCTGAGCCGAAGGCGAAGCTGTACTTGATTTTTCGCGTTCAGGGGTGGTTGGTAGGGCTTTATGAGGATTACTGGGGTTTAAGTGAGGCTTAATGAGGTTATTTAAACACCTATCACTTTGTCCAATCCCACCTATCACTTTGTCCCACTCCGCATATCGCTTTGTCCAATCCCGCCTATCACTTTGTCCAGACCCACCTATCACTTTGTCCAAACCCACAGGTCGCTCTGTCCAATGAGCAATTATAGTGTCGCCATTCTCTTCAAACCAGAGCGGCGGCTCGTCCCCACGCAGACGATATACCTCTCCCCCACTTGCGATAAGGCTATCAAGATACTCGTCTTGCCCTGCTTCGATATCCACTTTCTGAACAAGGCTACCAAAAACAGGGCTATCCATCCAACGCCCAAAACTTTTCAAAGAAACTCCGGACCATTCAGACAAAGTTTTCACACCTTTCTTTGCGAAGATATAGTCGTATTGCGCTCTTTTCTTGTGGTCATAGTAACGATGATCCCGCAACGAAATAATTGCCCACATTTGAGGTTGTGTCAAATTTAGAGCCGGTGCAACAACCTGTAGAAAATGGTGCGTAATAACAACTTTCCCGAAAGCAGACATCAAGCGGTTCTCCAAAGCCTCAGTAGCTTCAAAGAGATTAGCGGGAATATCTTCCGCGACACCAAGCACGCTACGCAAAATTGTTATCACTTTAGGCGGAGCAGTTTTTGGCACATCTACATTCACGCTTTCTAACCAATCAGCAGGATGCACACCGGCCATGCGGCGAAGTGCATCAAGGGCAAACGTGATCTTCTCTTCCCGATTCTTAGCCAGAGAAACTTCCGCTTCCAATAAATTCGCAATTACCGCAGAATCACGCAGAGTTAGACGTGGTGATGAAAAAACTTGCCAACGAGTTGCGTTATCAAAATGCGGGTTTCCAGTATCTGACCCTTGATCGGGCAAACGGCGAAGCAAGCCGCCAGCAAAAGAGTTTTCGTCACCGGAAATTGCGCGACGATAAGTTGGCTCACTCATATTAGCAAACCTGATAATCTCCTGATACGGGATATTGCGTGTAACGCTATCACGCTTATCACCTACCTCTTTCTGAGTTGCATAAACGGCTTGACGAAAAGCAACCCACAAAGACATTTCTCTTGCACTCAAATCACCTTGCTCTAAAAGACGCAATGCGTATCCAGGAAACATGACAATCCTATGAGGCTTAACTTCTTCTTCATAGCGTGTCGATGCAGTCACGTCTATCTGGTGAAGCCCTCTCTCCCCCTCTTGCACATCGCTCTCATCATCGGAATCACCGTCTTCCAAATTCGGTTGATTGACAACAAAGTCCACTGTCACTGTACGGTTCATAATTCCAACCAGGAGCCTGCTCACTGTGCTTTTCAGGCGGCTCTCCAACCAATCACGAGTGTAGGCATTACGCACGCCAATTATTAAGCAACCCTCTTCGTAGGACAATGCTTTTGTATCACGAACCCATGTGTCAAAAGACGCTCTGGGCATTTCCATTTGTAGTTGTCCGAGTACTGTTTGCCATGCTTGTTGATGATCCATTTTCGATGTTTCCTTTTGTGTCAAAATAGTTTTTATGAAAAAATTGCTGAAAATCCGTCACGCACCGCTACAGACATGAGGCGGGTATTCTGTCGTCTTACCCTTTTTACAGGGCTAAAAAGGGCGTTTTAGAGATTGAAGGTGAGCGGGAGAGTGAGCGGGAAGGTGAGCGCAAGGTGAGCAAAAAAAGAGCGGATGGTGAGCAATACCGCTCACCATCCGCTTTTTTGTTTGGAAAAAGTTTAGTTTTCCGTAACCTGTTTTTAAATCGTTTTCTGAGTATCATCTTTCTGCCCATCCTATAACCCTTTGCTCCACTGTTTCGGGTTGTGATGACAAAACTAGTCTTCGCGCTTCGTATGCCTTGATAGCTCTTTGTAAAAGACGCACAACCACCTCACCAGAAGGCACTAAAAAACGGTATGGATCGGGAATAGCGGATCCGTCATCTCTATAGCGAACATCCCTATTAACCCCTGCGAGCTTTTCAATTTCAGAGTGAGTGCTTTCTGCCCAACGATAGGCTAGAAATATTTGTTTTGTTTGGCCTTTTTTCCTTTTCTTTTCGACTTTTTTAAGGATAATCGGAGACTCCCAACCTTGCTCTGCCTCCTCCCATTCCAATTTCATTTTTCCTGTACGGGTTGGAGCAAAGATTAAATTTTCATCTTTTGCCTTTTTCAAAGAGTATGCAATCAAAACCTTCGCAACATCATCAACTGTGGTGCGGTCCATCCGTGAGTGTCCTTTTTCATCGTAGGTAGCGATAGAGAGAATGCTCGCACGAACTTCTAATGCTAGATCTCGTAAGCGTTGGGGAATCTTGTATGAATATGCTCGATTTTTCTTTTCCCAAGCTCGATTTCTCTGTACTTTTCTGGCAACTGGAATGAGATCAATCGGCTCAACCGCACCATCAAGACTCCCAAAGGGATTTCTTCGTTGATTATTCATAGTGGCTCCTTTTGCTTCTTTCAAATTTAAAGAGTGTGAATATAGTCTGCGAGTGCTGCGTACTCTTTTGCGGCACGACTTTTTGGAGCTTTCTCAAAAATTGTTACACCATCTGCCGCACACTCTCGTAATACAGTGGCTCGGTGAATGGGGGAGAGGATGCTATCGCCAAAGCCCTCTTTCAATTGCGCCAGAGTTTCTCTGCTTTCATTGGTTTGTTGATCATAAAATGTTGGCAAGATGCCAGCAAGTTTGCCCTTCCAGCCTTTTTCCACAAGAGAGTGAAGCAACTTCATAATTTGCGCGAGACCATCTGAAGATAGGTACTCGGTTGCAGTAGCAAGTAGCACTAAATTAGAGGCCCAGATAGCTCGCTCTTGCAAACCGCCAATGCTAGGAGCCGTGTCGAAAATGATATAGTCATAGTCTTTATACAAGGGTTTGAGAGCGTCTTGGACAGATGTGATAGGGCGATTTTCAGCGGTCAATACTATTTGAGCCGTGGCCGTAGTGCGGTCCCCAGGGATGATATGCAACCCTTCTCTGCCAGTTTTACGAACCCATTGACCAGGGCTTGAGTTTGCAACCATCAGATTGAAAACACCATTCTCTGATACAACACCAAGTGCTGTACTGCACTGCCCTTGAGGGTCAAAATCTACAATAAGAGCGCTATTGCCTTTTAGATTCAATCTGTGAGCAAGGTTTGTAGCGGTCGTAGTTTTTCCGACGCCACCTTTTTGGTTAGATATAGTTATTATTTTAGTCATTTTGTAGTTTCCTTATTTTTTCGATAGGTGAGAGCTTTGGAGATCGTGCCTTTCACCTTTGAGGCGCAAGTATGAGCTTCCCACCATATTGGCAAATACTTTTAGAGTTGAACTCTTGGGCTTTCATTGCGTCACCTTCTTTTGCTCTCCCCAAACAATAGCGGCATCTGCAAAGGTATATAAAAATGTACCAACTGCCAAAGACAGACCCGCAACCCATATATTCAGAGCATTTGCAAAAACAGATGCTAAGAGAATGATATTTGTTGTGGTTTTTAGTATGGCAAGTCCTAACCGACAAAGTTTGATAACTGAACTACTCTTTTTCATATTGGGGAAATCAAAGAGCAAAACTACGGGAACCAGTATTTTAGGTAAACGTCCTTTGCTCCTAGCCTGAGAATAGGACCAACGAAAAGTGGCTACTGCTACAAAAACTATTGCGAAGTCCCTCAGCAGGGGTGTTAGATTTACCTGCGTTTGAACGCTGTGAACAACAGTAGCTATTGCGTATGACAATGACATAAAGCCAGTGGCAAAAAAAATGGAATAAGTGAAAAGTTCTAATGAGTCTTTTGTTTTCATGGTCATTTTCCCTCACATAGGAAACGTTTGTTGACCCAGCCAGTAGGGTCAACAATTTTGATCCACATTGCGCCATCATCGGTTCTTTCTTCGATAAAGCCCTCAAAGTAGACACTTTGTCCTTCCTCTAATAAGAAAACAACTTCTTCGCTTGTACCAGGCTTGTTGCGTACTCGAAGCATGCCATTCTCTGAGCTGGTGCAAACGCTCCAAGTCGGGGAGCTTTCTGTAGTACGAGTTGGGATAGTCGCTTCTAACTGTACGGTTTCTACAGGAAGTGGGGAAAGTGGAGATACCCTTTCTTGACCTTCATACTCAATGTGAAAGGCTGCTGCATAGTCCGCCGAAGTGCAGGCGATAGATAGTAGAAACAGTAAAAATAAAACCGGGATAATTGCTTTTTTCATGGTGTTGTTCCTGTAAATAATTTCCAATCGAGTATAAGTATCGGATAGAGTTCAAGCTCTATCCGATACTGAGCTTAGGTAATTATTTTTTTCTTTTTACGCTCTTCCCAATCAGAGCGATAACCACCAAGGTCCCATCTCCAAAAGAGATATGAGGCGACAGACCAGCTAATAGGGGTAATAACAAAAAACATGATCTTGTCTAATGGGTGCATTATTACTACTTCTCTTCTCTGTTCATATTGTTCCAAAGTTGGATCGCACGCTCAGGGGCAATGCTGGACGATGCTTTGCGGTCACATTTCTTACAATGTACCTTTGTTGGCATCTTTCCTTTGGCTTTCGTGAACGTAGGTCGTTTACCACATTCCTTGCAGACTTTTATTCGCATAAGATTTTCTTTTTTATTTTCATTTTTCTGTAGGATTTCGTATAGAATGACGACCACGATTAGGGTTCCAATGGAAATAGCAAGTATCCAGGCAATCATAGGCGGGGGAAGAAGCAAGCCTCGGTGCATGGTTTAGCTTATTGGGTCGTTATCTTTCAGGGAATAGACTTTATTCATAATTATTTCCTTTTGAGCTTCATGCTCCACATAGCAAGTGCATCAGAAGGGGTTTTGGCAGTCTTGCCTTCATGTCCTTGAGTGCAAATAATTCTCCAAGATTTGTCTTCATAGAGAACGAAGCTCGCATTTGATCCACACCGACATCTTAGATGAGCGTCATTGGCTCGATGGGTGGGTAGAGTGGCCGTAGTTGTTTTCTTCATTTCGCAATCTGGATAAACACTAATTGGCCAGAACCTTTACAGGCTAGGCATTTTTTATTCTTTCCCTTACAGATGATGCAGACGATGACAAGGCTCTTTGTCATTGCTATTCGTCCTTGAGCAGATCTGCTGCGTCTCTATAAAGGCGTTTGATAGCGGCTTGATAGGAAATGATTAGTACAATGAAAAACTCAATACCCCAAAGCAAAAGAGCATTTTTACTCAGAGCAAGAAAATAGCCAACTGCTGTAATTGTGGTTACGATTGATGCCGTAAGCATTGCCTGCTGAAAGGCGATTCTTTTTGCTGCAAGCCTATAATGCTTTTTTTGAGGCTTGGGATTAGCTTTCATCTTTATCTTCTTTACGGTGAGTGAGTATTGTCTCGCCATCTTCTTCTCCAAATTGAGCGTTCTCGATAATGGCGAGTGCCATAGCTTGTCCGTCTGAGCTTCTCAGGTTCAGGGTTTTCACGCCGGAGTTTTGGGCAACGGTTGCCAATGCCCCGACGAGAAGGGAGTTCGCCTCTCTATCTCTAGCTCGGCGGGAAGTCCCTCGTCCTGCGACCTGTATCGCCCATCCTTTTAGAGGAAGAGCGGTTTCAAATCGCAGGACGGTCTCATCGGGGGTGACTTTGTTCCCTTCTGTCCGGCTTAGGTAGGGTTTTCAGGCTCACTTCCATCTTCTGGATGCCAAACACCATCATCATCAGTGTAGCCAGGATTACCAGGCTCTTCTATAACGCCAGCTTCAGGTCCTTCCGCCATAATAGCTACAGGAGCGTTCCAATCGGGAATTCTCAAGAACTCTTCACCATTAAAGTCCTTATCATTTAGATGGCTCCAATAAGCAAGTGTTCGAGGTCCTTGCATAGTCTGAACCCCGTTGTCATCACGTTTCCCAATCTTTGGGGTCAGTTCATTCTCAACGAGATAGCGTGCTTTTTGGGGCAGGGGATTCGCGTGCAAAAATTGCAAGCCCACCTTGTGAGTGACAACCTCAAAATCCATTCCATCTGGTTTGACTTTTACGTGAGAGAACGGACAGTTGGTTTTAATGTAAACAGGGTGAGCCTTATCTACTGTCGCACCCTTTCCTTTTAGTGCCTTTTCTCCCATAGAGCGCAAGCTATCAAGGTGCGCCCGAATATCCGTAAGGCTTGTGTCTGTAGGGGTGTTAGAAGAGCCGATATTCCCACCCATTCCGCGTTCAACATCACCGTTACCGAAGAGAGCTTGCATAGCTTCCTTCTCTAGCTGATCTTGGGCAATTTTGAGATTTGCCAAAGCAATTTTGCGAGGTAGTTCAGCTTGTCGGCGGAGCAAAGATTGTTGAGCATAATGAAGCTGTAGCTCTTCATCGTTTTGACGTTGCTCTTCATCACGCGCTTTTGCTTCTAATTGGCGCTGCGTTCTACGAGTACGAGTTTCCGCACTGGTTAAGTGATAGGCAATCCCAGCAATAACATTCGAGATGATGATGATAGGGATTATGACCATCGTAATTGGCTCTAGCATGGCAAGCATAACGCTCTCTTCATCACCATAAAGCAAAGAGTCAGTGATTGAAGTCAGGGCAACACCAGACATATCTATTACGAAGAAAATCATCGCAATCCGATCTTGCCATTCGGTCGTAGAGTTAAACATCCAGATATACGACCAAAGAACAGCACCAATATCAAGGGCAAGCAGACCGATAAAAGCCATCACTTCCCATCCTGAAGGGACGGTGCCAGAAAGAAGGTCAAAGGAACGCCAGCCTGTATATATAAGCAGGATGCCGTCAAAGAGTAAAATTAGCAAATCGCCGAAATTGAAGCCGCCGTGATCTGTGTTCCAATTAGGCAGTAAGCTCTGAGTGAGACCTACGCCGGTGGGTGGGTTTTGTTTCGTAGTCATGGTTTCTCCTGTGTAGATTCTTAGCCAATAGTGAAGGGAGTCATTCCAGCATAAGCACTATAGACAGTATGTGTGCCCCACATCGTAAATATGGTAATGAGAATCCTTGTTGCTGTTTTTTCTCGATTTCTCACTTTCTTTCATGGTTATCTCCATATTAATTTGGCATACAAAGTTTTCATTGGTAAAATCATATTGTCTGTTGCTTAGGGTGAGGGACTTCATTGTTCCCTCCCCTAAGCGCATTTTTGTTTAAAAGGGGACTCAATATACGGTATGCCAACCTTTCATTCCTCCCCCACAAACACTCCCACTTACCTGCATTTGTGTTGCAGGATTGGTTGCTGTAAATGCGTAGTGGAACGCATCTTCGGGGGCACATTTTGTTGAAATCCCTGTGATGTCGATATTGGTGTAGCCCTGAGCTTCTAGCGCATCTTTTGCCCCAGACGTAAAATCAATATCTCCACCACCACTCATGCCAACTACAAGTAATGCAAATGCACCTATAAGCACAATGAGAAGGAGAGTGAGTATCTGTTTTTTTGCTTTCATAGTTTTTTCCTTTCCTTTTAGGATTTGTGTTTCTTCTTAAATGGTCATTATTTTTTCTAGGTAATTTTCAGTTAACACCTCCTTCCTTTCTAACCAAGATATACGAAAGGAGAACGGTCAGTTGAACAAAAAGTGCTATCCAAGCATCTTTTATTAGGGCTTCCTTTCTTGCACTGTGCATTGGTGCAAAATGTCCGAGTGGGGAGTAGCCAGAAAACCAGTTAGTCTCATTGCCACCGCCACAAACTTCTCCGGCAACTTTCTCCGTGCTACCATCTGTGAGGTGGTCGGTAGCCTCAAACCTATATCTGAAATACTGACTTGGATAGCATCTGTCCTGTGCAAGATAGACACCAATCTTTACGTCCACAAAACCTTGCTTATCAGCAAGAAAGGATTTAGCGGTAAGGCTGCCGTAGGTATGAAAAGCTACCGTTAGAACAGATAAAGCGAACAAGGTAGTTGCTATTACGAAAAGGGGGACTCTCAAAAAATTTCTCACCATGGTTTTATCCTAATCCTCGTACCAGGAGACAGCCGCGCCACCTCTACAAATATTGCCTTGCACTCTTCTTTCCCCTTCGAGGGGGATTGCGCTGAACATAAAACGATATATGTCACCTGGGCCGCATCCACGACCTTCAGGGACATTCTGCAAAATTCTTACGGATGAATAGCCTTCACCTTCAAGGTAGCGAATTGCGTTATACGTAGGCGCAAATACTTTCCAAAAACTAGCGAGACAGAAGAATAAAATGAGCACAAATAAAGTTACTAGCAATAAGGTTTTTCCTTTCAACTCTGTGTTACCTCTTCACCATCAAAGGCGAAATCATCAAAACTAATCATGTTAGACACACTCACCAGAGGAGGGGGAGCGGCTGGTTTTGTGTCAAACTTCTTCGCAGCAGAACTGAGAAAATCAGGCATTTTTGATGGTGAAAAAGTCTTTCCAGCCTTACGCGCTCTCCCTTTTAGCGTAAGATAAATAAGCATCATCGCCCACAGAGCGGGAGGCATGACACTAAAAATGAAATGTGCATTTTGCCAATTATCAAAAGCACGAGGAATACCTTTTAGGGCAAGCCAGAGAGGAATGCCGCCCGTGAAATACAGGATGCCCCAAACCAATTGTCCACCGCCGCTAATAAGTAGCAACATAAGAAACGCGCCAAGTTGTACAAAAACAACAAAAAACTGCAAGACCATGACAGGTATCTTCGGCGAAAAGGGCGCATAAACATCACCAACTATCATTGCAAATCTATAGCCACCGTAAAACCAAACGATAATTGCTCCAATTCGCAATGCCCAGGGTAAAGCGTAGATAATGCCAACCAAGATACCTAAAGCGACAATAATGAGAAATTGAATCAAAACGATTAAGGCATAAATAAGCCAGCGAAAAAGATTTGCGATTATCGAGAATAATTGAGCCATCAGTATTTACCTGCGTTCCCGATGAGATATTCTCAATTCTTTCTTTGTTTCCTTCACGTGGTAATCCTTTTTCCTGTTATCTTGTTTACGAAGACCGTTCCTGCGGGGAAGCCGCCGCCATATTTCCCTAAATCTGTTCTCCGAAAGAATTTGCCAAAAAAATCCTTGCTAAAAGATGGGTCTGTTACGCATTCCCATTGATAAGCACGTCCGCGAACATCGCTCTGAGAGCTATTCTTGAGGGTTGCTGGGCGAGTAATTTTTCCTGAGAACTTCATTGGATAAGTAGCTGTTATACGAGGAGTGGGGAGGCTTCGGGACCAGGAATAAGGTCAAGATGATTTCCTGTCATAACCCATATTTCTTTCAGTTTGCCTTTTGAGTAAAAGCGTCCGCCTAAGTAGTAATCCGCTCTTCGCGCTTCTAAATTATTGATGGGGTGGTAGACTAACACTTTCTCTGTTTGGATTTTCATAGTGCATCCTATATTGAGTTTTGCCGGTAACGCTATCCAGCTTGCCGTCTCTGAGAACAGTGTATTTAGCGACAATGCTCTTCAAAAGCTCTTTCCCGTTCAAATTGCGCTATGTCGGAAAAATCGGCTTATAGCGCAAGACAGATTTGAACCACCGCTCTCGAGGATATAAATCTCGTGAGGTGACATCTGCTCTATCGTGCTATTTTTTTGTTATTTTTTGCAATGTGGGGAACAGTATAAACACGGGGCAAGTTTAAGTCAAGCAACTTACCCCATTTTGGGTATAAAAAAACCGAGCAAAAGCCCGGCTTTTAGTATTTTTCTATATTTTTTGATAAATTGCTTGATGAAAAAGAACTACGCGTCCTCTAACCTTCCTTTTCTTTTCCTGCGGGTTCAAGGTTAGTTTTAGTCTGATATGGCGTTCCATCTTTGTTGAAAACACGCTTCCCTTGTCCCTTGCGTTCCTCGTACACAGAAACACAATAAGCTACATCTTGTTCGTCTAAATAAACACGATAGCCATCAGAATCAAGACGAGCAATATAATCAAGCCTAGCCCAACGGCTAATTGTAGATCGAGAAATTTGATATTTTCTTGCAGCTTCAGTAGCCCAAATTTTCTCTCCCGCCAAATGAGAAAACTGCTTGTACTCTTCCAACTCTTCCTTTTTCGGCTGGATGGCTATTTCTTCAACCTTTTCTTCGTCCACGATAGTCTCTCCTTTCATCCTAATTGCTTTCAGTGTACCAGCGCGAATCAGGTCTTGCAAGCGTTCATCATTCAAATCAAGACGCTTACCAGCTTCATTTAGACTAATATAACTAGGGAGAGATTTAAGGGTAATAGACATATTCAACACTCCAGTCAGGTAAAAGACAAGCCCCAAGACTAATAACTTGGGGCTTGTCTGATGCTGGGGGCAGAGGAGTCGAACCTCTATTTACTGTTCCAGAGACAGCTGTCCTGCCATTAGACGAGCCCCCAATTCAGCGGGCAGATTTTACCATGCAGGCAAAAATACGTCTAGCAAAACGCGTTTGCGCGGCGCATCTTTGTTATAATGGAGCGAATAAAAACTAAACACAAAGAGTACAAAGAAACACGAAGAAAAAACAAAAAAACTTTTCCTTTGTGAACCTTAGAGTCCTTTGTGTTTAAAAATTCGCGACATTCGCTCATTCGCGTAAATTCGCGTTAAAAAATAAGGACTACACCATGACAGAAGAAAAGACCTCCCCCTCCAACTTCATCCGTGAAGCCGTTGCCGAAGATTTAGCATCCGGACGTTTCGACTATGTAGCGACGCGTTTCCCGCCAGAGCCGAATGGCTATTTGCATATCGGTCACGCCCGTGCGCTGATTATCACCTTTAGCACCGCCGCAGAGAATAACGGATTCTGCAACCTGCGCTTCGATGATACCAATCCCGTCAAGGAAGAAGTTGAATATATTGACGCAATCAAAAAAGATATTCAATGGCTGGGATTTCAGTGGAAAAACGAGTTTTACGCCTCCGATTATTTCGATCAGCTTTATGATTTTGCGATTCAACTCATCAAAGAGGGCAAAGCCTATGTGGATGAGCAGACTCCAGATGAAGTGCGCGAGAATCGTGGCACACTAAAAGACCCTGGCACCAACTCTCCTTATCGTGACCGCCCCACCGAAGAGAGTCTCGAGCTTTTCGAACGCATGAAAAATGGTGAATTCCCTGATGGCTCTATCGTTTTGCGCGCCAAAATTGATATGGCTTCCGGCAATATCTCGATGCGTGACCCTATCATGTACCGCATCCTGCACGAGCCACCGCATCACCGCACAGGATCGAAATGGTGCATCTACCCGATGTATGATTTTGCACACGGTCAGAGCGATTCTATCGAAGGTATCACCCATTCGCTTTGTTCGCTTGAGTATGAAAATCACCGCCCGCTCTACAACTGGTTTATCGACGAGCTAGAGATTTTCCCCACTCGCCAAATCGAATTTGCCCGACTAAATCTCACTTATACCGTGATGAGCAAACGCCGTCTTGTGCGCCTCGTCAAAGAAGGTTTCGTCAAGGGTTGGGATGACCCCCGTATGCCCACGCTCTCTGGTTATCGCAGGCGCGGGTATACCCCGGAAGCAATTCGCAGCTTCGTTGAGGCAACGGGTGTGGCAAAAAAGAATAGTACCGCCGATGTTGGGCTGCTCGAACACCATATCCGTCAGGATTTGAATATCCGCGCAGAGCGCCGTATGGCAGTTCTTGATCCGCTCAAGGTCGTCATCACCAATTATCCTGAAGATAAAGTGGAGATGCTCAAAGCAATCAATAACCCCGAAGACGATTCAGCTGGAACGCGGGAAATTCCCTTCTCGCGAGAATTTTATATAGAGCGGGATGATTTCCACGAGGACCCGCCCAAGAAATATTTCCGCCTCGCTCTTGGACGTGAAGTTCGCCTCCGTTATGGATACTTTGTCACGGCAACCGACATCATGCGGGATACCGCTGGCGAGATCACCGAAATCCACTGCACCTATGACCCCGAAACCAAAGGCGGCTACGCCCCTGATGGACGCAAGGTACGCGGCACAATTCACTGGGTCTCTGCCCAGCACGCAATTGGTGCCGAAGTACGAATTTACGATCGTCTTTTCACTGTCCCCAACCCAATGGGTGGTGAAGATGGCAAGACCTTCATTGACTATATTAACGCCGATTCGCTCACAACAAATAAAAGTGTCCAGTTAGAACCAAGCCTAAAAGGCGCGCGTCCCGGCGAACGCTTCCAGTTTGAAAGAATGGGCTATTTTATCGTCGATGCTGACAGTACAGATGAAGCTCTCGTCTTCAATCGCACGGTAACTTTGCGTGATAACTGGGCTAGAATCGAGAAACAGCGTGCGCGAGAAAAGATGGAAGAAAATCGGCGCAGAAAGCAGGAAGAGAAGAGAAAGCAGAAGGAAATGGCAAAAAAGAAAAAATAAAAACGAAGGCTTCCGATTTGAAAATTGGAAGCCTTTTTCTATCAATTAAACTTCCCCCAAAACCCCTAATAACCACCCGCGCCAATCTTTTCGCGCACCGATATTCAAATAATAGGCGTCACGTCCACTGCGGGTACCACGCCCAAAGTCACGTTTGAGGCGGCGTTTACGTCCATCTGGCAGAGGTGGGTATCGGAGAATAATCTGCTTATCGCTCATGGTTACTGAGGCTAACCCTGCTGCTTCTGCACGCATTTTGATGGAAATCTGATAGAAGAAATTCTCTACCATCTCAGGTGGAGTGCCAAATCTATCCATAAATTCAAAGCGCAAAGCATCTAGCTCAGACTCGTCCGCGATATTGGTGAGGCGACGGTAAAGCTGCAAGCGCAAATTTTGATCGGGGATATAGCTGGCAGGGATACCAACCGCGAAAGAGAAATTAATATTTACAGGGATTCCAAAAGTATGCATATAGGCAGACTGCAAATCTGCGAGCGCATTATCATCTACTTCTTCCTTGCCATTTGCGAATTTCAAATTGGCAACAGCCTCTGCTAAAAGCCGTGTATAGAGATGAAAACCCACAGAGGAAATATGGCCTGTTTGGCGTGTGCCAAGCAGATCGCCCGCACCACGAATCTCAAGATCGCGCATAGCAATTGTATAGCCCGCCCCAAGCTGGGTATTTTCAGCAAGTACTTCAAGACGCATTTGTCCTTCTTCTGTAGGCATTTTTTTGCGATGCCGGAAAAAATAAGCATAAGCCCGCCGCGCCCCGCGCCCCACTCGCCCACGAAGCTGATAAAGCTGTGCCAAGCCAAAAGTATCGCCACGATCTACGATGAGCGTATTTGCATTGGGAATATCTAAACCCGATTCGATAATGGTAGTCGAGAGCAAAACATCCACTTTGCCCCCCGTAAACTCAGACATCACTCGCTCAAGTTCAGTTTTTGGCATTTGCCCATGTCCAACAGACACATTTGCCTCTGGTACCAATTTTCGTAAATGCGCCTTCATTGCCAAAATCGTTTGCACCCGATTATGCACAAAAAAGACCTGCCCCCCGCGGTCAATTTCTCGCAAAATGGCTTGTCGTACAAGCTTGGGAGCATAGGGTCCCACATGCGTCACGATTGGCAAGCGTTCTTCAGGCGGTGTATTCAAGTTTGATATATCGCGCACCCCTGTGAGTGCCATATAGAGCGTACGCGGGATAGGTGTGGCAGTCATTGTGAGCACATCTACTTCGGCGCGCATTTTTTTCAGATGCTCTTTATGCGCCACGCCAAAGCGTTGCTCTTCATCCACAATGACCAACCCCAAATCTTTAAAAATCACATCAGATGAAAATAAACGATGTGTGCCAATCAAAATATCTACACCACCCTTTGAGGTCTCCAATAAAATTTTACTCTGCTCCCGCGCTGTCCGAAAACGTGAAATCATCTCCACTTTTACGGGAAAAGTGCCCATTCTGCGCTGAAAAGTATCAAAATGTTGCTGTGCCAACACCGTGGTTGGCGCAAGAATCGCCACCTGCTTTCCGCCTGTCACTGCCTTAAAAGCCGCTCGTAATGCCACCTCTGTTTTGCCATAACCAACATCGCCACATAATAATCTATCCATCGGGAGCGCTCTTTCCATATCCCGTTTTATCTCATCTAAAACTCGAAGTTGATCATCTGTCTCCACATAAGGGAAGCTCGCCTCAAGCTCTTTTTGCCATTCAGAATCTGGATTAAAGGGGAAACCACTCGCGATTTTTCGGCGTGCATATAACTCCACCAAATCATCTGCCACCTCTTCAACAGCGCGACGAACACGTTTTTTGGCTTGGTCCCACCCTTCAGCCCCGAGCCGACTTTGAGCTGGCGTGCCCCCCTCTGCACCCACATATCGAGTGACCCGATCTGCTTGGTAGACAGGAACATAAAGCCTTGCCTCTCCCTTATACTCAATTTGTAAAAATTCGCCGTCTTCCCCACTCAAAGCACGTTGCACAAGTCCCGTATATTTCCCAATGCCATGATCAATATGCACCACCCAATCACCAGATTTAAAGTCAGCATATACCGCTTCTGGCGCATCCGCTTTAATACGCTGTCTTCTACGCGGACGTGGTCGTTGCCAGCCAAAAATTTCAGAATCGGTGATTAGGTGAGTTGCAATAGACCCGAAAGGTTTTATTGAGGTGTTTTCTTTATTAGAAGATATTGAAGAAAGAGATTCTCTTTCAACTTCAGCTTGGTTCAAACCTTTCGGGTCTTCCACCAAACTCCACCCACCCGAAAGAGACTCACAAATAAAATTTGGTGATTTATACTCAGAATCTTCAAAAGAATGTCTCTCTTGCCATAAATTAGACAAACGCTCACATTGGCGCGAGGCAACAAAAACCTCATCCCCACTGGCAATACGCTCGGCCACAAAATCCATAAAAGGCTTCAAACGTCCGTTAAAGCGTGGAAGCGCGCTAAAATCAGAGGGCATATCGGCACGGGCGGTGGAATATCCCAACTCTAAACGGGAGCGATTATGCAAAGCATCTTCTAACTCAGACCAAGACAAATAAGGGATGGGGAAATCCTCATCCAAAACTTCTTCTTTAATACTTTCTTCTCTAAATTTGACTGCCTGCTCTTCAATCTCATCTGCGGTCGATGCTGAGAAGCTAATATCATCAATCAAGACCAATGCATTAGCTGGGAGATAGTCTATGAGACTAGCAGGAAAAGGATGAAGAATAGGAATATGAAATTCAGAGAATTGGGAATCGGGCGCCACAATATCAGATAATTCGGGGTTTGGGAGCAAATATTCTTTTGCAGGAGTAATAAGTATTTCTTTCAAACTATCAATAGTGCGTTGAGAAGCAGGATCAAAGCTCTTGATTATATCTAACTCATTCCCAAAGAAATCCAAGCGTACGGGGTGTTTTTCTGCCGATGCCCAAATATCCAATAAACCACCACGATGAGAAAATTGCCCCGGCTCAAGAACAGTATTCGCTGGTTCATAGCCAATCTTTACCCAAGTTTCGAGCAGCGATGTGATTAGCAACTTATCGCCAATTTTAAGACGCTTAGATGCTTTCAGAAATTCACGGCGTGGCAAAGTGCGCGCCATCAATGCACGCGTAGAAGAAATGATGACAGGAGGGGAATCAGGTTTAGGCGCAAAAGGCAGGTGATAAGAAGCTAAGGCAGTCAAAGCCTGAATTCTTTCACGTCTATTTATTGCGCCCCAGATAGCATTTTCGTAAAATAACGGGTTTGGCTCCGAAAAAAGATAAGAGGAAGAATCTTTCAGCCAAAAGGAAAGCTCATCCGCAAACTCCAAAGCTCGATCTGCGCGGTCGGTGAGCAAAAGAATGGGAGCATCCAAATCTTCTCGAAGGCACGCAAGCATAGGCAGGCGCGCGGCGCGCGGCAGACCTAATCCCATAAAAGTCTTTCCACTTTTGGCAGAATCAAGTATTTCTGTATAAACGGGAAGTGCCCGGATAGCATTAAGGAGAAGGTTCATATTTTAGTTTACAAAATGATATAAAGATTGCTACACATTAATTAAAGCTATTCATCGCCTTATCAATCCCATCCTCTAGAAAAGCGAAAACCGCATCTGCGGCGCGATCGAGAGTCTCGGAGAGAATTTGGGCATCCCCTCTAGCAAAATCTTGTAAAACATAAGCTGCGGGGTCCATCCGCCCTGGCGGGCGCCCGATACCAAGGCGCAGACGCGAGAAATCATTTGTGCCAAGTCGCTGGATAGTAGATTTAACGCCCTTTTGTCCTCCTGCTCCACCACCAGGCCGCAAACGAAGATCACCAAAAGGCAAATCAAGATCATCATGCGCCAATATCAAATTTTCTTGGGTTATTTTATAGAAATGGGATAATCCCTGCACTGCCTGACCAGAATTATTCATAAAGGTTTGCGGTTTGGCAAGAATAATCTTCATGCCATCATGCCGCGCCGAAGCAACTAAAGCCTTCGATTGCATTCGCGTCATGCGCGCATTTAAACGAACAGCCAAACGGTCTATCAGCATAAAACCGATATTATGGCGATTTTCTCTGTATTCTCGTCCAGGATTCCCTAAGCCAACGATAAGATAAGTTTCTGTCATAAGTTATTTCTCTCTTTTTGAACTTACTATTTTAACACAAAGCCAGCATTTATTAGAGTAAAATACCTCCATGAATTTGAAAATCGTAGCACTTGCTGGCGGGGTTGGTGGCGCAAAATTAGCGCACGGGCTTGCCAAAATTTTGTCACCTGAAAATCTGACCATTATCGTCAATACAGGGGATGATTTTGAACATCACGGCTTATATATTTCACCCGATTTAGATACAGTTTGCTATACGCTAGCAGGATTAGCGAATCCGGTCACGGGATGGGGGCGAGTGAACGAATCGTGGAATGCCACTGAAAATATCGCCAAACTGGGGGGGCAAACGTGGTTTCAACTTGGTGACCGCGATTTAGCAACCCACTTAATGAGAACATCTCGGCTCAAAAAAGGCGACTCGCTTTCAGCCATTACTCACGATTTTTGCCATGCGTGGGGTATTGAACATCGTATTATCCCAATGACAGATGATTATATGCCCACCATCGTAGATACCGTTGAAATGGGAGAACTCCCTTTTCAGGAATATTTTGTTCATCAACGCTGTAAACCAACGGTAAAAGGATTTCGCTTCGAGGGGGTAGAATCCGTGCGTCCTGCAGAGGGAGTTGAAAAAGCAATTAACGATGCAGATGCAGTAGTGATTTGCCCCTCGAACCCTTGGGTCAGTATCGCACCTATTTTAGCGGCAACCAAGTTGAATTCTACGCGCGAAGCTGGCTTCACCTCCAAGAAAAACCCTATAGTAGCGCTATCCCCAATTATTGGCGGGGAAGCCGTGAAAGGTCCCGCTGCGAAGATGTATAGAGAGTTGGGCATAGAGCCTTCGGCATTGGCTGTAGCAAAAGGTTATGAGGGGTTTGTAGATGGATTTATCTTTGACAAAGTTGATGCAGTTCTTGAACCTGAGATTCAAAATTTAGGTATGAAGACGATGATAATAGACTCTTATATGAAAGATATAAATGGAAGAGAACGTGTAGCAAAAGATGTGCTAAAATTCATTCACACTCTGCTTTAAAAAGGAATTTTATGACCATCTGGGCAATCGTGCCGGTAAAACCATTACGACGTGGAAAATCACGTTTAGCTGAAACTTTGACCGAAGACGAAAGAGCGGAATTGAACCGCCAATTATTGGCACATACATTAAAAACACTCAAGAAAACCCCAAAAATCAGTGAAGTCTTGGTCGTTAGCCGAGACCCAAAAGCTTTGGCAATTGCACATGATCACGAGGCGCGCACAATTCGTGAAAATGGATCTCCAAGCTTGAATACGGCATTAGAGCGAGCGACCGCTGTTGTGAAAATGCACGGCGCAAAAAGCGTGCTCGTTTTGCCGGCAGACTTACCCTTAATTTCACAAATCGATATAGAAAAATTACTCTCTGCTGTCAATGGCGGGAAACGTGTGGTTGTTATTACACCAGACCGTCATAAGAATGGAACAAACGCACTCTTCCTTTCGCCTATAGGCGTGATTGAATACGATTATGGGGTAAATTCTTTTGAACGACATTGCGAACTTGCTCGCAAAGCTGGCGCAAGGCTTGAGGTTTGCGAACTCCCTTCCATTGAATTAGACCTTGATTTGCCAGAAGATTTAGAGTTGGTGGCAGAGGAAATTAATTTTTCTTTTGGGGATAAGCAAGGATTAGTTTGATTTTTCCCACAAGCAAGGATAAAATAAAGGTCAGACCTTTCACGTAAAGCAGGGGGAAGAATGTAAATAGCACGGTTTTTCTATTAGTCATATTTGTTGAGCCATCTATTTAAGGAGAACTACATGTCCGACATAATGCGCCCCATCAAGTTTAAAGATTTGCTTACTTGGGCAACCAAGGAATACGAAACCCAACAAAGTATCTATACTATTCCCCAAGGAAAGTTTTATTATAAGAAAGACAAAGCCTATTTTGAAATTTTTGGCGAAAAATGCGAAACAGCGATAGGCCCCGCTGCAGGACCCGCCACTCAGCAAGCCATGAATTTGGCTGTGTCTTATCTCACAGGGGGGCGTTTCTTTGAGCTAAAAACTGTCCAAGTTTTAGACTCCCTTGAAATCGAAAAACCATGTATTGATATTCCTGATGAGGGCTATAACACCGAGTGGTCTACAGAATTTAGCGTGCCTGAAGCCTTTGACGAATATGTAAAAGGCTGGTTCCTCGTCCATGTCTTGGATAAGATGCTCGGTATTTCTCAACTTGATGAACGCGGATTTGTCTTCAATATGAGCGTGGGCTACGACCTTGAAGGCATCAAGACACCCAAAATCGATAACTTTATTGAGGGCTTGAAAGATGCTTCTGAGACGGCTATTTTCCAGGAGTGTGTGAGCGACTTAAAAATTGCCATTGAAGCGGGACAAATTCCTAATATCAGTGACCCTGCCTTTGCAGATTCAATTTCTCCGAAAATCTCTAAATCTATTACCCTCTCGACCATGCACGGAACACCCCCCGAGGAGCAAGAAGGGATTTGCCGCTATCTAATTGGTGAGAAGAAAGTGCATACTTTTGTCAAGCTCAATCCGACCCTCTTGGGTTACGACTACGTTCGCGATGTTTTTGACCGACAAGAATTCGATCATATCGAAATGAAGCCCGAATCCTTC
>JABGQV010000016.1 GCA_018648655.1 Anaerolineae bacterium | reverse complement strand
ATAACCTATCCTACCAGATTTCCAATGCTCATTATTTTGGCGAAACTAAAGTAAGATATTCATCGGTTTCTCTCTTGAATTTCGTCAATTTTTTGATCGAACCAGAAGGCTAAGGGCGTTGCTTTTTCTCCTATCGTTGCGAGAAAAGCATTTGCGTAGTTTTCCAAGTATCCAGCGAGTGGAATATGGTCAAGTTGACGGTTTTTCAGCAGGTTTTCTGCCCATAACAATTCAGGGGAAAGAGTATCTAGATCGCCAAAATAGAGAGCGGCAGCGACGTTGTTGCTTAGAAAATTATTTGCGTTAATCATGGGCATGAGCGGAAAACCAGAAGAGGCAAATTGGGTTGTAAGGTAGATATGTGCAGCAGGGCGATAAAGCATAAAGTCTTCGTACAGCTCTTTTAAGGGATTATCAAGGCTGTGTACAGGATAATGCTCTCTTGTTGCGAGAATTTTTTCGATGGTGGGGAAGACTTTTTCGATATGATTGCCGAGAAAATAGGCGTTTATCTGTCTTTTGATGGATGGGGTGGTGTTGAAAATGCTTCCGCCGTATGCGATAGGCACAGTTGAGTGTAATGCATTAACCGTTTGAGATAGGGTTGCGGCGGTGCTTAGTTGCTGAGCTGTGAGGATAAGAAGTTGCGGGCGGATTTTCTGAACCGTTTCTTTGAGTTGCTCAATGGGAACATTTGCCCCTAAGTAAACGACATTGAAGCCTTTGCGACGCAAGAAAAAGGTGATGACTAAAAGATAAAGTGTATGCTCTTCTTCAGGGGGGCAGGCCACGACGATTTTTTCGGGACGGATGGGAACGGGCGTGGACAAGATAAGCGCATTTAAACGGCGCACGAGCAAAGCCGAAGCAAAATGCTCCTGCTGAACGGTCGCTTCACCTTGATACCAAAGTGCACCTATTTCGCAGATAGCAGGCATAAATATCTCAAGCAATGCGCTTTCTGGAAGAAAGAGAGAAAAAGCTTCGTGAACTATTTTTTCGGCATTGGCTTCATCAAACTCAAGACAGGCTGATATCCAATCGTTTTTTAATGTTTGGAGCGTCAGCTTGTTTGGAGAAAGAGAAAAAAGATCGCTTTTATCATCAAGAAGCGGGTCGTCCCCGGCTGAGATCGTGCTTTTCCATAACCTGACTGCTTGGCTAATGCGCATCCCTTCTTGCTGGCGTTGCAATAGCCAGCGGATAATTTTCAAATCTCGCTCCGAATAAAGGCGATGTCCTCCTGCGCTGCGAGCAGGTTTGGGGAGGTCGTAACGCCTTTCCCATGCGCGCAGCGTATCGGCTTTTATATTTGTTTCGCGCAAGATACTACCGAGATTATAGGTTTTTCTGCTCATTATTTTCTCCATTGCCGTTAATAATAGCAACTTCTTACTCATTTGTCAAGTTTTTGTAAAGATATATATGTGCAAAAATGTGTTTTTGTGCGAAGCAGAGCGGTCACGGGGTGTGCTTGCGCGTGTAGATACATAATACGCTCATATTATGCCCCTCGCCGACCAATACATAAAAAGAGCGTGCTGTTCACTGAACAGCACGCTCTTTTGTGTAAATCATTGATTCTTCACCCATATATAGGAGCAAACAGCCTTGCTCTCACCATATATTGTGTTCCCTTGTGATTACATCGCCAATATGAAAGATTGGGGCGTGGATTTTTTTCTCCTTACACCATCACAGTTACTTGCCTAGCGCGGTATAAATCAAATATACGGGTATAAATTTCGTCCTCAAGCGTAGGCGGCAACGTAGGCGGCAGAAAAATGCCTAAAAGGGGCTGTTTTATTGAGAAGTTGTTCTTAATTTTGATAATCTGGTCATCTCTATAATGCGCCCGGGTCCGACTTGAAATAACCGCCCCCTATCTTAAGCCATCACTGTTACATGCCTCCCGCCGTATAAACCATTATACGGATATAAATTTCGACCTTCTCGATTCGTACCTGCTACATAAAGGGTGAAATAGCCAGAAAAGCATATTTTCTCCCAGATATACGGTGGTTTTACAATTCTATTACCATAAACCATCATGCCGCACTCCTCATATCCAAGTGATGTGGGGAGTGTTTTTATTATGCTAAGGGTGAGTGATTAGGCGTTGCCACAATGAATCCTTGCCCATGTGGTTTCCACGGAAGCAATACTAAACCCTGCACTTGCTCCCATCAAACTGTGACTCGCTACCAAAAACGCATCTCTGGCCCGATGCTGGACAGGATAGACATCCACATTGAAGTCCCGCGCGTGGATTTTGAGAAACTCTCAGACAAGAGACGGGGAGAATCTTCGGATGATATTCGTGCTCGGGTGGAGCAAGCAAGACAACGTCAACGCGAGCGTTTCGCTGAGCTAAAAAACGGGGTGATGACCAACGCTGACATGCGCGTTGCAGAGGTGCGTCAATTTTGCGAATTGGATGATGCAGGGCAGCAACTAGTTAAGGCTGCAATGACCCAGCTCCAGCTCTCCGCGCGAGCCTATCATCGCATCCTAAAACTTTCACGCACGATTGCTGATTTAGCAGGGGAGGAGAGTATCCAATCCACACATCTGGCAGAGGCTTTGCAGTACCGACCGAAGGGGATGATGGTCTGATGCGGGCTATTTTAGACTAAATACTTGACAGAGGGGATGATTCTATATACAATATCAATAACTGGGAGCGTTCCCAGTTATCGGTCTGCCCTACTTCTACTCAAAGAGAACGGTAATGGCTAAGAATTTAACGCTTGAAGAAATTGGAAAGTTAGCGGGGGTCTCTCGCTCTACTGTTTCTCGTGTAGTTAATGAACAGCCTAATGTAAAAGCAGATGTGCGTGAACGTGTATTGAAGGTCGTTCATGAAAAGGGCTTTGTGCCTAATCCTGCTGCTCGCTCGCTAGCAGTTCAACGCTCAGGGATTTTGGGGCTAGTTATTCCCCGCAGCGTTGCCACCTTTTTTGGTGACCCCT
>JABGQV010000062.1 GCA_018648655.1 Anaerolineae bacterium | reverse complement strand
TCACTCTGCCAAACTGCCGCTTGCTTCGCCATAATTGGCGAAGGTATTGATTATAGAAGGCTCTTATTTAATCTACAAGTACCCAAAAGGTAGGGTGCAGATGATAAAATCAGGCACTATTTCTTTCTACTCTGTGTTAATATTATCTATATCAGATTAAGATCGAACTTTGGAGGAAGACTATGGCGCACACACATAATGATAATGATATTTTAGCAAGTATTCCAAAAAACAACACCCCGCCTAAAAGAAAGCTATTAAAACCCAAAACCGCACCTCCTTCTCAATCACAGACTGCGAGAAAAACTTCAACAACAAAACCAAAGCGCACGCGTGGAGAAAAATTTCTGCGTGCCCTATGGACAATAACTTCAATTATTTCAATGACTGTTAATATTATTTTCATTATCCTTTTTGGTCTATTGCTAAATCTATATACAGAAAATCAGAGCAGCCTCGTGCTGCCAGAAGGAATTGATTTAAAAACACCCGAAAATTTACTTAAGGGGCTATACGATAACTTCCAACTGATGGATGAAGCGCATATCATAAAAGATATTCCTGTTAATACTTCGATCCCCGTTGTTTTTGACCTTCATCTAAATGAAGAGACTGTTGTCATTTTGACCGAACCAGTTACTATTAACGGCGCACGGGTAACCCTCTCCACTGGCGGGCTAAATATTGTTAATGCCCCTGCAACAGTTACCCTACCTAAGGACACCTTACTTCCCATTAAGCTAGATCTTATTGTCCCTGTAGAGCAGATGGTTGACGTTAATTTAAATGTCGCAGTAGATATTCCTCTTGATAAAACCGATTTAAACGTTCCTTTTATTGGTCTACAAGATGTAGTGCGCCCTCTCTATTGCCTTGTTGCACCAGATGCACTTTCAATACATGGCGAAGCTATTTGCCCGCAAAATACAGCAGAATAATATAAGAAAACTTATGACTCAAAAATTTACTAAAACCACTCTAGCAAATGGGCTCACTCTTTTGCTAAAAGAAATTCACACTGCCCCCATGATTTCATCTTGGGTTTGGTATCGCGTTGGCTCACGCAACGAAAGTACAGGAAAAACAGGCATCTCGCATTGGGTTGAACATATGCAATTTAAAGGCACGCCCAAATTTCCAGCCAATATACTAGATAAAGCCATCTCTCGCGAAGGCGGCGTTTGGAATGCTTTCACACATCTCGATTTCACTACTTATTACGAAACTATGCCGGCAGAGAAAATCGACTTTGCACTAGAGCTAGAAGCAGACAGAATGCAAAATAGCCTTTTCGACCCTGAAGAAGTTGCTTCAGAGCGCACAGTTATTATTTCGGAGCGCGAAGGCTCTGAGAACTCACCCATGTTCAAACTCAGCGAGGTTACGCAAGCAACTTCTTTTCGCGTTCATCCCTACCACCACAAAGTCATCGGCGATATGGCAGATTTAGAATCGATGACACGCGACGATCTTTACGAACACTATAAAAGTTTTTACGCACCAAATAACGCTATTATGACAATTGCAGGGGATTTCGAGACCGAGAAAATGCTCAAGAGAGTAAAAGAGCTTTTCGGAGGAATTCCCGCCGCGCCTGCTCCTCGACAGCTATCCCGTCCGGAACCAGAATCAAGTGGTGAGACACATCTGACCGTGGAAGGGACGGGCGATACGACCTTTGTTCAGGCTTCTTACCCTTTCCCGTCAGCTACTGACCCAGACTTCTTCCCGCTAAGCGTCTTAGACAGTCTTCTCTCTGGAGCCAGTAGCCTGAATATGTTTGGAGGCGGCATATCCAATAAAACATCTCGCCTATATAAGGCACTAGTAGAAACTGAACTAACGGTTGGGATGAGCGGTGGCGCACAAGCTACCCTTGACCCCTATTTATATAATATCGTCATGGTCATCCACCCCGAACGAGAACCAGATGAAGCACTTGCCGCACTCGATACTGAAATTCTTCGTATTCAAGAAGAAAAGGTCTCGGAGAAAGAAGTGGCTCGTGCAGTAAAACAGGCAAAAGCACTTTTTGCCTATGGAAGCGAGAGCATCACCAATCAGGCATTTTGGATGGGGTATACAGAAATCTTTGCCAATTATGAATGGTTTGAAACTTATATCGACAATCTTGCTGCCGTAAGCCCCGATGATGTGCAACGCGTGGCGAAAAAATACTTCCAGAAGAAATCTCGTGTTGTGGGCACTTATTTGCCTGTTAACGAGGAGAATTCCAATGACTAAAAAAGCATATCCTGGCGCAGATGATATAACCCGTGTTGAACTAGATAATGGAATAACTGTTTTATGTCGTACAAATTTCAATAGTCCTTCAATAGTCTTGCGTGGCAATTTACCTGCTGGGTCACTTTATGATACAGAAGAGAAGTTAGGCATTTCAGATATGACCGCTTCTATGCTCATGCGCGGCACAGAACAATACGATTTTCAGGCAATTTACGATAGACTCGAATCTGTTGGAGCAAGCTTTGGCTTTCATGCCAACACCTTTACTATTGGCTTTGGCGGACGTGCGCTCACTGAAGACTTATCGCTTTTGATGCAAATGCTCTCCGAAGGACTTCGTCAACCTACTTTTCCATCAGAGCATTTAGAGCGTCTGCGCTCACAGCACCTAGCTGGACTTGCAATGCGAGACCAAGACACAGGCGATATGGCAGAATTGACCTTCGATGAAATTCTTTACGCTAACCACCCCTATAGACATACAGGTGACGGAACGCCAGAAACTATTCAGGCAATTATGCGTGATGATGTCCTAAACTTTCATCAAAAACATTATGGGCCCCGTGATATGGTCATAGCTGTAGTCGGCGCGATAGAAGCCGATGATGCAGTTGCCCAAATAAACGAAATGCTCGGTGACTGGCAAAACCCTGCACAACCAGCAAAAGCAACTGTCCCTGAAATGCCCCCCCTCGAAAAACGTGTGCAAAAACATTATGCTATCATAGGGAAATCTCAAACCGATTTGATGATGGGCTTTCTCGGGCCTAAACGCCTCGATGATGACTTCATGGCGGCATCTTTAGGCAACTCTATTCTTGGACGCTTTGGATTAATGGGGCGCATTGGTGACTCTGTGCGTGAAAAATCAGGCTTAGCCTATTACGCCTATTCCAGCATGAGCGCAGGCCATGGGCCTGGAGCATGGTATGTTAGCGCAGGCGTAAATCCCGCTAATGTGGACAAAGCAATAGATTTAATTATCGAAGAATTAGAAAATTTCATCAAAGATGGCGTTAGTGAAGAAGAACTAAGTGATAATAAAAGCAACTATATTGGCTCACTCCCTCTCTCTTTAGAATCGAATAGTGGTGTTGCCAGCGCATTGCTTCGCATCGAAAGCTATAATCTTGACCTAGACTATTATCGTCAGTACCCCGATCTTGTTCGTGCTGTAACACGTGATGAGATTCTTACTGTGGCAAGAAAATATATAGAACCACAGCGTCTCGCAATAGCAACAGCGGGGCCCTGAAAAGACCATTACCCTTCAGCTTCAAAACTCTTATTATGAATTTATCAACAGGAATTGACCTTATTGAAATAGAGCGTGTAGGCTCTGCGATTGAACGGCATGGCGAGCGTTTTTTAAGTCGTATATACACCCCACGCGAGCTTGAAGATTGCGCAGGAAATATCGAATCTTTAGCCGCGCGTTTCGCGGCAAAAGAAGCTACAGCCAAAGCGCTGAAGACTGGCTTTGGTAAAATCGCATGGGATGAGGTTGAAATTCGACGCGGAGAAAATAGAGAGCCTATTTTAATACTTCACAATAAAGCTGCGGCAATTGCCGAAAAGCAAAATCTCAGGATTTGGTCGGTGAGCTTAAGCCACAGCCAAACCCACGCGATTGCGATGGTTGTAGGAACAGGTTGAAAACAGAAAGAAAGATGGAGAAAAAATGAAATCTTATCGAAAAGAACTTTGGTTCCAAGCTCCCACTCGCCGAGCCTTTATCAATATCACTCCCCAGGTATATGAAGCTCTTCAAGAAAGTGGCATTCAAGATGGATTTATTTTAGTTAATGCCATGCATATAACAGCATCTGTCTTTATCAATGACCACGAATATGGACTTCACCAAGATTATGAAAAATGGCTTGAAAAGCTTGCTCCACATGCACCTATAGACCAATACCGCCACAATGACACAGGCGAAGATAATGCAGATGCCCACATGAAGCGCCAAGTTATGGGCAGGGAAGTCATTGTCGCCGTTACTAATGGGAAGCTTGACTTTGGGACTTGGGAACAAATCTTCTATGGAGAGTTTGATGGCAGGAGAAGAAAAAGGGTCTTGGTTAAAATTATTGGGGAGTAATTTAAGCTAATGATAGATTTTGAGCTAAAGAATTTGTTCCAAGCTACAATCATAATCAGCAATAATATAGCCATAAAGCCCTTAGCCATTTCAAAAAATCAACTAAACTGTTAAGGTATAATCGCATTTGCCCGCATATAGAAAACCCCTTCTTTTGATGTGGGTTTTTCCTTTTTTCAGCGGTATCAATTCCACCTTCAGACATCTTACTTCTGAGCATCGAGCAAACTAATATCCGAGAGCATTTCAGTGCTTCTTCCCATCCTCTTAGAAAAATATAGCTATAAAAATATTATGAAAAGAAAAACATCTAACGAAAAAATCTCTATCCGTAAAATCAACTCAACTGAAGAATTTCATAGTCTAGAAGGTGACTGGGGGCAACTTCTAGCGCAAAATCACGTTCAGTCAGCTTTTTTATCATGGGAATGGCTATATTCTTGGTGGGAAATCTATAATGAGGGGCATGAACTATGGCTGCTTACAGCGTGGAATAATAATGAGTTATACGGTGTTATGCCATTAATGATTTCTACAGAAAAAAGGCGGGGGTTTTCTTTTCGAGTCTTACACCCGCTAGGCACCCCGCTAGGCGACGCAAGCGGTTTTCTACTCAAAGATAAAAGCGAAGCTGCTTTATTTGCCATGAGCAATTATCTTCTTCAACATAAAAAAGACTGGGATACGCTTCTCCTAAATAATTTCACCCAAAGCGATATTGTTTTGACATGGCTTAAATCATACTTAAACGACAAAGGGATGATAAAAAGAGAAAAAATATCTGAGCATTTTTATATTCATCTCAAGGGAAAGTGGGATGAGTATTCAGCAAGTCTTTCGAGTAGGTTTCGTAAAAATTTACGCAGAGCTACCCGTAATGCTGCGAAAAGTGGCGTTGTTTCTTTTATTTATTTTCCTGGCAAAAAAGCAAAATGGGAAGTCTTTCAGAAAATCATTAAATTAGATCAATATAGTAAATATCCCATCATATACCAATCTATTCAAGAGCAAGAATTTCACAAAAAACTATTTAAGCGTATGCAAGAGAAAGAGCAATTAGTCTTATTTTTGCTAGAAATTAATGATATCCCCCTTGCTTACGAATATGGTTTTATCCAAAACGGTAAATACGAATCATGGCGCGCATCCTATGACTATCGTTTTGACCCTAAAGTATCTATAGGAACTTTGCTCTCTAAATTAGTAACTGAAAAATCTTTTGAACTAGACTATAAAGAAATAGATTTTTTAAGGGGTACCGAAAGCTATAAACTTAAGTGGAAACCTGCATCACGTAACTACACCAAAATTAGATTTATTCATAAAAAAAACCTTCTGCCTATATTCATCTATATTTGGTTCCCAAAATTTAAAAACTGGATCACTAAAAAAAATAGCCTTCTACAATTTTTTATAAAAAGGGGATAATCTATATGAAAAAGCAGGAAGCCTTAAGCTTCTATAAACGCCCACTCTGGGGAAAAAAAGTTTATTATTCTCTTTTAATGCTGCATTTTCATCAACCGTTGTCACCGCAAACTGAACCCCTTCCTCCTTCAAGAATTCCACTAATTTTTCCGAGAAAAAATCAGGTTGCCCATCTGGAAATGCAAAAACGGGCAGATCTTGACTAAGCTCTTTGCGAATAACATCTAAAGATTGATTTATTTCAGCACAAGCCTCTTCAAAAGGGATTTTTGTCAACAAGGGATGATTATGGGTATGCGCGGCAATATCTGCTCCTTTATCGGATAATGCTCTCAGCTCATCCCAGCTAAGGATATCTGACGCATCGCTCTTGACCTTTGGCTTGCTCTCCTTATCTAAGCTATCTACTAGTCTCATACCTTCTTTAAAGTCTCCACTTTTAATTGCGATCCTGAGTAATTTCAAGGCTATCTCACGATCGGCATCTGTTGCAAGTGAAAAAAGACCATAAGGCGTATCTAAACTATCACCTTCCCAACTTCTCACAGCCCAATAAAGTTTATCCCACCAAAACTCACCGCCATTAGGGTAGGATGTCGGAACAAATAATAAAGGCTTAATTCCATATTTTGTGGCAATAGGAAAAATATTTTCATCAAAATCCCTATATCCATCATCTACAGTAACCAATACAGCCTTTTTGGGCAAAACCTTCTTTCCAGAAATTGCACCCAATACATCTTTTATGCTCACAGGTGAATAGTCCTGAGATAAAAAACGCATTTGTGCTTCAAAATCTTCTGGTATGGCACTAATAAGAGATGGATCCAACCACGGTCGATTCTCAGGATAGTCAACCCGATGATAATTCAGCACCGTTAAAAAGTTCTCACCACCCAAATTAGCCAAAGCGGAGAATAATCCACTTTTATATCCAAGTTGAAAAATTGTTTTTTTAATCTTTTTTTTGAAGTTCATTATTATTTTTCTCTACCTATTAGGATATAATTCATAAAAATTCTACCAAATATAAAAGAGCCAGAGAGTACTTATGTCCATAAAAAATATTTTTTTTCTTAGCATTTTTCTCATGCTTTCAGCTTGCCAAAGTGAAACAGTCGCCACGAAAAGCGCTACAGAAGACCCAATAATAACACCACAAAGCACAATTTCCCCAATAATAGAAGAAGAAAGCCTCTCTCAAGGGAATACAATACGACTCGCATGGTTCTATAAACCACCAGAAGACGGTACATCTCTCAACGTATTAGCTCAGAACTTCGATACCTTTATCCTCACTCATTATGACGAAGAAGAGCGAGACGAGCTACGTGCTTTAGGCGTAGAAGCACCCTTTTTAGAGTACTTACTTTTTATGCAAATTCAAGACCCTGGCTCTTGCAGCGAAGAACCTTATGGAAATCAAGTAGCCTATAAAACCGGTGATTTTTGCACTCTCAGCACAGAACATCCCGACTGGTTCCTGCGCGACAAAAACGGGGAAATGATTCGTAAAGGCAAAAAAGTCTTTATGGACCCAGGCAATCTCGAATACCGAGAGTTTTGGCTCAATCGTGCGATAGAACTACAAGATGAATATGGATGGGACGGCGTTTTTATAGATAATGTTGAAGCAAGTTTAAATAAATTCAAACGATTAGGGCAACTGCCAGCTAAATATCCCAATGATGAAAGCTATCAAGCCGAAATAGAATCTTTCTTAGCCTATATATATAATCAATACTTCAGAGCAGAACAAAGGCCTGTCTACGCAAATATCATTGAATATGATGACGGAAGCGTATGGCTTCGTTATATGAATTATCTAGATGGTGCCATGATTGAAGACTTTGCAGTCGATTATGGTTATAGATACTATAGCAACTCCTATTGGGAAACGCAAATAAATATGAGCAAAGAAGCTCAGGCAATGGGAAAATCTTTAATTCTAGTTTCTCAAGGAGAAATGGAAGATACAGACAGGGCAAGATTTTCTTTCGTTTCATACCTACTTATTAGCAGTAATATGACTTCTTTTCGTTATACAGAATCAGATTATTACGAAGAAGTATGGCTATACGAAAATTACTTCTTAGAACTAGGAAGCCCCATAAATACCCTATATCAATCAGATAGCGGTTGGCGCAGAGACTTCACTAATGGCTATGTCTTTCTCAATCCAAAATCACATCAAAGTGAAATTCATATCGAAAAATAAAGCTAGCTACCAAAGCACTAAAATTTATTTTAATAGCAGGCTTAGGCCTTAGAAATAAGAGAGCTTCCAAATTTGGAAGCTCTCTTATTTCTTATTATTTAGAACGGCGTCTTTTTGCTAAAGCCCTAATTCCAAGTCCCAACAACAAGAATAAAATGCTGCCTGTTGTCACCAAAATAGCAGTGATTACCCAATCTTGCTTATAAGCAAAACTAGCTGGAGGAACAGAATCAGGAATTAAGGTAGGCATAGTCCCTGGCACAGCTGTCGCAGATAAGTTTTGCGTGCCCAGGCCTGCTTTCGTGTCAACTACATATATTTTTTCAGCATCAACCACAACATAATCACCTTGCATTTCTGCTCTTGATGTAATGTCAAGCAAAGCACTTTCAGCCCATACTAATCCTTGTGAAGTGCTTCCCATTACGGTCAAAATACTTTTTGCAAAGTTCCAAGGAGCCGCGAAAGTTTCTAAATAACCTAAATCGGTTCCTTCTGGAATACTGAAGCTAATCAATGCTCCTTCCTCAACGGCCATATTACTGCCCGCATCAAAACGAGCAGGCATCACCTCTGCCAATCCGCCAAGTATGGGTAAGTCTGAGGCTTTACCAACAATAATTAAGTGACTGTCTATACTCTCTGCCTCAGGGAAATCATCCGCATAAAACACAGAAGGAGTAAGTGTTTTACCAATTGCATCTTTACCTAAGTCAGCAGCAATTTTTGCGCCCAACTCCCAACTGACAGTATCATTAGAGGGCAATACAAATCCTAAATTGCTTAAGGTCGGGCTATTTGTAAACGGGGATGGATATAATCCTAAATCATGAACATAAGTCACAAGGCTATTGCTAGCATCTATTAGAGGAATATGCAATAAAGACTCTTGGTTAACAGACATCCACAAGCCATCGTTATTTAATGTTGAACAATAATCAGAAGGAATGAACTCAGCTTGAATAGAGATTATATTTCTTCCGGGCTGAATTGCATATTCAGGGATATTAATAGTTAGCTCAGTGACTTTATTCGCTGTCTCTTCAGAAAAACGAATACTTCCCAGCGCTTCTCCATTCAAGGCAATAATTGCTCCAGAAGAAGCAAAATCAAAAATTGCAGAGTGTGCATATAATATAGTCAGCGAAGGTTCTGCTGCGGGTGTTTTCCCTAAAGGAACAAGGAATTCATAGTCAAATGAATTAAAGCCAACACCAGAGAGCGTTTGTGTTGTATACCCTAAGGAAGAAAAGGTGCGATCTTCTGCAACATCTTTTATCTCAACAGAATCTGCAATATTTGAAATAACAGACAAACTATTATGTATTCCTGTACGCAAAGAACCAGAACTAAATGCTTGCGCTGCTTTCAAAACAGCCTCGTCTTCTACGCCACCAATATATAAAAGAACACGAGAAGCATTCCATGGCGAAACCGTCATTTGAACAACCCCATCGCTATTTTCTGCTTCCTGTGTGACTGAAAAGACAACCTCACTCCAAACAGGCAAGGCACTCTCTTTGCCAATCATAATAATATGCGCTGCAGATTTTTTCTCTTCTGTAATCGTGCTTATATTTGTCATAGATATAAGCTGGTTCCCCTCTGTCATTCTTCCCATACTCGCCGATACAGTCATGGCTGCCTGCATCTCTTGCACGGTAGGCGCATCGGGCATTAAAATCACCACTTCTTCAGGGAGCAAAGAATCTAATTTGAATATAGGTCGTGGTAGCAGCGTAAGGTTTGTGCTTGGGGAAGCATCGTGATACGGGAAAGAAAATCCAGATGAACTGCGCACCAAAACCATTGTTTCGTGATCAAAAAGACAATCAACAGTTGCGTCTAAGAAAAGCTGTAAAGAATGGCGCCCATCGCTTCTTGTTGGGTATAAAGCTTCATCAGGCACAATAAGTTCGATGGTTTGTGTGCCCACAGGCAAGAAAATTGTCTCAACAATATGATCGTTTAGCGTGATCTCCATCAAGGCTCCAGAAAACTCTTCTGCACTCTCAGTGAAAGTTCGCGCAGAACGTGCAGTCACTTCAATTTCTAGCACAATTTTCGCACCAGCCTCTAAAGCCCACGAATCAGGCGTACTAAAACGAATAAAATTATTGGCAAAGGGCCCTACCATAACCTCATCTTGAATACCAAGCATCGCAAAGGTTATAAAATCAGATTCGCCCGGATAAGGCGTGGGGCTTGGCACAGATTGCCCTTGTGCATACCCCGATTGTGATGGTTGAGCAAGCAATAAGCTAGCTAAAACAATAAATAATGCGAACAAACTAAGTGTTTTTTTCATATCGAGCCTCCTAAAAATGGATACCCAATTTCTGAATATCCGTCTTCATTAAATGAGTTACATCATCCCAAGTAAATTTTTCTTCTACACGTTGACGAGCTGCGATTCCAAATTCTTTTCGTAGCTCATAGTTACTAAAAAGTTTTTTCATAGCCATCGTTAAATCAACTATATCTTCTGGATTTATCAAAAAACCTGTTTTGCCATCTTCAATAATTTCTGGCATAGCGGCTTCTCGAACCCCTATACAGGGCAAGGAATATGCCATAGCCTCGAGCAAAACATCTCCCCAAGTTTCTAAACGTGAGGGAAGAATAAAAAGATTAGCACGTTGAAAATATTTCTTCAGCATCTCTCTATCCCAGGCCGGTGAAAGCAGTTCAACACCATCCATTGGTAAATCATCTGGAATAGCGTCTCTTGTCATTACAAGCAATTTCGCTTCGGGATATTCCCGTCTTGTTGCACTAAAAGCTTTGAGCAAAAGGTCGCCACCTTTTCTGTAAAAATCTCTACCAATAAATAGGGCGACGGGCGGGTCACCTTCTTGCCCGAAGCTTGCTTCCGGTAAAGAAGAAAAACTGACTCCGCCCCCAACTGCAGTGATTTTATCTGGTGCTACACCGTAATCATCAATCAATGATTTACGCACAAATTTGCCACGCGTAAAAATATGCGCAGAGTCTAAATATGCACGTTCTTCCATACGAATCCACTCATCAAATTGACGTGGGGTAAAAGGCGAACGCCCCGCATCGGGGCGGCGTGCAGAAAGGTGCGCTGTGTAATCGGTATATATCAATTTTGGCACACTGCTTGGCTTCCAGTTTGCATCAAAGAGTAAGCCGATTTGCATAACGGCATCCACTTTATCACCGAGACGATGCACACAATCGGAAGCAAGCCTAGAGCGAGCGCGAAAGGCAGGCAAATTTTGCCAATAACGCTTACGCCATCGCCCCAAGTTGGGATGAAAAACCTGCACGGCGTTCCACATCCGCGCCACCCCGTGCAGAGAAGAATCGCAAATATCCACAATATCAAATTGGCGTGCCAATGCATCAAAAAAGAGTCCAAACTTGATACGTGTGGCGGGATGGTTGCGAATATCGCCCGCAAGAATACCTGCAAGCCGAAGTTTTTCTTCAGTCATTTTTTTCCTCTCGCCGCTGAACGCGTTCCCAAAGCGTTGATTGCCCACGACTGCTAAAACGCCAAAATCCTTTTAAAGCGGCCCAATTGCTGTTGACCAAAAAAGTAGGCAAATATAAAACTTTGCCAATGATGCCACCATTTATATATTTTCCTAAAATAGCGAGCGCATAAAAAAGAATTTGCGTAACCAATAAAAGATAAGCCCACGATGGAGCTAGTGCAAAAAAGCCTGTTTTTTCTGTTGGAAAAAGAAAGGCAAAGATATTTGCAAGAAAGGCAATAATCATAGCAAAGGGCACAAGTGGGCGTGAAAATTTATGTGAAATAATTTGCCAAACAAGAAGCGGCCGATCATAAGGCAAAAACTTTGGCGACATTGCCATTGCTTGATAACGCCCAGCATTGATACGTGCACGGCGCTCAACTTCATCTGCGGCAGTTTGTGAAACGCGTTCCCATGAGCGAGCTTCGGGGGTATATACAACCCGAAAACCTTGCTTGAAAATATTCATCATCATATAAAAATCATCATTGATAATACTATCGGGCGGAGAGCCAAAAAGGGCTTTTCTAAAGGCATAAATTTCGCCAGTGACATTAATGCAATTGCCCAGTTTTGTTTCTTCCTTTTTGATCCATGATTCATATTTCCAATATAAACTTTCTGAAGAGCCGAGCACACCATCGCCTTTAGGAATAAATTTTGCGCCACTGGCTATGCCCACTTTTACATCTACAAAAGGCGCAACCAAGGCCTTAATTGTATTAGGGCTATAGGCATTGGTCGCATCTGACATGACAATGATTTCACCACGTGCGGCTTTCATACCGCGCTTGAGTGCCATCATTTTTCCTTGACGTTGCTCGCCAGAGACCATCTCTACACCTTTATCGGCAAAAGAACGCACAATTTCATCGGTACCATCTTCAGAGCCATCATTTGTTACCAAAATCTGTAATTTTTCACGCGGGTAATCTAAAGCCAGGGCATTTTCGAGCTTGGTGGAAATAGCAATACTTTCGTTATGGGCGGCAATCAGCAAGGTAACTGATGGCTCATATTTTTCATCATCTCTTTTCTGTTTTTTGAAGCGCGCTAAGAACCAAACAGAAAGGGGATAGCCAAAATAAGCATAAAAAATCAAGAAGATAGATGTCCAAAAGAGAATAGCGAAAATCATTATTATTTCCTCTTTGCTAAATCAAAATATAGATTAGCCAACTTCTTTGCCGCTATTTCGATGGAAAAGGCAGAAACCACACGTTGACGTGCTGCTTGCCCACGTTCAATAAGCATTTTTTCATTCCCAAAAAAAGCTTCAAGGCCCTCTAAAAGAGCTTCTCCATCATCAGGTGGGATAATCCAACCGTTTTCTTGGTGCTGTACAACTTCCCGCGCACCACCAACATCGGTGAGTAAAGGTGCAAGTTCACAAGACATGGCTTCGAGTAATGCCACAGACAGCCCTTCGGCTATTGAAGGCAGAACAAAAATATTTGCCATTTGCAGGAAAGGAAGCACGTCGTTTGTGCTACCCATAAAGTGAATGCCATCTCCTGCCGTTGCCTTCAGAGATTCTTCTTCCGCACCTGCGCCAAGAATAAGCAACTCTGCTTTGGGATGGGTCTCACGCAATTTCGTCCAGACAGAGATGAGTAAGTCGAGACGTTTTTCGGGTACAAGTCGTCCGGTGAAAATAGCGATCTGCGCATCAGGAGAGAATCCCATTTCTTTGCGCCGAACAAGTTTCTCATCCACGCTTGGTGGCGAAAAACGTTTTGTATCTACACCATTTGTGATATTTATCAACCTATCCTCATCTACACCAATAGCAGTCAATTCATCCCAAATCTCATCACTGATAACAACAAATTTACTAACTCTTTTTTTCAATGCCCTTAGGCGCATTGGGCCACTTAGCTTTCTTCTCATTTTTTGTACATCGCCAATTTCTCCGCTCCTATGCGATGTAATGACCATTGGAATTTGCAGAAAACGTTCTGCCAAAAGAGCAACGGTAGCCGGAGAAATAAATTCATGAGCGTGAACAAGCTCAGGACGTAAACGCAATAAACGAAAAAAAGCTGAGATTGTAAAACTAAGAGACGCCACTATTTTGTGACCCGTAGCAGGCAAACGATAAACAGCCGCTTCATCAATTTTTTGATAGGCAGGTAAGCCAGTGTCATATCGCCGCGTAAGGATAGTCATTTCGATACCTTGCGACCGCAAATGTGGTACCAATGCCCGAAGTTGTGTTTCTGCACCTCCAACACGCGGGAAATATCCATGAATAATTGTTGTAACCTGCAAAGACTTCACAATGACTGCTCCTGCATCAGGCCTGAAAAATATGCACGCCGCCAACCGGAAAGAGCTTTATACGCAAGTGATTTAACACCAGCTCTTCGTGATAAATTATCTTCATCCATAAGCCATTTTTCTAAAATTGCCACTTTTATAAATAATCGCAAAACTTTATCGTTAAAATCTTGGTCACCAAAATAGCCTTTGGTAATTGCTATATAGGCACTTTTTAATTCTTTTGTTCTGAGGAATTTCCCATGAGATAGCATTTGTATGCTGCGCGTTTCTAAATCTGCAAAAAGTTTCGCAATATCTTGGTAAATAGGATCATGAGTTAGATCTGCGTCCAGCGCGCCTATGCGCCCATCAGGGGTTACAAGGATATTGCCGCAATGAAAATCTCCGTGCAGCATAGCCAGCGTGACCTTATCTCCTTCTATAGCATCATATTCTCTTAGTAAATCCGCTTTTATTTCCTCAATATTTTTATTTTCCAAATATACGCTCATTCTTTCTAGGGTAGATTCTATTCGTGCTCTAAATCCTGTTTCAAAAAGAGCAACTTCTTCTAAATTGCCCATTCCTTGATGATATTCTTTCAACCAACGAGTTGATTTTCTCAGAAGCTCTTCGAAATTCTGCCAATCTTTCTGTGAAGAAAAAGCTATTGAGGGTTTAAGCAAATATTTTTTGATGGGCTGAGCATCTAACTCTTCCATCACGAGAGCATTCCAGCGCGGCAAAATTTCTATGGGGCGCACAAAACAAAACTCCTGCGTTTTACTTTGTGCTTGAAAGACATGCGCAATTTTGCTCAACATTTCAAATTCTCTTTCTGTTCTTTCTAAGAGTCCTTTTTCTACTACCGCTTCTGGTAAAGTCATTTTTTCGTGACGAGCAACTTTAACCAAAATAGCTTCGTCTGCGTTAAGGGGATAACGCAACATAAATGACCAAGGGCGCAGCACAACTTCTGGTGAGGCAGATTGGATGGAGGCGTTCTTGATCCATGAAGGAATTGCTTCGCGAATTTCTGTGGAAATTTCGTTGATGATCAATGTCGATTCAAGCATGTTAGTGGGCTTGCTCCTGCGCAATATTCGTTATTTCTTCGTAGATATTTAGCGTCCGCATAAACCACTGCTCTGCACCATATTCTTTTTGTGCACGAGCTAAACCAGCTTCTCCAAGCGTTTTCCCGTAATTTGGCATTGCTAAAATATCGAGGGCGGCTTTGGCCAATTTTTTTGGCTTACTATGTGGCACGAGAATGCCAGCATCATTATTTACTAATTTTGCGACTTCTCCAACATCTGTGACGGCCATTGGCAATGCTGACATCATCGCTTCGAGGAGGCTAAGAGGCAACCCTTCTCGGCGTGAGCCTGAGATGTAAATATCGCTTATGGCAAGAAGCTTCGGGACGTCATTCCGAATTCCGAGCCAGAATACAACTTTTTCTAAACCAAGTTTTTTTGCTAGCCCTTTAAGTTCATCGCGCAAATCGCCATCTCCGACGATGAGCAGTGCCACGTTTTCTTTCTCTTTGTGGATTAGTGTAAAAGCCTGCAACAAATCATCCACGCCTTTGTCGGGAGATAAGCGCCCAACAGAGATAAATATTACTTGCGCGGTATCAAGTCCAATTTGCGTGCGTAACGCGTCATTCTCATCTGCGGATAGGGGGCTATTTTCATCCACAGCATTCGGCAGGGTTATCACATCTCGTTTGAGAATATCTTCATAAATATCGGAAACGCTTTTGCCGACACCAAGTATTCTTTTTGCGCGACGCAGCATCTCCAATTCGATTTTATCTCGCAAAAAATGTGCATGACGTTTATCTACTGCTGTGCTGTGCAAGGTCGAAAGAACTGGCGTTTTTATCAATTTCCCAACTATACCTGCAATGATGTTGGCGTAAGTCAAATGAGCGTGAATGACAGAAAATTTGCCTTCTTTTACGAAACGAGTAAAAGCACGCAAGCGAGAAAGGGAAAAAAGTTTGTCAGCAGGAAAAAGGAATACTTTTACGCCCATTTTTTCTAGGGGCTTAGCGAGAGTCATTCCTTCGTTGAATTCACTGAGAGAAACCACTGTTAAATCTATATTCTGTTCACGTGCCTGTCGTGCAAAAGTAAGCATTAATTTTTGCGCGCCGCCAATTCTGAGAGAGTCTATAACTTGTAGCACTTTCAATTGCGCACCAATGCATTACGAAGGGTAGCATAGCCTTCTAAAAGTAATTCTCGTTGAAATAACCATAATCCACCGATATAAACCACGCCGCCAATAGCAATACTCATAATTAATTGAATAGTTGGCATAATATCTTGCATGGAAAAGAGGGTCAGGCTAACGGCCACTGCCATAATAGATGCTGCACCTAGTGCTGGTGTCAGGGCTTTGAGGATTTCTTTGAAAGAGGCGTTTATTAAACGACTAGCGATAATGATATCGAGGCTTGTTAACACAAATGCAATCGATACACGCGCCCACCCAACTGCGGCAATAGTACCTATGAAGCGAACAGAAAAATATAATGCAGGCAAAAGAAGGGTGCCCTCAAGAATGGAGAGGCGGGTTAAGATTTCTGGCCTTCCTTGTGCCTTATAGACATCTCCTGCGTTATATACAAGAGAAATAATGACGGAATAAATGGCTAAAGAACGCATAACGGGGATGGCTTCGACCCATTTTTCACCAAAAACAGTTAGGATAAGGGGGGCTGAAACAAGTGCGATACCAAAACCAATCGGGAAAGTGATTAAACTAATATATTTTGTTGTATATAAAAAGCTACGCTTGAGGCCATCGTTGTCATCGCGTATTTTTGCGTAAAAAGGAAAGAGGACTTTGCCGATAAGCGCATTAAATTGCATGATGAGCATATCGGGGATGCGAAAGGCGAGGGTATAAACACCTAGAGATGCCGCGCCTAAATATCGTCCTACGGCTAGATAATCGGCATTATCTAGCAATACGCTTAAAGCATTAACTGCCACGATATTGGCACCAAAACCTAAGAAAATACGAGCTAACCTCGGGTTAAAATTAAAAGAAGGTTTCCACGGAACAATGATCCAATAAGCTATTGAAGCCAATGCCGTTCCTATAAGTTGTCCATAAATAAGACTCCAGGCACCATAGCCCAAGAGAGCAAAAATAATAGAGAAGAAGCCTTTTGCTAATGAACGGGATAGATCAGGAATAAATTTGCGCTTAAAGGAAAGCTTTTTCCGCAAAAGCATATCTTGGACATAACCCAAAGAGGTTAATGGAAAACTAAAAATCAATGCGCGCGTTACAGGAATTGCGCGAGGGTCATCAAAAAAACTACCGATAAGAGGGGCTGCAAACCATGTAATAAGAAAAAGAATTAGACTGATGGCTAGTCCAAGCCAAAAAGCAGTGTCCGCAGCACCTTCTTCTTCTTTATGATAGATTAATGCTTGTCCTACACCCAAGTTGCTTAGTACTTTGAGAGTGCTAATAATGACGATCGCATAGCCTGCTACACCAAAATCATCTTGGCTTAGCAGACGTGCCAAAATAATGGTGCTGAGAAAAATCATTATCTTTCCGCTGTAATAGGATGCATAGGTCCACATTATGCCCCGCACAGCTTGCTTTTTAGATGGCCTAGATACTGATGGCATTTCTTTCCTCTGCAGCCTTTTCTAAAAGCTTGTCTGCAACTTGTGGAATCGCAAGCGCAATACCCGCTAAAAGCCAAAAATAACGCGGATAGGCACCATGAATAAACATCGCTGCGGCTAAGTACCCTACAATCCCGGTAGCGGTGCTTAATATTAAGTCAGCGTATAAGGTCATCCCCTTATTTTTTAGCCTTCTCCATGCCTGTAACATCCCACGCAACATTGCCATTAACAGTCCGCCAAAAACAAGAATACCTGCCAAGCCTGTCTCGGCTGCAACCTGCAAATAGAGATTATGCGCCTGTCGTTGTTCAAGGCGTGGATCTAGCCCTAGTTTACGCGAGTAACTCTGATAAAAAACGGGATAATTTTCTACCCCAACCCCGAAAATAGGATGGTCAATAAACATCAACCACGCTGCAATAACTTCGCTGGCTCGCCCACGATAGGAAACCTCTCCTACAACTGCATTTCTGCCACCAAAAATATCAGTAATCGTTGCTAGACGCTCAACATAAGGATTGGGGACAAAGCTTATGATTAAAACAAGCAATAAAATACCAACGAGCACATCTGTAAGGCGTGGAGGACTATGTAGCATCGAAAAAAGAAGCATAATAACAGCAGCTATCGCCGCCCCACGTGAATAAGAAAATACAACAGCCAAAGTAGAGGCAAGAAAAGCCCAACCAGCAATTGCTTTTGGAAACCATTTTTTCTCTTTCAAGAAGAGATTTAATGCGATAGGGATAAGCACAAGCATGGATTGAGCGTAGAAATTCGGGTCTCCAACAGGGCCAGATAAACGGCTTCCATCCGTTTCACCGATGATATTTTGATAGCCAACTTGTCCAAATCCGCCGAAATCATTGCCAGTATCCCCAGTAATACCTTGATAGGCACTAATTGTTCCAACAAAAATTCCAGCAAGGAGCAATGCCCAAATCACCCCTCTAAAAACTTTCCCGTCTTGAATCAAAATAACGAGCACTACAGCTATTACTCCATCTTTCAAAAAATTCAAGACGGCTTTCATAGCAAAATCAAAGTCGGCCGCATATAAAAGTGAAGAAAAAACGACCAAGCCGTAAGCACCCACTAAGATTGCTGAACGCCCCCATCCTTGAGAAACTTGTCCGCCAACAATCCATCGCACAAGAATGGTAACAACCAAGAGTGCGATATAAGGTTTAGCAATAGATGGAATATCATGGAACTTCATCAAGACATCAGATGTGCGTGTATAGACCATGAAGACTAATGCCAATAGCCCAAGCTCAACATTGGTCACAGTAATCAATGCAAACACAATTGCAATCGCTCCAGCAATGGCAAATAGAGGATTCTCAAGCTTAAAAATCAACAAACCTGAAATAACACCAATTAAGGCTGCTGCAAAACCAAAGCTAAGATATAACCAAATACTATCCCTTGAAGACGAATATTCTTGCATCTTAGTCCTCTACTGAGCTATCGTCTACCCAAAAAGGATTCTTCATTTCCCAAACACGGACAGCGCCTTCGCCAGATTGACGTACAGCTTGCACTACCTTTTCCGCTTGTTTTAGCAAATCATCTAGAGGCATACGCTCACTGTATACAGCTCCTCCAATATGAGGGTCTAAATTTACCGTAATATTATATTGGTGCAAATCAACGGGTCTCTTAAGCGCTTCGTAAATACGCTCAAAAGTTCGACTAGCAGCCACCGATGGTGTAAGTGGCAACATCAAAGAGAAGCTATTTTTATTCCAGCGTGCAATAGCATCGTTTCCGCGAAGTTCTTTTCGCAAAACGTCGGTTACCTGATTCAATATCCAGTTCAGCGCATTTGTGGGCAAAGTATCCATCAATTCTTGCAACCCAGTCAGTTCGACAATGCCTAAAGATAAAGCCTCATCCGGATTTTGAGTCAATTTCCCTTCAACAAGTTGCTCAAAATACTGTCGTTTATAGACACCCGTAGTCGTATCAAGACGCAAACGATTTCGGTATGTATCCAAAGGAATACGAATTTGTTCACTTAGAATAGCCAGTGATACTCCAGCTATTAGCCCTAGAGCAAGGGCCAAGCTGGCATCGCGAACTGGCTGTGGAGAGATAGGCACAGTTGGGGCTACAGCCGCATCTAAAACTGACACATCGTAAGCACGATAGAGCCGGCTTACAGAATCAATTGTCAAGCTACCAATCATATTGGCCACATCGGAAGCAAGCCTCGGATCGGGTCCGGTTACGGTCAACTCCAAGATATTTGCTTCAGGCAAAACAACAGCTGCGGTGGTGTAATCTCCCATCAGCTCTATATCTAATCCCAGAGCGACCAGTGCATCAGAATATACACGGCGACTGTTCAAAAACTCACCATAAGTCGCAACAATAGAGCGTTTATCTAACGCTTCTAAACTGTTAACGACATCATATTCTGTGACAACCTTAGGGTTAGGGCTAACAATAAACTTTGCGTTAGCCAAATAAATAGGCTCAGTGAAATATGCAGCAACAAAAGCCACGTTCAAAGCCATCAATGCGGTTAGAAGTACAATCCACCAACCTTTTCGTAACATCTGAAGATAATGTTTAATTTCCATAGTAGAGAGCGTTGCATAATTCGGGGAGGTAGTTAGAAAGTGGGGAATTTTTCTGAGA
>JABGQV010000080.1 GCA_018648655.1 Anaerolineae bacterium | reverse complement strand
TTTTTAAATATGGGAGATCTGTCATCGAATATCCACCACCCTGAATACGATGATTAGGATTTCTAACGGTTTTTCCAGCCAATACTGCCGTGCCTTTTGGCTCTACAATAAAACACTTGATGGATGGGTCGTGCTCTTTGAGTGCCGCTGCACATCCTGCGAAAGTCCCCCCTGTTCCAATAAAATCACAAAATCCCTGAATCTTTCCTTTTGATTGTTTTATAAATTCTGGTCCTGTATGAAGATAGTGCGCTCTGAAATTGCCTTTCAATTGAAATTGATCTGCTCGAAAAGCTTTCCTTTCTTTTACCAACTCCTGAGCCTTAATCTCAACCAATTCCAAATCACCACCCGAAACCTGACCTGAGATGGAGTTTGGCAACTGATCAACAAGTACAACTTCAGCCCCTAAAGCCCTCATCATGCGAGCACGCTCACTGGAATTCCCTTTAGACATCACTGCCACAAAAGGATATCCTTTTACCGCACAGACTATCGCTAAACCAGTCCCCGTATTACCACTAGTCAACTCCACAACTGTTTGTCCTGAGTTTAGTTCACCATTATCCTCCGCGTCCTCTATGCTCTGGCGAGCAATTCTATCCTTTTTGGAAAATCCAGGGTTTAGATAATCAAGTTTTGCAAGGATTTTCCCATCCAGTTTCTTTGTTATTCTACTCAATTCAACCAATGGCGTGGAGCCAATGGCTTCTATCGCTGAAGGGATAAGAAAATTTTCTCTGCTCATTTAGTATTCCTTATGATAAAAGATTCATCCAGAACTTTTCTCTAACGAGTGCATTAAGCAACGATAATATGGGTTGGGGATTTCTCAGCTCATCCTGCCGAATAATTCGATTGTTTTTGTTGTATCTCATTTTGATAGCTTATTTTACCTCACCCCAAAAACACAAAAGGGAATCCCCTCCCCTGCTAATTTCTCGATCTGATTTACATCCCCCCCAAGGTACTCTGCCAGCAAATTCGCATCCATTTCACAAAGTTCAGGATGCTTTCCCACAATCGCCAAATAAGGACATTGTCCTAAAATAATGCGTGGCCCCTCGGCATGAGCCTCCCAACGGGATTCGTAGCCAAGTTTATTAAGATGCTGGACGGTATTTTTTAACCGAATCATCGGGGAAGCTACACGTGCCCCCGTCTCACGCATGCCTGAACTTGCCAGCCTCCGAGCGAGATTTTTTAGTATCCCAGACCTTTGGCGTGCATTAACAGCACCCAACATCTCCTCAAGCAAATGATGAGATAAGGTCACCAAGCCATCCCCACGGATATGCCGAGTGATCCCATAGATTTTTCTAGGCCTGCCACCCTTAACCCCCGCCTCCTTTTTCCCAACCTCTTCTATTCTCCCATCCTTCTTTAAAAGAGACAAATGATGGCGCGCGTTCGCGGTCGTCATCCGCAAATCCCGCGCAATCTCAGCAGATGTGACGGCACGGTGCTTTTTGATATAAGTGAATACTTTTTGGCGAGCCCTTAGCATATAAAATCCTATTTAAACACAAAGCACACACATCGTCCCAATATCCTTCGGGGAAGTTTCACAAAGAAAAAAGGTTTTCTTTATGCCTTCTTCGTGCCTTTCGTGTTTAATGCTTTTTTCTTGTCATAGCAAGAACATGATTATACTCACTTTTTCAGTTTCGACAATATATGCTTACGTAACCCTGTTGACTTGTGAGAAAGGCACTACTATAATCTTTTTGATTAATAGAAATTACTGCCTGCTTTATTCTCGCCCTTCGGGGGAGATGTCCAAGGGACAGAGGGGGGCAGGTTTATAAACAAGGAGATTCTAAATGGAAAAAGAAGGAATAAATTCTCCCGGTTATGAAATCCCTGAAGAAATTGAGGGTGTGGTCTCAATTACGAGCATAGACCGCATTTATAACTGGGGACGGCGTTCGTCTGTTTGGCCCCTAATGTTTGGTTTGGCATGTTGCGCAATTGAGATGATTGCAACCGCCGCTGGGCGTTATGACTTTTCACGCTTCGGCATGGAAGTTATGCGCCCTAGCCCCCGCCAAGCCGACCTAATGTTAGTTTCTGGCACAGTCACAAAGAAAATGGCACCCACTATCGTGCGTTTATATAATCAAATGCCCGAGCCAAAATATGTTGTGGCAATGGGCGCATGCGCCTCTGGTGGCGGACCCTTCAAAGAAGGCTATAACGTAGTTTCTGGTGTAGATAAACTCATACCTGTTGATGTTTATATCCCCGGTTGCCCCCCCACCCCTCAAGCCCTAATTAACGGGTTGATCAAGTTGCAAGAAAAAATTGATGGGCAATCCATCAAAACCGTACGCTGGTATCAAAAAGGTGATTCTGCCGCAATCCCCGTTCCCATGCTAGGACCAGACCTGATTTACCAATCCAGCATCCCCGCTATTAAAGAAGCAGCACAGGAGGAAGCATAATGACTGAATTAGACTTCACTACCCGCTTCCCAGAAGGCGTTTCTGCTGACGAGCGCGATGGTTACGAAGGCTATCTCATTTCTGCCGACAAATTAGTCGAATTTGCCACAGCTCTACGTGACGAATTTGAATTCGACTATCTCTCCTCCGTTACTGGCGTCGACTATCCAGCAGACGGCAAATTAGAAGTTGTCTACCACGCCTATAAAACCATCGGTGGCGCAGAAATGGTCTTCAAAGTTCAAGTAGACCGTGAAAAAGCCGAAGTTCCCTCCTTAATAGAAATTTACCCCGGCGCAGACTTCCAAGAACGCGAAGCCTGGGATCTTCTCGGTATCAAATTCACTGGTCACCCGGACCTTCGCCGCATCTTACTCTGGGAAGGTTTCGAAGGACATCCCCTCCGTAAAGATTGGAAAGAAGCCTATTACGAAGCAGATATTAAACCTTTCAAATCTCGCTGGCCCAACGCAGAATATACCCGCGCCGAAGCTACCAACCCTTACGGCGCAAATGTCAAATATCTTGACAAATTTGACCCCGAAAAATGGGTACCCGAAGGCGAAGATATGCTCTACGG
>JABGQV010000076.1 GCA_018648655.1 Anaerolineae bacterium | reverse complement strand
ATAACCTATCCTACCAGATTTCCAATGCTCATTATTTTGGCGAAACTAAAGTACCATATCCCAAAGCTGGCATGGCCGCAACTACAATTTCATTGGAGAAGGGGATGAGCGTTGAAGCAATAAAGCTAACAAGGAAGACCCCAGGGTATCCTAGCTTAAGTGCTAAGTCGGAAAGTTCAGTCATAAATTACCATAAAAAAAAGCCCTTACAAAAATTCCAATACATCTTTCTGTTCACTTGACAATTCACATTTATTATACTATTATACCAATACGTTAATTAACCAATCAGTTAAATAAGATGATTATGGCAAACTATAATGATGACCAGCTTAGCCAAATTTTTTCTGCGTTAGCGCACTCTACAAGACGGGCGATTTTAGCACGACTTGCAGAAGGCGAGGCGACTGTAAACGAACTCGCGGAGCCTTTTGATATGAGTTTACCAGCCATTTCAAAACATATAAAAGTTTTAGAGCGAGCGGGTCTCATCATACAAGGGCAAAAAGCTCAGTATCGCCCCTGCACCATAGATGTAACCCCCCTCCAGGAAATTTCCAGCTGGACAGAGCAATACCGACATATTTGGGAAAGAAGTTTTGATCGCATGGATGACTATATCAACCAACTTAATACTAAGGAGAAAAAAGATGAGTAAAGACGCAATCGTAATTGAACGGATATTTGATGCCCCTATAGAAGATATCTGGAAAATGTGGACGCAGCCAGAATATTTTCAAAAATGGTACGGACCAAAAGGCTTCACCATTCCTGTTGCCGAAATCAACCTAAGCGTAGGAGGCAAACGAAGGATCTGCATGGCATCGCCTGATGGGAATATGAAAATGTGGACAACGGGTGAGCATCTTGAAATCTCATCCACTGAACGCCTGGTCTACACCGAAAGCATGTCTGATGAAGAAGGTAATATACTTTCTCCCGCCGAGATGGGGATGCCAGAGGGCTACCCTGTAAAAACCGAAATTACCGTATCATTGGAGAGCCTTGGCGAAGGTACAAAAATGGTTCTGACTCATGCTGGGCTTCCTGCCGACTCTCCTGGTGCTTCTGGCTGGAATCAAGCCTTTGATAAACTGGAAGAGTATCTCAACAAATAGGTAAATAAAAAAAGCCCTGAGCGATTTTGAAAATCGCTCAGGGCTTTTTTATTTCACGAAAGAGCTTTTCTTAGCTTAATAAATAATCAAGGACATCTTTGGCGGAATATTCGCGCTCTCCTTCTTTGAAGACCCTACCAAGATAGGGCAACCAGTTCCCCGATGTAACAAGGGGTTGCTCAACGTAGCCATCCTTACGATGTTGTGGGAAGCCCGCACTAGCGCAAAGATTATTACAGAGACAACCACGTCCTTCAGCATCTTCGGCTTTGCCGCTTTTTTTAATATATTGGTCTTTTGGCTCGGCGGCGCAACGATAGCCAACTTTGCCATCATCACGCTTATAGGCTTCTCGCAATAAACCAATATCACAGAGGCGAGGGCGTGCTTCGTAGATGGCGGGGGTTGACATGGTATTTTCCATTTGCACCACTTTGAAGGGATATCCAGTGGGAGAAACACGAGGGTCGGTAAAGACTTCGGCTGCTTCATCTACAACTTTTTGTATAACATCCCGTTTTTCTTTATCAGTCATGCCCGACTCATTAGAAAAAGCAAAAATTGTACCTGCTTGAATGCCCTCTGCCCCGGCATCTTGGGCTTCTTTTAAGCGTTTGGGAGAAGCAAAACCACCTGCTAACCAAAAAGGTAATCCAAGTTCTTTAATTTTATCCAATTTTGGGGTATCTTTTTCACCGTAAATTGGTTCACCGTTTTTATCCAATTGCATTTTTCCGCGCGGAGGAGCATTATGCCCACCAGCGATATGACCTTCAACCACAAAACCATTTACCTTGCCCGTTGAGCGACGGATTAATGTTTTTGCCAAAACAACAGATGAAATAATAGGCAAGAAGTTAGGGCGAAGTAAATTTTGCACTTTTTCGGCAACATTTGAGAAAACTGCTTTAGGGTCAAAGTCCATGAGGAAGCTATCGCCAGAATCAGCACCCTTAACATCCATCCTGTAATTAACTTTTTCGTGGTTCGCTAATTTATCAAGAATACCAGGGATTTGTAGCGGAATACCCGCGCCCATGATGACGTAATCAACACCTGCAAGCATAGCACCATATAAAGATGCCATTGTGGGCATTTGTACTTTTTCTAAAAGATTGATCCCAACAGGGTTATCATGCCCTTCTTTTGCGAGAAAAGTTTCTACAAAATTGGCAACAACCACTAATTCGTTAAGCGCTTTTGATGGTTTAAAACTCCACATTGGCGGACGTTTATAAGTTGCATTTTTTTCTGGATTTTCTCGATAGTATTTTTTTAATATCCATTGCACAGGATCATGAAATGGGAAATTGCTCAGCGCACGCCGCACATGTCCGCCTATATCCCCCTCCATAAGACGGGCAATCATGATTAGATGAATACCCGTTCCCGAAATAACACCCAACTGTCCTTCTTTCGATACAGATTTTGCTAACTTCCAGTCTGAAATAGCAACCCCCATACCACCTTGAATAATTTCTATTTTGCGCATATAGCCTAATCCTTTATTTAAATTCTAGTTTTGCTCTAGAATGAAGTAAGTTCTTTTTATTTTGTATATTCTTCGCGAAATAAGTAGAAAAGCCCTTCGCTAAAGATATAACACAAAAATATCAGAATAGGCACGCTATTTAAAGAAAGAACTCTCTGGTTTTTCAGAGAGTTCTAATCTTTTGCAAAAAAATTATTCTTCGCTTTCTGTTTTTTCATCTTCCTCGTTTTCACCTTCCTTCCCTTCGCTGATTCCATCACGGAAGTTGCGAATACCAGAGCCTAATTCGCCAGCAATTTTGCTAAGGCGGCCAGGTCCAAAAAGAAGTAAAACAATCACCAAGACGATGACCAATTCCCATATACCAGGTTTCATCATATTCATTCTCCTAAATTAGCCTATTTTTAATGCCCGCTAATTTTACTACAAAATTTATTTTCTTCCGTAGCGTCCCCAGAGCATTCCTTCTACAATACGCACAATTCGTAGCAATACAGAGCGAATTCTAGCCAAGAATAAGAACCAGCCATGTCGCACTTTTCGCTCGGTGGGCAATGGACCTGTCCACTCTGCCACAAGTGCCCCCCAAGTTAGACCGCCACCAAAACCGACCAACACTATCTTATCGCCAGGCTTGATACGCCCACTCTCGAAGGCTTCGACTGTAGCAATAGGCACTGAAGCGGTGGATGTATTTCCATATTTCTCAAGATTGACCATAAATTTATCCATTGGCAACTTCAATCCGCGTGCAGCCGCTTCGATAATTCGTGTATTTGCCTGATGTGGAATCACTAAGTCAAGGTCTTCTGCCTCTAAGCCGGCTTTCTCTAAAGCCTCTTTAGTTGCACGCGCCATAACACGCGTTGCGAAACGAAAAACACCTTTTCCATCCATTTGTATTAGGTGCTGCCCCGCTTGCAAAGTAGCTTCTGTAGCAGGCAGTTTACTGCCACCAGCTGGGATCGATAATAAATCCCCACCAGAGCCATCTGAATGCATCACTTCTGCTAAAACACCGCCTGGCTCTTCATTTGCCTGCAAAACAAAAGCTCCAGCACCATCTCCGAAAAGAATGCAGGTATTGCGATCGGTCCAATCGACAAAGCGAGAAAGAGTCTCAGTACCAACTACTAATATATTTTTACTCGCTCCACTACGAATAGACTGCGCCGCCATATTGACAGCAAAAATAAATCCGGTACAAGCTGCCGAAAGGTCAAATGCACCCGCATTATTAGCGCCAATTCGGTCCTGTATAAGAGATGCAGTTGCAGGAAAAATATGCTCAGGCGAAGAGCTAGCAACAATAATCAAATCTAAATCAGCAGCACGTAAATTTGCCACTTCTAAAGCACGTAAAGCCGCATCTGCCCCTAAGCTTGCCGAACTTTCATCCTCGCTTGCTATGCGTCGCTCAGCAATACCTGTGCGTGAGCGTATCCATTCATCATTTGTGTCGACCATCTTGCTTATATCGTCATTGGTTCTCACTGTTTCAGGAACAGCCATCCCCCACCCTGTAATATGTGCGTAAAGCATTTTTATTCCTCGTATTTACTAATAATTAGCGTTGCATTATGCCCACCAAAACCAAAAGAATTAGAAAGCGCGTGTTTAAACTTTACTTCACGGGCTTTATTCGGGACATAATCTAAATCGCATTCGGGATCAGGAGTTTCATAATTAATAGTTGGCGGAAGTATTTCATTCTGCAAGGCTTTCACACAAAATACAGCTTCCAACGCACCAGATGCGCCCAAGAGATGTCCTGTCATGGATTTAGTCGAAGAAACGGGAATTTGATAAGCTTGTTTGCCAAAAACTGTCTTGATTGCCGCGGTTTCACCCTTGTCGTTTAAGCTGGTGCTCGTTCCATGAGCATTAATATAGCCCACATCATTTACCGTTAAACCTGCATCATCTAAGGCAAGTTGCATACACAGTGCTGCACCTTCACCACCTTCTGCAGGGGCAGAGATATGGTAAGCATCATCACTCGTTCCATAACCAGTCAGCTCTGCCAAGATATTTGCACCACGTGCTTGGGCATGCTCTAGTTCTTCAAGAATGAGAACACCTGCGCCTTCGCCCATCACGAAACCATCGCGGTTTTTATCAAAGGGACGTGATGCCTTCTCTGGCTCATCATTTCGTGCAGATAAAGCGCCAATGGTATTCATCCCCGCCATTGCTAACTTAACAATACTTGCTTCACCACCACCTGCAATCATCACATCTGCACGGCCGTGCCTAATCATTTCAGCTGCTTCACCAATAGAGTTCGAGCCAGTTGCACATGCAGTAACCACAGACATATTAGGACCGCGCACGCCAAGATGTATGGCAACCTGCCCAGGGCCAGAATCTGCTAACATCATCGGAATCAAGAAGGGGCTTACGCGCGACGCGCCGCGTTTTGCCATCACCTCTGCTTGTTTAAGCAGAGTCTCTACACCACCGATCCCCGTGCCAATTAGTACACCAATCCGATCTCTATTTTCATCGGTGACAACCAAGCCTGAATTTTCTACAGCTTGTAGAGAAGTCGCAAATGCCAATTGTACATAGCGATCCATGCGCCGGGCATCACGCCGCCCTATAATAGCATTTGCATCAAAGCCTTTGACTTCTGCTGCAAAAGTAGTTTTGTTTTCACTAGCATCATAACGTGTGATAGGTGCGGCACCAGATTTCCCAGCAAGCAGTGCCTTCCAAGTATCTTCTACATTTAAACCGAGAGGGCTAATGGCACCCAACCCAGTGATTACAACTCGTTTTCGCATATTTTCTCCTATAAAAAAAGAGCATAAAAACTGCTCTAAACTTCATCAAGGTATAACACGCTCTAAGCAAAAGGGATGCGCTCTTAAACTTTTGTATCACTCCAATAGCGTGCAAAGGCTTCGGGACGCAAAAAGAGTAAGATGCTAAGCGAGGCAAAAAAACCACCTAAATGCCCCCAATAGGCAACACGGTATTCCCCATTTGCATTATTAAGTAAAATATCCATAGCAGGCACAAGTTGCAATGCTAAGAAATATAGTATGACCCAAAAAGCACGAATTTTAGGCCAGGTGGGAATAAAACTAAATAGAAAAACCAAGGTACGAATACGACCACGTGGATATAAAATCAGATAAGCACCCATCACGCCAAAAACTGCACCACTAGCACCCACCACAGGAACGTTAGAACGAGAATTGACAAGCACATAAACCAAATTAGAGCCAAAACCTGCTAAAAGATAAAAGAGCAAAAAACGCCACGTTCCACAAGCATCTTCTACGCGTCTGCCGAAAACCCAAAGCGCAAACATATTACTAAAAAGATGAAGAAATCCACTATGCAAAAACATTGAAGCTATTGCTGTGAGAAGTCCGCCACCAATACGAGCAAAAACCATAGCTGGAACTGTGGCAACAAAACCATAAGACCAGCCAAATTCGCTTGGAGGTACGGTGATAAGAATCGCTGTGTTAATCAATATAATTGAAATAGTCATTATAGGAATAACACTATATCGACTAGATTCTGTATCATTAATTGGGAACATAATTTTCTCTTAAAATTTATTTTCTAACTACTCAAGCACCAAGCTTAAAAAGTCTTTTTTAGGTATAGCCCTAAGTAATTGCCCTAGTTTAAATATTCAAAAACAGTTGGCCAGCGTGTATAAGCTTCGAGGCCAAGTAAGATAAAAGGTAAAAGCATTATCGTTGTTCCTGTTGTCACCAAGACCATTCTTAATCGTATAGAGCCTCGCCCAGCAACATTCCCTAATTCTTGCCAAATACGATGTTCGGAGCTAACCGCAGCTACAGCCGCTAAAAATGAGCCGAAAATCACCATCAAAAATTCTACGCCCATTAAAAAAGTAAAATGCTGAAAATCGTAACCGATTTGAGTAATAACCATAGCAAGGAATAATAAAGGTACCCCAATAGAAAGCCGAGCAATTGTTAGTCTTGGTGAAATATATACAATCTTTTCTTTTTTCAATTTTTCTAAACGATTAATTTCGCGAAGCAATCGATCCCATTCACCACGCCCTTGTGCCTTTCTAGCTAAGTTTTCGTAAATTTTTACAGCCTCTTTAATTTGCCCTTTTTCTTCATAGCTCTTCGCCAATTCAAGTGGGTTTTTACGAAAAAAGCGCACGCTGCGTAATGCCTTTTCTTTCTCTTTATTTTTAGGGTCAAGGGCATATATGCGCGCCAAAGCTTGCTCTTTTTCTTCTATATTAGGGGTGTGTTTTACCAACAAAAACCATGCGTCTTCTGCTTGGTCATTTTCCTGAAGTAATTTTCGCAAACGTGTCAGGGCTAACTCTATATTCCCCTGCGCCAAAAGCATATCAATCTTTGATAATGCAATATTTGTATCTTCTTTTCTATTTTTTTTTTCAAGGCGCCGCAACTCTTTTAAACGAGAAGCAACCTTTTTTTCAGAAGGATCTAATCTCAAGACAGCTTCACAGGCAATAATCAAGTCTTTTGGATCGTCAAGCAAACCAATTAACCACAACCAAGCTAATTTATTATCTCTATTCTCTTTTACAATTTCTATGAAAAGTGCGCGCGCAGATAGCTCATGCCCCAATTTTGCTTTCTCAATAGCCTCCCGCACGCGCTCATCACCATCCATATATCTATCCTCGCAATTCCTTATAAACCTGTCTCAAATGCACGCGATCGTGCTCTGTGGTAAATGCCATTTGCTCCCTTAAGGTAATGGGGCCAAAAATTGCATGTCTGCCTGAACGTTGCCAATCTTTTTCACTTAATTTATTCAATACATTCAAAGTTTCTACACGTGCCTCAATAAAATCTTCTAAGACCGCTTTTCCATCTTGTGTCGCATATCCGCGCTCGGCTACCCATAAATCAGTATCATCTGCTGTGATAAAAGGATTTTCTTCACGTAAAAAAGTCTGAATTCTTGGCAAATTAACTTCGCGCTCTACATCTCTTAGATGACTAATAATTTCCACCAAAGACCACTCATCAGGATGGGATGATTTTGTCCACTCAGCGGCAGAAAGATTAGATAAAATTTCAGATAACGCTGCGGGAATAGCCTTAGATGTCGCGACTATCGCGCTTTGGGCTTGATAGTTGGGAGTAAATTTTTCTTCACCTTGAGCTTCTATCCAGCCCCGTAACTCCCCAATACTCCCCCTTCCAAGGGGCGAACTTACACCCTCAGGCAAAATTGCTTCATCATCGGCAATCCAATAAGCAGCAAGCCCTAACTCTTGAGCTGCACGTAAATCGCGCTCTGGGTCATCACCTACAACAAGAACGGGGCCTTCATCCCACCCTATTCTCCCCAAAACTTCGGCGAAATATGCAGGGTTAGGTTTACTAAAGTGAAATTTTTCAAAAGAAGAAATAACTTCAAAGGGATATTTTTCTGGGGCAAGTCCCGCCCAACGCAAGCGCCAATCAACAGCCGCTTTTGGGAAAAGTGGATTGGTGGAAATGGTAACTTTATATCCTCGCGAAAATGCCCACTCAACCAAATCTACTGCTTCAGGACGCACTTTCGTGAGAAAAGATAAAGTAGGGAAAATCTTCTCGTAAAAATCAGCAATAATAGGGTCAAGAATGTCCCGCTCTATTTCCAAGTTAGGATAAAACTTACGCTCAAAAACTTTTTCTAAAGTCTCAACAGGGGTGTCGTTCTCAATCATCGCATTGGTGCCGAGCATGAGAAATTGAAGCATTTTTTCAGGCGCAACATAATCAGCCATGGCTTCTCCCAGTTTGTGAAAATAAACGGGAATAAATTTATCCATATCGGAATCAAGAAGAGTGTCATCAAGATCAAGGAGCAAGGTGAATGTCATTTTTTTACCTCAAAAATAGGAGGAAGGGGATGACATTCTCCGCATCCAATTTCTGGTTTGGTCACATTTTTATGTGTTTTATTACAAAAAGCGGTAACTTTTACTCTACGTTGAAAAGCATCAAAAATAGAGCGTGTAACTTCTCCGTTTAATTGCATATTTTCACAAGAGTTTGCACGTAAAATACCGGGAACGGCACAAGTTTCACAGAGTTCTGCGACCCAAGTCTGTGGCTCTTCAGAAGCTTCTAAAAGGCGACATTCTTCACGGTCTCGCCCACGATGATAATCACCGTAAAAATAGGGGCATTCTATACCTGCTGGTGTTTGCATAAGGAAAGCCTTCTTTTGTGCGTATTTTTTTCAAATATCTAAGATATATCCCTATAAGAAAATATCCCCTCACGGGGACACTTTCTTGAAATAATGAACTGAAACTAAACGCGGGTTAGATAGTCACCTGTACGAGTATCAACTTTTATAATATCTCCAACATCAACGAAGTTGGGGCATTGTACTCTAAGCCCAGTCTCACACGTGACGCTTTTAGTGACACCTGTGGCTGTATCACCACGAACAGCAATATCTGCTTGAGTAACTTCTAATTCTACCGAAGTTGGAAGCTCAATATCGAGCGGTTCATCACCATAAAAAGTGAGCTTGACGCGTAAATTTTCTTTCAAAAACCCTGCTACATCTTCAACCATTGCTTTGCCAATTGCGGGCTGTTCAAAAGTTTCATTATCCATAAAATAATAAAAACGATCATCATTATATAGAAATTCTACTTTTCGATAATCTAAGCGTATCTTTTCAACTCGTTCACTGGAATTAAAAGTTTTTTCAATATTTGAGCCAGTGCGTATATTAAGTGCTTTTATGCGGATAGTAGCACCACCACGTGCAGTTTTATTATGGTGGTAGTCTTTTACTTTAAAAAGATTGCCGTCCATTTCAAAAATAACACCTTTTCGTAAATCATTTGCATCAATCATCTTGGAACCTCTTATTTTTAAATTTTTATAGCGGGATTATAACAGTCTTCAGTGATTCGCCTCTGCATCTGGCGAGTCTTGTAGCAATTGCACGGCATGTTTTAAGACGGGTAATACAACTTCTAAATTCTCTCGGGCAGCTTTAGGGCTACCAGGTAAGTTGATAATGAGAACACTTCCACGAATACCTGCTACAGCGCGCGAAAGCATAGCATGTGGCGTAATTTTTAGACTTTCTTGCCGCATCGCTTCTGTGATTCCTGGAGCAAGTTTATCTAATACATAACGAGTTGCCTCAGGCGTAATATCACGCGGCGCAAAACCCGTGCCACCAGTGGTAAGGATGAGGTCTATATCGTCGCTATCGGCCCAGAGAATGAGGGTGTCACGAATAATATCCAAGTCATCTGGCAATATAAGACTTTCTGCTAGCTCCCAGCCTTGAGATTCTATAATTTCTACGAGTACAGGACCAGAAAGGTCATCACGTTCGCCTCGATAGGAGCGGTCAGATAGGGTAAGAATGGCGGTACGAATTTTGGTCATAGGGGGCAACTTTAAGTCTTCATCTACTAATCTAGGCTTTTAGCAAAAACATGTAGATCGTTCATGTTTTCCCAACCACGTTTTTTATAAAAGCTAATTGCTTCTTTATTGTCTTTAGTGACAAGTAAATAGTAGCGGATACAACCTTTTTCTTTGAGTTTTTCTTCTAGTGCGTCAACAAGAAGATTTGCAATTCCTTTGCGCTGATACCTTTTTAAAACGGCGAGATGGTACATCATTCCGCGTCGTCCATCGAAGCCACCGAGTACTGTGCCGATTATCGAATCGTCTGCTTGGGCAACAAGGAACAAATTAGGGTCACGTTCGAGTTTCTTGCGAATTTCATCCAACTCATCAGAGGCGCGAAGATGAATTCCATCTCCTGCATTTTCCCAAAGAGCATAAACCTCGGCGTAATCTTTTGGGAACTCAAAAGGGCGAATAAGGATGTTTTGGGTATTCATTCCCATTTTCTATTCTTTTGTATATTTCCGCAAGATACTGATTAGCGCATCGGGCATATAAGGTTTTAGTAAGAAATCATCTGCCCCGCTACTGAGACATTTTTCTTTCAGGCTCATACCCGATGCCATCACAACACACGTGTTTTTGAAAATTTCTTCTTTACGCATTGCTTCTATAATATCTATTCCACTTTGATTAGGGAGATTGACATCAAGAACTAGGGCTTGAGGAATATCTGCACGCAAAGAAGAGAGCAAGTTTTCAGTAGCGAGGTCTAAGACGACTACTTCAAAGCCTTCTAATTTCAATAAAGTTTCTAAGAGCGTGACCATTGTTGGATCATCTTCTGCTAAAAATACTCTTTTCATTTGATCTCTCTTATTTTTTCTTTTTTCTCACAGTTTTTTTCTCTAATGCAGCTTCAAGAACTTGGGATACAGTTTCGACGGGGATAAAGGTCATTACTTTTTTGACTTCATCAGGGATATCGTCTAAATCAATTTCATTATCCTGTGGCAAAATAATTGTGCGTAGCCCAAAGCGATGTGCGGCTAAAACTTTTTCTTTTAGCCCACCAATGGGAAGAACATGCCCACGCAATGTGATTTCTCCGGTCATCCCAACGCCTTTTAGAACTCGGCGACCTGTAAGGAGGGATACCAACGCTGTGGCCATTGTTACCCCTGCCGAGGGCCCATCTTTTCGCTGAGCACCAGCTGGAACGTGAAGGTGAATATCAGTTTTTTCGTAAAATTCAGAATCTATACCTAAAGTTTCTGCTCGTGAACGAATATAAGAAAGTGCTGCACGAGCCGATTCTTGCATTACGCTACCAAGCGAGCCTGTAATTTGAAACCCCTTAGAACCTGTCATTTTTGTGGCTTCGATAAAGAGTACATTACCGCCATAAGCTGTCCAGGCTAAGCCTGCAGCAACACCAGGAATAGAGATTCTCTTTTTTAAATCTTCAGCATCTCTATAAATAGGATGGTCGAGAAATTCTTCTACACTTTGGGCAGTTATTTTAGCTGAATATTCTTTTTCTTCTGCAATTAACGCGCCTATTTTACGGCAAATAGTTCCAACTTTTCGTTCTAAGCTACGAACACCTGCTTCACGTGTATATCCATTGATTATTTTTTTCAAACCAGAAATATGAAAGCTAACTTCTTTTTTATATAGGTTGTTTTCTCTAATTTGACGTGGTACCAAATAACCTTTTGCAATTTCAACTTTTTCTCTCTCTGTATATCCTGAAAGCGGTATTACTTCCATACGGTCAAGCAAAGGGCGTGGGATATTCCCGAGTGAATTTGCTGTGGTTATAAACATGACCTCTGAAAGGTCAAAGGCTACTTCAAGATAATGGTCTCGAAATTCTGAGTTTTGCTCAGGGTCAAGAACTTCTAATAATGCAGATGCTGGGTTCCCTTGAAAATTTGCAACTAGTTTATCAATTTCATCTAATACAAAAACAGGGTTTTTCGTCTCAGCACGCCGCAGCGCCTGTAATATACGCCCTGGTAATGCCCCAATATAAGTACGACGATGACCACGAATTTCGGCTTCATCACGTATACCACCCAAAGAGATACGAATAAACTCACGTCCCATTGAACGCGCAATTGAACGACCTAGCGAAGTTTTCCCAACCCCAGGAGGACCTACAAAACACAGAATAACACCTTCTCGGTCTTGACGAATTGAATCTTTAGATTTCTTAAAAGTCCCTTTACGTGATAATCCTAAGCTACGTACTGCAAGGAACTCCAGAATTCTATCTTTGACATCTTCAAGCCCATAATGATCTTTATTGAGTACTTTGCGCGCATGAGCAAGCTCTAGATTGTCTGCTGTGGTTTTTGACCATGGCAAAGAAACCAACCAGTCTAGATAGGTGCGGATTACGCCATATTCTGATGCGGCGGTTGGCAAACGAGACATACGATCTAGCTCGTGTAAAGCTTGTTTCTCTGCCTCTTCAGGCATTTTAGCTTCTTCAATTTTTTCTCTAAATTCTTCTGCTTCGACCGTTTGTTCGTCGCGTTCTCCTAATTCTTTTTGAATTGCCTTAAGCTGTTCACGCAAGAAATAATCACGTTGTACTTTTTCTATTTCACCACGCGCTTCACTTTGTATTTTTTGTCCTAGTTGCAAAACATGATTTTCACGTACCAACAAAGCTACGAGTTTACGTAATTTCTCTTCAGTGGAATCAATTTCTAATATCTCTTGTGCATCACCCAAATCCATGCGTTGAAAATTGGCAATTGTATATGTTGTTTCAAGCGGATCAAGCAAAGAGGTAATCGAGCCAATCAATTCTTCAGGAAAAGATGGGATCATCTCTGCAATCTGTGAAAATTGTTCGCGAGCATTGCGTGCTAAGGCATCTATCTGCAAACCCTCTTCGACGTTTTCTGGAATCAACTCGATTTTGGCTTTCAAATAAGGTTCTGTTTCTACTACTTCACCAAGCCGAAAGCGCTCCATCCCTTGAACAAGTAAACGGATTGTTCCATCAGGCGCACGCAAAAGTCGATGAACGGTGGCAACCGTCCCCACTTCGTAGAGGTCTTCGGCATTTGGTTCATCCACTTCTGGTTTTCGGCTGGTAACTAACCCCACCAATTTATTGCCAGCGAGAATATCATCTACCAACTTCACAGAACGCGGTTGCCCTACAGTAAGTGGGACAGCGGTTTGTGGATAAACTACAACCCCACGTAAAGGCAAAATTGGTAAAACGTCTGGAGTACTTGATTTTGAGCCAAGTCCTAGTATTTCATCTAAGACAGTGTCTTTCTCTGCTAAATCTTTAAGTTCAGCAAAAAGAGAAGGCATTAATAACTCTAAAAAACGGGCATCACTTTTCCATGCCCATTCAAATAATTCTTCTAAATCTCTGTGCCAACGTGATGCACTCATATAATATAGACCTCGGACTTAAGGCTTAGTATTATTTTCCCTAAAGCCTCAAAATTGTTTTTAGAAAATGACAAAATAAAAGAAACTCGAATTTCTGCGGATATAGCGAGTTTCTTTTATTGTCATACTATGCTTCTTGTGCCCTCGGGGGGATTCGAACCCACGACCTACGGATTAGAAGTCCGTTGCTCTATCCAGCTGAGCTACGAGGGCAAGATAAACTAGTCAGACCATGGACGCAAACCGTGATAAACACGTGCGCCCGCTAATGTCCTTAAAATTGTCATCTCAGGACGTTTCAATTCATGCGCAACTTCGCGCAAAGTCATTGGCTTATTTCCCTTAATAACGAAAAGGCGAAAAACAGCCTCAACTAATGTTGTTTTCTCAGTTAAAAAACCTGGAAGAAGCGCGCAATGTGTCATTAGGGTATGTTGCATACCATCAACCACTTTAACTTCGGCAGTTGTTGGATCAATCCAATCAATCATATCTCCATTTTGCCAAACAGTAAAAATTTCGCGATGCTCAGCACACATTAAAGAGCGTAGATAAACACGCCAATTACGTTCGTTATTCTGCCACCAATCAAAATCAATATGATAAGGTGTATCTAAAGTCGGTTTCATTAAACTAAATTTCTTTTTTTCAGACATTTACACCTCTTCCGTTGTTATGACTTCATCAATCAGGTGGAAATAAAGATCCCCAACATGTTCAGCCCAAGGGCGTGTTGCTAATAAGCTAAAAAGTGGTGCAGGCGGACAACGCGTGAGCAAGTTCAAGGCTGAATATAATTCCTGTGCATGAACATTCCCTTGTGGGTTCAATTTTGTTAATTCTTGCATTACGTTTCGAACCAAAGCTTCAAGCTGCTGATTGCCTTTTTGTGTTATTTTCCAGGCATTATCTAATGCCTCAACATCAGGGATTGCAAGAATCATACGATCATCAAATTTTGCACTTATCACATGTTTAAGCGTAGCAAAAATAAGACCACCATCGGAACCTGCAATCGCTGTACGCACCCAGTCGCGTTTTCCACGATGTGTCTGGGCTTGAATAATGACTTCACCAGGCGCTTTACCTGGAAAGATATCAATTAGGCTGCCGGGCATTAATCCCTTTTCTTCATACCATTCTTTTAGGCCATAAACATAATGATTATCCTTTACAACCCAAGCAGGTATTTTTTCACCGCTTATGCCGTCCACTAGTATAAAACGGATACGTGGAGATTCGTAAGCTGAGGGGAAAAGAGAACGTACTCTTTCCGAAATCGGCAAAGTTCCTAAACGCCAATGAGGGTAGAGCAAAGAAATGGTTGCTTTTTTTAGCGTAGTTTCATCAAAACTAATTTTACTCAATTCATCATCTAATCTAGCTTCAAGAGAGAGCATCTCATCTGTAAGTGTAGTGCGATCTAAATCCATTGACGCATATTGAAGCATATCTGGTACTTGACGAACACCTTCTGGCTCTAAACGCTCTAAACACCAAAGCACTTTTCCTGTAGAGCCAACTTCATCAAAACGCGCATCTTCTTTCAACGCAAAATTTAATGAGAATTCTGTAAGGCTAAGATTATCGCCTTGAGGAAAATCTATATCTTTCATCAACACAGAAGTTTCTAAGGGTTCACCTTCTGCCATATCGAGAATAGCTTCAGCTAGATTTAGGTGGCCGATATTTACATCTACAAGTAAAGCACGTGGGAACCAGCTATCGGCGATGTCTACTAACTCATCCCCAGATCGTAAAAGGGTAGCAAGCTTGTCTTTAAGAGCGTCCCCAAAATTGTCTACTAACGCATCTAAGTTCACTTCACCATCTTCGTTCCCAACACCACTTTCCACATTAAGATCATGTTCTTCTACATTCATTGCGAAAAGAACTTCCTTTCCATCTTCCATCACAACAGTCATCACATCAAATTCTTCAATCTCAGGATTTTTACCTGCACGCACAGAAAGCACTTCCCCTTTTTTCCATCCTAGCGCAGGGAAAGCTAATTCTTCGCCGACATCATAACGCTCTTTTGGCACATAAATTTTCCCTGAACCTTTTCGTTTTTCAAGTATTGCTTCTTGCTCAAAATGCACTCGCTCTGTCATTAACGCAAGAACTAATTCTTTTGTAACCAAAGGTTTTTCAAGCTCAAAAAGATAGGTTAAAAGAAATTCAGTGTCCTGCTTGCTAATTTCTAGCGTTTGCCAATACTCGGCGGGAAGAAAGGATGGAGTGGTCATTTTTTGTTGCCTTTATTTTAAAATTTTGCTGTAATTATCGTATTTCTCCGGGAGTGCCGAATAAAGCGGTGTATTTGTGAGATAATAGGGATATGAACATATGTCCAAGCTGCAAAGAGAAAACTCGCCAAAATAGAAGTGGCTACAATCGCTCAGGAAGCCAGCGTTATCAGTGCCGCCACTGTGGCAAGAAATACACACCCTCTCCAAAAGAAAAAGGTCACTCTCAGGAAGTGCGCACAAAAGCCATTCGCATGTATGTTGATGGGCTCAACTTTCGACGTATTGGTCGATTGCTAAACGTTCATCACCAAAGTGTGATCAATTGGGTCAATGCTTATGCATCCGGCTTGCCTGAAGCACCAACCCCAGAAGAAGTAGATACAGTAGAGATGGATGAACTCTACACTTTTATCGGAGAGAAAAAAACAGGATCTACCTAATCACCTTTGTGGATCGAAAAACGCGCTGTATTCTTGGATGGAGAGTGAACCGTTCTCGCAGCGGTACGATCATTCAGGATATTCTCTGTCATTCAAAGCAAGGTCATTCCTACTATAGCGATCTTCATTCTGGATACCAAACAGTGTTGTATTGGCCTGCCATTCACTATCCAATGCCGAACAAAAGCGAAACCTATTCGGTTGAAGGAGATAATGCTGAGTTGAGACATTATCTGGCTCGCTTAGCAAGAAAATCTCGTTGCTTTTCCCGATGCGAGAAAGCCCTACGACGAGCGATTAAACTCTTTGTCTTTGCTTTCAATCGCAGACAATTGTACAAACAGAAATATCCACAATACCCTGCCCATTTGATTGATTTCATATAACCGCTATCTTAGACACTCCCTTTCTCCTGCTTATAAAAAGCAAGCACGACATTATACCCTAGCAACCTTTAATCTTCAACTTGACCCCCTAAATTTTCGATGATAAACTTGCATTCATTCTAATAATCAGATTAATCAAATATATACATATAATGATCAACAAACTCTCAGATTTTCTGAAATATTTGGCCGCTCGTAAAAAGAGCGATAAGGAAGGAATTCCTGCCTTAGACCAACTTAGCGCTGAATTGGATATCAATCGCGCTGCTCTGCGGGAACAAGTCGCTGTCGCACGTGCTTTGGGCTTGGTAAGCGTTAAACCACGCGTGGGGATTCAGCGTTTGGCTTATTCTTTTACCCCCGCCCTTCAGCAAAGCCTTGGCTATGCCATTTTACGTGACCGTGCTAATTTCGAAAAATATTCCGATTTGCGCACTCATGTAGAATCAGCGTATTTCCATCAGGCTGTTGAAAAACTTGAGCCAGTTGATATAGAAGAATTGAAAGAACTAATAGAAGAAGCATGGGGAAAATTGCGCGGCACCCCTACCAAAATTCCACACCAAGAACATCGTGATTTACATATAGTAATGTATAAACGTTTAGATAATATTTTCATTACCGGTATCTTAGAAGCCTATTGGGAGGCTTATGAAGCCGTAGAGCTTAACGTTTTTACTGATTATAATTATTTAACAGAGGTCTGGGATTACCACACTCGTATTGTTGAAGCAATTGAGCGTAAAAAATATGATGAAGCGCATCAAATTCTTTTAAATCATACAAAATTAATTGCAGCTCGACCACACTAATATACGCAAATTAAAGGCTAAAGACCGTAGTTTTTACTAAAGTCTTTGGCCTTATTTTTTTATTCATCCAAAGGAAATATTAATTGAGGAAGTTATGAGTAATAAAGTTATTAATGATTTTTCGATCAAAGTTGGGACTTCAAACGGTTCAGGTAGCCAAACATCTAACCTGACTCTTTTGCGCGCCATTTTCAAAATGGGCATCCCTGTAACAGGGAAAAATATGTTCCCCTCTAATATCCAAGGTTTGCCCACATGGTACACCCTCCGCATCAGCAAAGATGGCTATACGGCTCGCAGAGACGAGACCGAAATCATGGTTGCCATGAACAGCAAATCTTTCGAACGAGATCTAGCTGAAGTTGAGCCAGGCGGCGTCTTTTTTTATGATGATTCCATAAAACTGCCCATTGAGCGAAACGATATCACTGTATATCCAATGGCCGTTAAGCAACTGATTAAAGAAGCAGGAATTCCATCTAGCTTAAGAACTTTAGTCTCCAATATGGTTTATGTTGGCGTTGTAGCCGAAATACTCAATATTGATATAGAAAAAATAAAGATGGCTCTTGACTTTCACTTCAAAGGCAAAGCCAAACCCGTTGAAATTAATATGGGTGTTATTGAAGCTAGCGCAAAATGGGCAAAAGAAAATCTCGAAAAAACTGATACCTTCTCATTAGAATCTATGGACAAGACCGAAGGTCTTATTATGGCAGATGGGAATACCGCTGCTGCACTAGGCTCAATTTATGGCGGTGTACAAGTTGTGGGCTGGTATCCGATTACCCCAGCAACCAGCTTGGTTGAAAAGATGAACGCCTATTTACCCCAACTGCGCACAAATAAAGATGGCAAAGCAACTTATGCCATTGTTCAAGCTGAAGACGAATTAGCAGCAGCTGGGATTACGATTGGTGGTGGTTGGTCTGGGGCACGCGCGATGACATCCACGTCCGGTGCGGGCATAAGCCTTATGGGCGAATTTGTCGGTTTAGCATATTTTGCCGAAGTCCCCATCGTAATTTGGAATATCCAACGCATGGGACCTAGCACTGGCCTCCCCACACGCACATCCCAAGGTGATTTAAATCAAGCTTATTACCTCAGCCAAGGTGACACAAAACATATTATCCTTCTTCCAGGCTCTGCACGTGAATGTTTCGAATTTGGTTGGAAGTCTCTTGACATCGCTGAACAAATGCAAACACCCGTTTTTGTTCTTAGCGATTTAGATCTTGGGCAAAACCAATGGGCAAGTGAGCCTTTTGAATATCCTGATGCTGAAATGGATCGTGGAAAAATTCTCTGGGAAGATGATTTTGATAAATTCGTAGAAGAGCACGGCGAATGGGGACGCTATAAAGACGTAGATGGTGATGGTATTGCTTATCGTACCGGCGCTGGCAACAGAAAAGAAGGTAGCTCCTATTTTACGCGCGGCACAGGGCATGATGCTTATGCTAATTACAGCGAAGACCCCGATGTCTGGATGGAAACAATGAATCGTCTCACGCTCAAGCACGAGACTGCAAAGCGATATATTCCTGATTCTATCGTAGATAATATGAGCGGCGCTAAAATAGGCATCATAGCTTATGGCTCTGTTGACCCCGCAATTACAGAAGCCCGTGATCTACTCACAGAAGCTGGCGTAAAAACAAATTATTTGCGTTTGCGCGCATTGCCAATTACCGAAACTGTAGAAAATTTCATCAAAGAAAATGATGAGATTTATATCGTAGAGATGAACCACGACGGGCAATTACGCGATATTTTGCGAACAAATCTGCCCGCAGAAAGCACAAAATTATTCTCCTCCACACTCAATAACGGATTTTCCTTAACCGCCAAGTGGATAAAAGAAGATATTTTGGCACAGAAGGAGAAATAATCATGGCAAAAACAAATGAACTCGGATTAACAAAAAAAGATTATAAAGGTGCCCCCACTACACTTTGCCAAGGATGTGGACACAACTCTATCCTCAGTCAAATAGTTGCTGCTTGTTACGAAATGGATATGCTTCCTGAAGATATCGTGAAATTCAGTGGTATCGGCTGTTCCAGTAAAGCCCCAACCTATATGCTTGACCGCTCCTTTGGCTTCAATAGTTTACACGGACGCATGCCCGCCATCGCCACAGGCGCATTGCTAGGAGACGCAACTTTAACAGGCCTTGGCATGAGCGGCGATGGTGACTCCGTCAGCATTGGTATGGGTCAATTCAAGCACATCATCCGTAGAAATATACGCTTGGTCTATATTATTGCTAATAATGGTGTTTATGGTCTTACCAAAGGGCAACTCTCTGCAACATCAGAAGTTGGGCTAACTCTTAAGAAACAAGGCACAAACGAATTAGAACCTATTGATGTATGTCTTGAAGCCATGGCATCCAACGCCACCTTTGTTGCGCGTGCATTCTCAGGTGATCCTAAACAAGTCAAAACCCTCATCAAAGCCGCTCTCCACCATGATGGCACAGCAATTCTTGATATCATCAGCCCATGTGTAACCTTCAACAACCAAGATGATTCCATGCACTCTTATACTTGGGGACGTGAGCACAAAGAACCTATTCATGATATTTCTTTTATCCCTGCACGAGATGAAATCATGTTAGAAGACTTCGAAGAAGGCACTGTCCAAGATGTAGTAATGCACGATGGCTCCAAAGTACGCCTCAAAAAACTTGACCGAGCATACGACCCCACCAACCGTATGGCAGCCGTACATATTATCGAAGAATCGAATGCAAATAAGCAACTTCTTACTGGGTTAATTTATGTAGACCCCAGCCGCCCATCGCTAACCAGCATACTCAACCTGCCTGAGACACCGCTAAATCGCGTCTCAGCTGAAGAGCTACGCCCTGCAAAAGACACCTTAACAGAAATCAACGCAGCAATGTTCTAAGCAAAAGTCAAATAGCTTGAATCAAAAACCCCGCCTAAATTAGGCGGGGTTTTTGATTCAAGCGTATAATTCCATCATGAAGAAAAATACGGTCGGAATCATCTCAGGTCTTACAGCAACCTCCATCTGGGGCGCAATGTATGTTATCAGCAAAGTGGTTATGGAAGTTATCCCCCCCTTTTCCCTTCTCACTTCCCGCCTTATCCTTGGCTCACTTAGTCTACTTGCTATTGCATTTTTCCAAGGTAAAAAACTCAATATCAACAAAAAAACCTTTGTCCAAATTTTGGGCGTTGGGTTCATTGGCTATGGCATCTCACTCGGATTTCAATTTGTTGGCACACATCTCTCCACTGCCGCAAACGGATCATTGGTCACATCTGCAACACCCGCATTTGTGCTCATCTTCGCCGCTCTAATTCTCAAAGAAAAAATCACAAACAAACACTTAATAGCACTAAGTGAGCGTCTAAAAACAACTTCCCGAAAGTGTAGTATCCTCAAGTAGAAC
>JABGQV010000206.1 GCA_018648655.1 Anaerolineae bacterium | reverse complement strand
ATCGATCCACATCTCCCAATACAATATCTATACTACCGATAATTGCAACTAAATCGGCAATCAGTAAACCTTCAGCCATATCTGGCAGAGCCTCCAAGTTATTAAAGGAAGGCGTACGCCAGTGAATACGATAGGGTTTTGGTCCCCCATCACTTTCAAGATAAATACCCAACTCACCACGTGGAGATTCAACAGCAGCATAAACGCTCCCTTTTGGCACATCGAAACCATCTGTCCATAATTTGAAATGATGGATAAGTGATTCCATGCTCGTGCCAATTTCTGAGCGTGGGGGTGGAACAATCTTTTTATTATTTGAGCGGACGGGGCCCATAGGCAAGGTGTCTAATGCCTGTTGGATAATCTTAAGAGATTCGCGCATTTCTCTAACGCGAACAATATAACGAGAGTAGACATCCCCTTTATCATCGGTAGGGACTTCAAAATCGTACTGCTCATAACCACTGTAGGGGCGTTTCTTACGCAAGTCCCAATCTGGGCCGGAGCCTCGAAGAGAAGCACCCGACATCCCCCACTGGATTGCCTCCGAAGCAGAGACTTTTCCAATGCCCATCGTGCGGTCAAGGAAAAGCGGGTTTCTGGTGAGCAAATCTTCGTATTCGTCAATGCGTTTGGGAAAGGTGTTTAGTACGTTACGAACAGCATCGTCAAATTCTACGGGAACATCTCGCCATACGCCACCGGGGCGGATATAGGTTGTCATCATCCGTTGACCGGAAACAAGCTCAAGAATGTCGAGAATAATCTCACGCTCACGGAATGCGTAGAGAAAAACGGACATCGCGGCAACGTCCAACGCAGCGGTCGCGATCCAAATCAAGTGCGAAGCAAGGCGCTGTAATTCGGCTAGTATCACGCGTAGGGATTGCGCACGTGCCGGTACGTCTAAGTCGAGCATTTTTTCAATGCCTAAACAATAGGCCAAGTTATTGCCAACGGTGTTCAGATAATCCAATCGATCTGACATCACTTCGGCTTGGAGGTAGTTTTTCGCCTCCATATTTTTCTCGACGCCAGTGTGTAAAAATCCTACGTCAGGGACACAAGTGACAATTGTTTCGCCATCTAACTCGAGCAAAAGCCGCAAAACACCATGTGTACTGGGATGTTGAGGCCCCATATTAAGGAGAACTGTTTCACCATCAAGGGCACGTTGAGAAACGAGATGCTTGATTTGCTCAAGATTTACTTCAGGAAGGGGATAAGGTGTAGGCATAAATTAAAGCTCCCCGTGTGGTTTGCTAAGATCAATTTCTTCATAATTGAAGGTAAATTGTGGCTCTTCATAGCCCAGCGGATAGTCTTTCTGGAGGGGGTGACCTTCCCAATCATCGGGCATAAGAATGCGGCGAAGGTCAGGATGGCCTTCTGCTTTTATGCCGAACATATCCCAAAGTTCACGTTCGCGCCAGTTGGCGTTTTTATAAACTTTCGTCAGTGTGGGGATTACGGGGTCATTCCCTGCTACAGGAACCCGCAAAGTGAGCTGAAGATTATCGCTAAAAGAACGCAAAATGTAAATAATATGAAAACGTGGCGTTTCTTCAGGGAAATAATCTACAGCCGTGATGGTGGAAAGGAAGGCGAAGTCAAATTCATCGCGCAATTTTTGGCTGGCAGAAACGAGATTTTCAGGAGCAAGTAAAACTTCTACTTCTCCGAAGCTCTCTTTAGCTTCTGCACCAAAATCCTTTTCTAAACTTTGAACAACGGTTTCTAGTTTCATAATTGGCTATTTTCTAGTTGAGTGGTTCTTTTTACTGATTATGCTTCACTTTTTTCGATTTTAATCTTTTCAACTTTTTCATAAAGTGCCATCACGCCACCAATTAAGGCTTCTGGGCGTGGGGGACAACCTGAAATATAAATGTCAACAGGGACAATTTCATCAACCCCCTGTACGACAGCATAATTATTGAAAACACCACCAGTAGATGCACAATCACCCATAGCGATAACCCATTTGGGCTCTGCCATCTGATCGTAAAGGTGACGCAAGGTAGGAGCCATCTTTCGGCTAACACGTCCGGCCACAATCATCAAATCAGATTGGCGTGGGCTAGGGCGCATAAGCTCCATCCCAAAACGGGACATATCATAATCAGAGGCTTGTGCCGCCATCATCTCGATCGCACAACAAGCCAAACCAAAAAGCATGGGCCACATGGCGCGGGTGCGCCCCCAGCCCATGGCTTTCTCTAGCGTAGTAGTCACCACCCCCATATCGGCGAGTTTTTCTTCTACTCCCATTCAAAGGCTCCTTTCTTCCATGCGTATACATAACCCACGAGCAAAATACCAATAAAGACCAGCATCTCTAAAAAAATAAAAGTTCCCATTCCCATATCAATATAGTTACGGAAGGAAACTGCCCAAGGGAGGAAGAAGATAACTTCAATATCAAAAAGGATGAATAAAACAGCAACAAGATAAAAGCGCACCGGCATTCGACGCGTTCCTTTGCCGATAGGAACCATCCCAGACTCGTAGGGCATTAATTTTCGTTCAGTATCTCTTTTGGGTCCAAAAATTGTACCCAGAGAAACCGCAATGACACCTACAGCGGTTGTAAGGACGAGCAAAATGGCAATTGCAATATATTGAAAAAGCATATTTCCTCAAAAGTTTAAGGGGATTGTGATACAAAACACTATTTTATCATAAAGATAAAAGCTAATACTAAACAATTCTAAAGCAAATTTATATATGTGTAAGTGTCACTTTTCATAATAACCAGAGGACAGGGGTCATATTTAAAGAAACTTATTCCTCTAATAAGATAATAAGCTAGAGTCTTCCGCGCCCCTCACGGCCACCGCCAATACTAGGAATGCTCAAGACAGAGGAAATTCAGGCCGAGATAGTAAATCAGAAATCTGCCCAAGCGCCAAGCCGAAAGACCCAATGCTGCTAATCGACTCTGCGCGCGCCCTGTTGCTAGCCAATGCGTGATATGGAAATATTCCCTATCAACTCCTGCAAAAATGCGCCATCGCGCAATTCCAAGCCATCCCTTTTATAAAGTGCCAAGTAGAAGCAGAGGGGGAGAGCTAC
>JABGQV010000130.1 GCA_018648655.1 Anaerolineae bacterium | reverse complement strand
CTTAGATTGGCTAGTAGTGCGTATCCCGCAAGGATATAGTAAAGCGTTAAAGCAGAACCAGCGTCTGGGCGCAAATCAGCAGGATGAAATAAGGGAAGAAGGATGAGTAAGAAGGCTGTTGGGGGGGCTTGCCAAAAGATTGGGCGTACGCGCAACCAGTCGCCATCCCATAATGCCCAGGCATATGCAAAACTATGCGTGATAAAGAGCACCCCGATAAGCCCGCCCACCAGCGGAGGGAGTTTCCAGGGCCAGTATTGATTAACTAATTCTATATTGAAGAGTAAGCCCAAGCTGCTGATGAGACTGATAAGTATAGAGATGCCAGCAAAGAATTTTGCCCTGAAATTCAACGGTATCTGGATAGGCAGCTTTCCCCCATATTTTTTCTCATGTGTCAGAAAAACATAGGGTGCAGAGAAGAATAAAACCAAATACATGCCCAACCAGTAGGTTAGATGAAACCAAGGATGGGCGAGAAAGGGTTTTAGATAGAAGAAGGTTAGCACCGTTGCAAAAATAGAGAATAATGTGATTACAACCATATTGACGCGAAGATTTTCCCATTTGGTCTGAAAGGCAGCAAAGCCAACTAATAATAGGGCGTTGCTATACATTAGGCCTATCAGGCGGGCGTTAATGACGGGCTTAATTGTCCAGACAAAAAGAATTTCTGTCATATTGGGTACGCTCATTAAAATGATAAAAGCAGGTAGGCCATTTGCAAGCAAGGCTAATAAAACAAATTTCACCCCTTTTGAGAGTTCGTTATTCCACCACTTTTTGAATTTATTCATAAGGCATTCTCCGTTTTCGTTTGGGCTTATCCTGTATTGATAAAAGCATATAGTAGATAAGATATGTCATAATATCATAATTCTGTGAGAAAGGCAGATTAGATATCTTTCTGTAGTAGACTTTCTTTTATCAATAAATTCTCACCCTTTTAGTTTCAGTTTTCAACTTTAAAATCCTATGAAAAAATCTATCGCTATACTTGATTTCGGCTCGCAATATGCCCAGATCATCGCTCGCCGCGTGCGTGAAAATAATGTCTATTGCGAGCTTTTTCCTTTTGATGCCCCCGCCAAAGAGATTCGCGCTATTAACCCGCGGGGATTTATTCTTTCGGGCGGGCCTGCTTCTGTTTACGCCGAAGGTGCGCCGCAAGTGCCAGAATTTATTTTGGATTCGGGTCTCCCTATCTTGGGGATTTGCTATGGGATGCAGGCTCTTACCCACGCATTGGGCGGGCAAGTAGACCCCGCAAATGAACGTGAATTTGGGGTTTCTACCCTTACTCCAACAACTCCCAATTCCCTACTCCCCGATTCCCAATTTCCCGCCCTTATGTCCCATGGAGACAGAATCACCCAAATGCCGCCAGGATTCATCTCCCTTGCCAGGTCAGGGAATAGCCCTGTAGCTGCAATGGGTGATCTTGAGCGAAATTATTACGGCGTTCAATTTCACCCTGAAGTGCATCATACGCCCAGCGGCAGTGAGATATTGCGCCGTTTTGCGATCGAAATTTGCAAAGCCACGCCCGATTGGACGGCAGAGTCTATTATCGAATCAAAAGTTGAAGAAATCCGTCAGCAAGTTGGGGATGCGCGCGTGCTCTCGGCTGTGAGTGGCGGGGTAGATTCATCCGTCGCGACGGCTTTGGTGCATCGCGCAATCGGCGACCAACTTGTCTCTGTTTATGTGGATACAGGGTTGATGCGGGAAAATGAATCGGCGGGAGTTGTATCCGCATTTAGAGAACATCTCGGCGCAGAATTAATTGCTGTGGATGCAGAAGATGAATTCTTGGGCGCGCTGGTTGGGGTCACCGATCCAGAAAAAAAACGCAGAATTGTGGGCGAGAAATTTATTCGAATTTTCGAGGAGCAAGCGAAATTTTTGGGAGAACCAAAGTTTTTGGTGCAGGGGACAATTTACCCCGATGTGGTCGAATCTTCTGCGCCAGATAGAGATAAGGCGCAGAAAATCAAGAGCCACCATAATGTGGGCGGTTTGCCAGAGGATATGGAGTTTGCGCTGGTGGAGCCTTTGCGCTATTTATTCAAAGATGAGGTGCGCGCGGTGGGCGAGGCTTTGGGGCTGGCGGAGGCATTGGTTTGGCGACAACCTTTCCCGGGACCTGGGCTGACTATCCGATGTTTGGGGGAGGTGACGAAGCCGAGAGTGGCGCGTTTGCGTAAGGCAGATGCGATTTTGCGCGAGGAATTACGCAATGCCAGGATGATCGGCAAGGGCGCAGAGACATCGCAAGCCTTCGCGGTTTTGCTAAATGTGCGCTCAGTGGGCGTGATGGGCGACCAACGGACTTATGAAGAAGCGGTCGCGATCCGCGCCGTGACGACAGATGATTTTATGACCGCCGAGTGGACGTATATCCCGCATGAGGCGTTGGGGCGCATTTCAAGCCGCATCGTGAACGAGGTGGAGGGGATTAATCGGGTGGTTTATGATATTACGTCTAAGCCGCCAGGGACGATTGAGTGGGAGTAGGGAAAATAGACAAATTCCATAAATAAGAGTATTTTTATTACGGAGACTTCATGGACAACTTATCTCATGAATACATAATTAGCATTGAACTTCCCAAAATAATTCAAGCAATAGATACATTTTGGGAACCTAAACAAAGAGGGTTTAAATTATTCGATGTAGGCACAAGTTACAGAAATTGTGTAACTGTTTTATATCAATCTAGTCAATGCAAGATTAGGCTTTGGTTTATGAGAGACCGTCCATGGGATAATATGGAAATACATGTGTCCTATGGCAGACTCCATGCACCTGTAGAAAGGGATTTCATGAACTGGAATGGGGAACCACACTCGTGTTGGCATAAACCCATAATTCACCCTATATTTAGTTTTTTGGATGGACTTTCTCCAAAAGAGTCATTAGCACGGGGAGTTTCAGATACTATTCGACATTTCCTGAAGATGAAAGAGGGGAAAAATTGGCCACTTCCGGAAGCCTTTTCAAGAGAACAAAAATATATCTGGGATAACTACGGCCAGCGACTATTTGCTTTGTTTGATTTGAGTAACACGAAGCTGTGGGATAAGTATGTCGATTTTCTAAAAGAGTATTACCCAATTAGGGATAATCAATTTTCAGGGATACGTATCACTAGAAGTATTCCGGCCCATATGGTTTGCTGATCGAGAGATGATGGGGAATTTCCCTGCAAGCTGGTTCTGCACCAGTGAAGAAGAAAGCAAAGCACTCTGGGATGCACTGCAAAGAGAATTACCGCTCGCCAGAAAATGAATTTTCGGCTGAGATGGGAAGTCCGTTTGCGCGTAGTACGCTTTAGCGCAAACGGACTTTTTGCTTTAAGCAGAGAATTTCGCGTTCGCGTAGCATCTCGTTAGGAAAGCATCGTGAAAAGGGCAATCTCGCTTTGTCTAAACACCTTTCTTCAGTTTTGTAACGCGAATAATTAATCGTACCATCGCGTAGATGTAGAGCAGCATCAAGGCCTCTGCCAGGAAAGAGAAAAAGCGCAGATACCCTGCATCACTCCGACTGGTGATATTCATCATACTGAGAAATATGGGCAGGAAGATGACCAAATACAGAATCAGGCGCTCATATTTCTTTGCCTTCGAAGCTTTATCACTGTAAATTTCCGGCGCATTTCCATCACGGCTCTTAATACGAAAATATTGCCAGCCACCCATCTCACCGAGATAATCCCAGCCTGTATCTTCAAATATCTGCAAATAGGCGGGCATATCTTTATGATCAACGAAATAATCGAGTCTATAGACGTAATCAACCGATTCCCCTTTTTCAAAAATATAATTTCCAGGCAGGCTCACAGATTTGAAGTGCCAGCCCTCCTGCGCCATTTGTCGTAACCAAGCTTCTTCTTTTTCGTCATCCCAAGCCCAAAACCAATGGAACTTTTTCATGGTCTTCATAATTTTCTCCTTGCTACCAATCCTTCGTAGGTAGCCCATTTTCTAACAAAATCTCAATTCTTCGAATATGTTCCTTCAACAACCCTCTACCTTTTTCTGTCAGCAGGTATGATTTACGGCGCTTCTCCTCGCCAACCTTAGCGATTAAGCCTTCTTTTTCCAAATTTGAGAAAGCACCATATAATGTGCCTGGGCCTATTTTGACTGTTTCTTTACTCATCGTTTCCACTTTTTGCATCACACCATAACCATGTAAAGGCTCAGACAATGCCAATAGAATATAGGCAGTAGATTCTGTTAATGGAAGATGTTTTTTGTAGTCTAGTCTCATAAGGCTCCTCTATCGGTAAGCGGTGCATCGTGCTTCGGTATATCGACTAACGATATAATATCATAGAGTAAAATTAGATGTCAAGTCTGATCGCAACACTTTGAAAGTGTAAGGAATAGAATGGCCAAAGTGAAAAGAATTCCTTCCCAGTCATTTGTTTCATGGCAAGGATATCGAAGGCATTGCTCATCGTGAGGGCACAAGGGATGATATTCTCGTCGGCAATTATTGAAAATTCTTAGAAGATTAAGGAGAAAAAGATGCAAAATTTAAAAGCGCAAGAAATTTATGAAAAACATCTCTTTCATAATCAAATTATGCATAATTTTTTAGCGGGTATTAGCCATGCAGAAAGTGTTTTAGAACTTCCCTTTAAACATAATTCCATGAACTGGATTCTGGGGCATATTATTGCTAATCGTAGCCATGTGCTCGAATCCCTTGGTGCAGAACATAATTGGCAAGAAGAAATTCGTAAACTCTATCATCAAGATACACCGCCCATTACCTCAGAAAGCCCCTCTTTAAATTTCGAGAAATTGATTGAATATCTGGATGAAAGTGTGGTTTTGCTTAAATCTGTTTTGGAAAATATGAGTGAAGAAAAGCTTGATGAAAATTATGCTAATTATAGAGGCGAGAAAACGCGCTACGAGCATGTTAGTAGTTTTCATTGGCACGAAAGTTTTCATCTGGGGCAATTAGAAATCTTAAAAGCATTTATAGAGTCTGAACGATAATTTTGATGGCTAAAAGAAAGCCCCCCTGCCCCTCGCTTCGCTGGGGCATCCCCCCAATGCTTCGCATTTAGGGGGATTGGACAAAGATAATATTTTTTAAAGAGAAATTCTACCTACAATATCATTGCCTTATTCTCCCCTAAATTCCGTTCTTAAAATTTGGGGGAGATGTCCGAAGGACAGAGGGGGCGGTAAGTAGAATACCCTGTCTTTTTGTGCGGTGCGTAAGATGAGCTTTTAAAATTCAAAAAACCTTTCGGGTCTAATTAAGATGGGCTTATATAAAAAACTCCCCATTCCTTTTTGAAGGAATGGGGAGTTTTTATTTGCCTAAATTTTCTTTACCGCCAATCTACTTCTGCATCAGGTTTATTGTCTAGAACTGCTTCAATGCGATCCATAATCTCAGGGGTGAGTTTCTCAACATAATCGAGAGCCTTCATATTTTCAACGACCTGCTCCACGCGAGATGCGCCTGTAATCGTTGTGCTGATATTGGGGTTTTTCAAGGTCCAGGCCAAGGCAAGTTGTGCCATCGAGCAGCCAAGTTCTTTGGCGATGGGCATCAAGCCACCCACTTTGACAATATTTGCTATAGCGGTTTCATCTGTAAGGCGTTTACGAAGCCATTCGTATCCTTCGAGGCTGGTACGTGTCCCTTCGGGCATCCCCTCGTTATATTTGCCGGTCAGCAAGCCACTCGCTAAGGGCGACCAGATTGTTGTCCCCATTCCAGCTTCTTGATATAGACGGGCATATTCCACTTCGATGCGTTCGCGGTGGAACATATTATACTGGGGCTGTTCCATCGTAGGCGGTATCAAGCCCAATTTATGGGCGACTGCGTGCGCTTCCATAATCTGCACCGCGCTCCATTCGCTCGTTCCCCAATAAAAAGCTTTGCCCTGCTCAATGACGTGGTTGAATGCTCGCACGGTTTCCTCTACAGGTGTGTGCATATCTGCGCGATGTGCGAAAACTAAATCCACATAATCCATTTGCAAGCGTTCGAGCGCGGCATCCACACCTTCGATGATATGTTTGCGAGAAAGTCCGCTATCGTTGGGACCATCGCCGCCCCAGAAAATTTTGGTCGAAAAAACTAGATCGGAGCGTTTCCAGCCAGCTTTTTTGACGACCTTCCCCATAATCGTCTCCGCCTGTCCACCTGCGTAGACTTCAGCGTTATCGAAAAAGTTTACGCCCGCGTCAATCGCGGCTTGCATCATCTCTTGCGCCACTTCTTCGCCAATTTGTGTACCAAAAGTAACCCATGCCCCAAAAGATAACGCTGAAACCTTTAAACCTGATGAACCTAAACGTCTATATTCCATTTTGAACTCCTTAGATATTAATAATTTGTCCTATTAAATTTTCTTGTTCGTTTTTGCATAAATATAAAGCCGCTTCAATTAAAGTGGATGGATACCCCTCTGCCGCCTGATGCAGTTGCGGGATTCCCGTGGCAATTGCATGCACTCGAACCTGATGCGCGGCGAGTTCGCGCGCGGCCTGATGCGTGAAGCCCACCAGACCCATTGTGCTGGAAAGATAGGCCGTTCTGCCATCCTTATCCCAGCGTCCTTCAAGGGGGATAATATTGATGATTACCCCACCCCCATTTTCCTTCATGATTCTGCCCACCGATTGTGTCATCAAAAAAGGTGCAGAGAGATTAACCAAAAGCGTGCGTTGCCAATCCCATTCATCCATTTCGAGCAAAGTCTTTTTTGGCTCAACGGCAGAGTAATTGATGAGGATATCTACCTTTCCGAAATCGTCTTCAACATGCATCACCAATCCCTGCACGGGAACTTTTTTAGCAATATCTTGTACATAGGCTTTTGCTTCTCCGCCAGCCTCTTCGATTTCTTTAACAAGGCGTTTTAAATTAAGGGGAGAAATATCATTAAGAGCAAGGCGTGCGCCTTGCTGGGCAAAGGCTTTGGCGAGCTCACGTCCGTATCCGCGCCCTGCACCGGTGATTAAAACTACTTTATTTTTGAAGTCCATAATTTTTCTGCTTTTATTCGAAGGATGTCAGGAAGAAATTTATTTCTTAATTTAGACAAGTAGGAATTTCATTAGGGTTATTATTGGCGTTTAGTTCCATCCCTAAATAAGGTGAAGGATCATAGGTATTTTCTATCTCTAATTCGTTCATAAAAGAGCCATTTCCGTTATCTTTTACGATGGAGAAATGTAGATGTGTCCCTGTAGGATTAAAGGGATCACCAGAGTAGTTGCCTTGATAACCGAGCAATGTTCCGGCAGAAATTTTCACTTCACGTGTACCACGTGGAAAGGCATCTACAATGAAGTCATTTCCATCGACATCTGCCATATGGGTATAGTAGAGCCAAATTTGTTGTCCGGGATTCAGGGGATCGCTGGGGATGCGGATTATAAGGGTAGATGTCCACTCGGGCATCCGTGTTAAATAGCCCTCGTAAGCTGAAATCACGGGCGTTACGCCCACTTCTTCGCCGCCGAAAATATCTAATCCCTGATGCCGATGACCAGGGCGAAAAGAGTCATCCCACACATATCCAATAATGCCATTTGTAGGAAGAATAAAGGGAGCATCACCGCAACGTTCGCCTTGCAGGATTTCCCAATCGGTGTGTTCTTCTGGGTCATTAAACCAGCGCATAACCTGCACTGAGCGTAGACCTGATGAGCGCATATTGCGATAGATGAGGTAGCCGCCAATAATGGTGACGACAAAAAGCGTAGAGAGAATGAGGCGTTTTGACATGGGGCAATTATAACTTGCAAAAAGGATTCTTATAGAAAACCAATTTTTTTCTTTTATTTTTCTTATATCTACGGGCTAAACTGTAGTTGTTCAATTTTATTTGGTATATAGAAATAGGAGATAAAAAATGACTTACCATATTCGTCCCCATGCCCATCGCCGTAATATGATGCGCCGTGTGGCTACACAAGATAATATTTATACCTTGCGCGTTGATATTCGCGAAGAAGATGATGTTTTTGTGCTAACTACTGCTGTTCCTGGTTTGAGTGCAGAAGATTTGAATATTCAATTCCTTGATAATGTTGTTCGCATTGAAGGTGAATATGCAACTTCTGATGGCGAGCATCTTTTAAGAGAATTGCCCGACGGGAAATTTATTCGTACTTTGCGTTTACCCAGCGAGGTAGATGCAGATAATGTAGAAGCCAAAATTAAAAGTGGCATTCTCTCTTTGAGTATGCCTAAGGTAGAGTCTGCTCGCCCTAAGAAAATTAAGGTTTTGGCAAAATAGCTTAGCTCGATTAGTTCATTTATAAGACTTAAGAACCCGTTCTTTTTGAGAACGGGTTCTTATTTTTAACGTGGCAATAGTGTAAAATTCAGATAAGTTTATGAAGGAGAATGATATATGAAAAAAGAACTTTTTTTAATTTTACTGGTTGCCCTGTTATTAACAGGATGCGACAATGCCGCTCCCGCTGAGGCAGAAGTCCCTGCGGCGCCTGCAACCCTGGCTTTTACTGAAACAGTAGTTCCTGAATCAACATTAACCCCCATACCTACAATTCCCTTGGCTCTGCTTGTTATTCCTGCGGATACTGATCAGGAAACTTCTGATATTTATCAGGCCCTTGTTTACGACCTTGCTCAAAGTGCAGGGATGCGTTTTCAAGTGCGAAATACGCTGACTCAAGCAGATCTTGAACCTTCGTTACGTGTTGTTATCGTTTTGCCACCAGATCCGGGTCTTATGGCGCTGGCTCCTGCTGCGCCTCAAGCACAATTTCTTTCGGTTAATATCCCCGATATGGTTGCGGGCGGAAATTTGAGCGTTTTGGCAAATACAGATCGTCCTGATATTGCAGCATTTATCTCAGGATATATTGCAGCAATGATTACAGAAGATTATCGGGTTGGTAGCATGCTTCCTAAAGATGAGATATTAAGTGCAATGACCAAAACCGCATTTAGAAATGGCTTTGATTATTATTGTGGCGCTTGTACTGCTTTTATCTTCCCTCCGTGGTGTACGCTAACTCCCTGTTATCCGCAATATATAGAAGTACCAGCAGAAGAAGACCCTGCTACTTATAATGCCTACTCAGATTTTCTTATTTTGCAAAGGCAGGTTGAAACTTTATATGTAGCACCAAAATTTGCTACACCTGAGTTATTAACCTATCTTTCTAGTAATGGGATAATGGTAATCAGTGATTTTTCTCCCACAAAAAAATATGGAAACTGGGTTACAACCATCCAGCCTGATGTCGTGCAAGGAATAGTATCTGCTTGGCCTCAACTTGTGGCTGGTGCTGGAGGTGTAAATATTACTTCTCCGTTAATTTTGGCAGATGTCAATTCTGAACATTTAGATGCCGGAAAAGAAGCAAATGCACAGGGAGTTCTCGACCAATTACAAGCAGGTTATATCCTGACAGGTGTTAATCCCTAAGCCCTGCTTCTTTGCCCTGTAGGGCGAGGTAGATTATAATAAAAATACGATAAGATATAAAAGAGCGTTTTCTTTTTCACGCGCTCATGGAGAATATGATGAAATCTACAAAAAGAATTTGGTTATTTGCCTTATTAGTATTGCTTTTAATGCTCACTGCATGTGGCGGACAAACGGTTGCAGAAGCTGAAGGCGCAATAGAAGATTCTGGAGCGATAGACCCTGAAGCTATTTTTACCTCTGCTGCGGCAACCGTTGGAGCACAGCTCACAGAAACAGCAATCGCTTTTTCACCTACGCCTGAACCTCCAACTTTGGTGCCCACCTTACCAGCAACCGCGACTTTGGTAGATCTAGGTATTGCTACTGCGACTCTTCCTGCTGGCGTGCCAACGCTTATTCCTACACTAACACCTATTAGTATTGCCCCCACACCAGGAGGGCCTATCTGTGATGCGATGTTATATGGAAGCCCATTAGATATAAACTATCCAGATGGTTCAGAATTGGCCCCTGGTGAAGATTTCGAGAAAATTTGGCGTATTAAAAACGACGGTGTTTGTACTTGGGATAGTGGTTATATCCTAGTCCCTGTTTCATCTACTAGCTCCAGAGGTGATAATAACCCGCTTGATGCTGCTAACCCTGCCTTTGAAATCAAAACACTTGTTTCGCCTGGGCAGCAAGTGGATGTTGGGGCTAAATTGACCGCTCCTCTCGATATAGGTGAATATTCAACCTGTTTCATCATGGAAAATGATCGTGGTGTTTATTTTGGTGGCGTTCTATGTGTAGATATAAAAGTTGTGAAATAAAAATAAGTTTTTCTTTTAGTTTTCTTCTGCCTAAGTTTCAGGATTTCCCTGAAACTTAGGCAGGGTTATATTTCAAATAAGGAGGTTTAATGAAAAGAAAAGTCTTTACTCTATCCTTCATTATTGCCATCCTATTAGCTGCGTGTGGGGGAAATACGCCAACTTCTCCTACCTTAGATGTCAATGCAATTTATACAATAGCAGCAGAAACGGTTATTGCCGAGCTTACAAAAACGGCAGCTGTTAATAGCGCAACACCAGAAGCAATTGCTACAAAAACACAAGATGTATTGCCTCCAACAGCTGTGCCTACCTCAATCAAAACAGCCACGCCCATTTTTACTGCCACCCCAGGAATAACAGCTACTTCTCTTCTGATAGCAATTCCCACAGATCAAACTTGTGATAACGCCGCCTATATTGCCGACATCAGCGTTCAGGATGGAACAGAAATGTCGCCGGGGCAGAATTTTGAAAAAACGTGGCTTGTCAAAAACACAGGTACCTGCACATGGGCAGAAGGCTACCATTTAGTTTTTGGGTATGACGAAGAAATGAACGGACAGCCTCGTTCGATCTCAAGTAGTATTGCCCCCGAAGAGAACGTTGAAGTAACCGTTGTTTTAGCTGCACCTCTCGTTGCTGGTGCATATCAGAGCTATTGGCGCATGGCAAATACATCAGGGGTGAATTTTGGCGATTTTCTCTACGTTAGCATAGTCGTTCGTTAAGCTGTGTCTTATAAACTTGCCTCTAAAATAAAAAAAGAAGCCTTAAAGCAGGGATTTATTCTTGCAGGTATCACCACGCTTGAACCTCCGCCTCATATCTCAACCTATCTTGATTGGATAGAAGCAGGGCGACATGCCTCTATGGGATATTTAGCGGATGAGCGCGCCCGCACGCGTCGTGCCAACCCAAAACTAATTCTCCCCGAAGCAGAATCTCTTCTTCTCCTTGCCGCTCCCTACCCTGACCCAAAACTGGATTCCCCTATATCAACAACAGGTGTGGAGAAGGGCAAAGGTCGCATCTCTGCTTATGCATGGAATGACGATTACCATATCACCCTCAAAGAAAAGCTCATCCATCTTGTAGAATTTATCGAAGAAGAAATTGGGCACGAAATCCCCAATCGCTGGTATACAGATACAGGTCCCATTCTCGAAAAAGATTTAGCCCAACGCGCCGGTCTTGGTTGGATTGGTAAAAACACTTGTTTAATTAATCCAAAACTTGGCTCTTATTTCTTCCTTGCAGAAATTTTTCTTGGCATTAAACTCCCCTCTGATGAGCCTTTTAAAGCCGATTATTGTGGCACTTGCACGCGCTGTATTGACGCTTGCCCTACCGAAGCCATTCTCCCCAATCGAAGTATAGACGCTAATCTTTGCATCTCTTATCTAACCATTGAAAATAAAGGGGATATTCCCGAAGAATTGCGCCCCAAACTTGGGAATTTGATTTTTGGCTGTGATATTTGCCAAGAAGTTTGCCCGTGGAATATGAGTATTCGAGATGGCAGATTTTCAAGCCCCATTAGTTCTTCATATAAAATAGATACTCATCCAAACCTAATAGAAGAATTATCTTTATCCCCTCAAGAATTTAATAAGAAATTTAAAAATAACCCCGTTAAACGTGCCAAAAGGCGCGGATACTTACGTAATGTGGCTGTTGCTCTTGGGAATGATGGTGATTCAGAAGCAATCCCTGCACTTGAAAGGGCACTCGAAGATATAGAGCCGCTCGTCCGCACTCACGCTGAATGGGCGTTGCAGGAAATCAAGTTGAAGAATAAAAAATGTTAAAATTATTGCTGGCAAGCCAAAATCCGGGGAAGTTGCAGGAGATGCAATTCATCCTGCGAGATTTGCCCATCCAGGTTATTTCACCCGCAGAGATTGATATAGATCTTGATGTTAAAGAAACAGGAAAAACTTATGCCGAAAATGCGGCGCTGAAGGCAAGGGCTTTTGCAGAAGCCAGCGGATTGCTTTCTCTTGGTGATGACTCAGGTTTAGAAGTGGATGCCTTAGGGGGCGAGCCCGGGCTTTACTCTGCGCGATATGCCCCAGGCGCTGATGCAAATGATGCCGATCGGCGTGCTTTTTTACTGAAAAATTTGGAAGCCAGCCCTCGCCCGTGGACAGCGCGTTTTCGTGCCACGATTGCAATTGCTCAACCTCGTGGTGAAATAGAGTTTACAGAAGGCATTTGTGAAGGGGAGATTATTCCTGAAGAACGTGGTGCTGGCGGCTTTGGTTATGACCCAATTTTTTATCTCGCTGAGTTGGGGCTTACGATGGCTGAGTTGAGCGAAGATAAGAAAAATAAACTTAGTCACCGAGCAAAGGCATTAGAAAAAGCGAAGGCGTTTCTTTTAAGATATGGACACAAGTAGTGTTTTTAGTATTTCATTCCACCTTAAACCTAATAATTTCTTCTACCATATTCCCCGCTCTATCTCTCACAATTATTTTTAAATGATGGCTACCCGTTGATGTTGCCCATGTCCAAGTATAGGGGGATTCTGTGACTACGCCCACTTGTTGAAAATCGACATAAAACTCAACAGAATTTACGCCTAAATTATCTGAGGCATTTGCCTGCAATTCGATTTGTCTATTGAGCTGATAATTTAGTGTTTCGCCCATTTCTGGATAAAGGATTTGCATCGTGGGGGCTTCATTATCTATGCTGATTTGTGTTGTTGCGATATCAATGCGTTTATCTTTTCGGACAACAAGCAATTGAATGGCATAAAGCCCGCTTAATTCGCTTGTATCCCAGATGGCTAATAAATTGTTGGTAATAGAACCATGAATATCCTCGCCAATCTGCATCCATGTTTTGGGGTTTAGCCCTTGCCCAACTTGCATACGGTAATAATCGAAATCTTCTCCTGCCGCTGTGCCGCGAATTTCTAGCACACCTTTTACATCGTCAAAAAAACTAGGGCTAGTGAAATGTGCGTCTGGTAAATGCGGTGGCGCAAGAATTGCATCATAGCCATTAGGTGGATTTTCTATACCGGCTGATTCTGCCCATGCCTTTGCTTCTGTGGGGACAAGTAGATATTCTTTTTCTTCAACCAATTCTGGGGAGGTGAAAACCGTTGCTAAATAACCCGTTTCACGGTTCACATCAAAGCTACGATATAAATTATCGTATTGGCTTGGTTCAGTGCCATTCAGAAAAACTTCACTAATAATATTGGGGCAATCTGCTGTGGGGAGCAAACCCGAAGGGTCACAAATATCTACTTCGGTGACTCCTAGAGGTATTTCCCAATCCGAGGGGGGCAAATCAGTGCTGGCTTTTTTCATTAATGCTTGCCAAACCCCACCGACTATTTCATAGTCAAAGGGCTCATCTGCGCCTGCCCAAATAGCAATAACGCGCTGAGGGGTATAACCCACCGCCCAGGCAGAAAGCCCCTCTTCATGCTGACCCATTTTTGCTGCCGATGGAAAACCAAGCTCCAACACGTTGGGAGTGCCTAAACTTTGCCAACGTGCGGCGTCGTCGCTGAGAATATCGTTCATCAGATAGGCTAATTGTGGAGAAATTACGGCTTGCGAATCTTCATTTTGCCAATCGAGCCAAATTTCGCCCTCTACATCACTTAGCTTTAAAATAGTCGCGGCTTCTATATTTTCCTCTATAAATTGACCGTGCATTAAGCCCTCGGCGGCAAAAACTCCATAGGCTTGGGTCATATCCATTATTGAAGGTGTGGCTTCCGCTGAGTTTTCAGCATCAAATTCTAAGCCAAAAGATTGCGAGATTTTGCGCAGATTTTCTGCACCCATTTGCGCTAAAACTTTTTCCATAGGGATTATATAATCATTCGCAAGTGCAGTGCGCAAAGAGACGGGGCCATGAAATTCTCCATCAAAATTTTGGATTTCAGATTCTGTAGGGATATCCCATAAAAGAGATGCGGGGCTTAACCCACGTGTGAAGCCTGTTAAATAGATGAAGGGGGTCAGACTTGTTCCCGCCTTGCCTGCTGCCAAAAAAGCAGATTCGCCATTTAGCTTTATTTCACCAATAGCCGCTAAAATTTGACCATTTTGCGGATCAATAATCAGCGCGCTAGCGCGAGCGTTATTCAGAATATCCATTGCGGGCAATGTGGGCAGTAGCTGTGCTGCGTCACATTCTTCTATATTTCTTTTACTTAAGCGTGCGATTTGGGCTTCGAGTATACAAGCTGATTCTTTTTGTAAATCTATATCGAGGGTGGAGATTATTTCCAGACCGCCCCGCTCTATTCTTTCTTGTGGGTAAAATGCCGAGAGTTGCTTGAGCATTAAGGGCAAAAAAGCTGGGGCAGGGTTTTCAAGTTCGTTAAAGGAGGGCAAGTTGAAATCCACGCTTCGTGCCGCGTCCGCTTTATCGGCATCCAGCATATTTAACTCCACCATAATATAAAGCGTTTCTTGGCGGCGTTGATAGGCGGGGATGGGCGCATCGAGCGGGTTGAGCGTAGGGATTTGGCTCGCTGCTGCGAGGGTGGCAGATTCTGCAAGATCCAAATCGGTGACGGGTTTATCAAAATATAATTGTGCAGCGGCTTCGGCACCATAGGCATAATGTCCATAATTTGCGCTATTTAGATACCACTCGGTAATTTGCTGCCGACCATATTTCTGCGTGATTTGCGCCGCAAGCAGACGCTCGCGTATCGCACGGCGCAGGGAGGGCTCTTCACCCCACAGGAGAAGGTCTGCCACAAGTTTTTGTGCGAGGGTAGGATGTGATTCGGGGTCAAAATTTCGGATGCTATAGCCCTCGTGTGCCCAAAAATCTGGATCAGCAAGGGCGATGGTGGCTTGCAAAAGTGAGTTGGGAATATGTTGTGGGTTTTCTGTGCCAACGGGAATATAGCGGCGGGTTTTATCTTCGGGGGCAAAGATATAGATAAGCTCTTCCCCACTGTGGTCATAAATCCGCGTAGGTTGAAGAAGCGCACCATTACGTGGATTGAGCAAAACTTCAATTTCTATAAGGGCAGGCAGGTCTTTAATAAGGCTTTGATAGCTGAGCACAAGGGAGAAAATGCCAAAAACAAAAAAAATACTGAGCGTGAACCCACATCCTGCAAGTGTATTCCGACTGCCACGCTGAAGACGAGCATCGGGATTATTTTGTCTTTTACGACGTTTTCGAAGGATATTAAGGGTGGAGGACATGAGAAGAATTATATCGTATTGCGTGGAAATATTATTTGTTCTTTTCGTATTTTTTGCGCCTTTCGCGTTAAAAAGAAAAACTCTTCTAGCCATATGATGCTTTCATTATAAGGAGGTTTTGATATGGTGAAAAGCATCGCCTACTCAAGGCAGAAATCTTTTATAAGAAAATACTATCTCTTATGGTTTAGCCCTTCAAAGAAATTTCAAATTTTGTGCCTTTCCCTATTTTGCTCTCAACAGAAATTTCCCCGCCATGGGCTTCTACGATAGCGCGAGTGATGGCCAAGCCTAAGCCTGATTCCCCTGCCTCTAAGTTGCGCGCTTGGTCAGCGCGATAAAAACGCTCAAAAATACGGCTTAAATCTGCCTTTTCAATTCCTGTGCCTGTATCAGAAACGGTGATTAAGACATCGTTAGTGGCAGCATTTTGCACTGCGCCCAAACTAATGCTCCCCTCAGACGTATATCTTAGCGCGTTGCTCACCAAATTCCCTAAAGCTTGCGCCATGCGTTCTTCATCTATTTTAATGGAAGGCGGATTATCTGCCACCTCTACCTTTAGATATATCCCTTTTTTTTCTGCTGCCAATTCATAGCTTGAGGCAACCCGCCGCAGAAAGGTTCCTGTTTCAACTTGCTTGCTATTAAGAGGCATCTGCCCAGCGTCAGCTAATGAAATTGTCCGTAAATCGCGTACAAGATGTTGCAGATGGGAAATTTCGGTGTGCATTACCGTGATTCTTGCTGGGGTTACCTCAAGGATTCCTTCTTCCATGGCTTCAAGGTAGCCACCAATTACGGTTAGTGGTGAGCCAAGATCATGGGCAATATCTGCTGTCATTTGCTGACGTGATTCTGTTGCTTGCGCCAAATCAGCAGACATTTGATTAAAAGATTCTACCAATTTTCCTAACTCATCTTGTGAGCGTACAGGGATTTTTTGTGCTAAATCACCCTGGGCAACTGCGCGGGTTGCTTGGGTTAATTCACGCAGAGGGCGTGTCATTGAACGGGCTAATAGTGTGCCAAAAATTAAGGCAATAATAATTGCCGCACCTGTTGCTAAAAGCAAAGCCTGATTTGTGCGGTCTAAATAGCGTTGCTCGCTAATATCTAATTCGGGGGTTTGACCAGTGACCAGTGCCGTGCCAATCATTATGCCATCAATGTTTATGGGCGTGCCTTCTGCCAAGCTAAGATCATCTACTATTTCACGCGGACGATATTCCCCAGCGGGGATAACGATTACGCCCCTTTTATCTGCAAGAGCAAAGACGATTGGCGGAGGTTTTGGTTGGGCTATATTTATATCTTGGAGAGGTTGTTGAGGGCGGTGGAAGTCTTCTCGAATATTTTGCCACGACCCAAAAGTTTGATAATACTCTATTACTCTTATTGTGAAGTCTTCGCGGATTCTCTCGACCACAAAGCTTTCAAATTCTTGTTGCGTAATTTGACGTGTAAAAAAGGCACCAAATCCAGCTACGGTGAGGCTAATGAATAGAAATGCAAGGGTAAGTTTGGTGGAAATAGAGTGCATAAGATTTCTTACTCGTGCTTTGGCTGATCTGGTGATTCGCAGAATCGATATCCAATGCCAAAAACAGTCTCAATATAATGTGGGTTTGCAGGGTCTTTTTCAATTTTAGTGCGTAGATTACGAACGTGAACATCAATGGTTCGTTCTACACCCTCAAAGGTGGTGCCTTGGAGCTTGATGAGTAAGTCGGCGCGAGAGTAGACTCTGCCGGGAGTTTCCATAAGGGCGAGGAGAATATCAAATTCGGAGGGGGTTAAGGTTACGGGGACTCCGCTCACTTTCACTTGACGGGTATCACGTTCGAGAAGAATATCTGCTGCTCGGAGGCTATCTGGTTGAAATACGTCTGCACCGACTCGGCGTAATATGGCACGAATGCGCGCGAGGAGTTCCCGCATCCCGAATGGTTTGGTGATGTAATCATCTGCGCCGAGTTCTAATCCCAGCACTTTATCGCCTTCTTCGAGTTTGGCGGTCAGTAATATTATGGGGGCATCGCTCTCTTTTCTATAGGCGGTGATGAATTGATAGCCGTCCATTTCGGGCATCATGATATCGAGAAGGATTAGGTCTGGGTTTTCTTGGCGGGCAACAAAAAGGGCGCTTTGCCCATTATCGGCGGTGAGGGCGTGAAAACCTTGCTCGTTGAGGTAATCACGAACAAGAGTGCGGATACTAGCATTGTCGTCTACAATAAGAATTGTTTTCATGAGTAGATTATATATGAAAGATGTTCAGAAGTTGTTTAGTTTTAAAGAATAGTTAGAACAGATAAAAACTCTTTTATTCATCTGTAGACCAAATACCTGCAATCTTCGCTTCGCAATGAGGGCATTTTCCTTCCTTTGTTATTTGATAATTATTAATTGAAAATCCGTGTCTTGAGATAAGGACTTTTTTGCAGTTGGGGCAATGCGTTGATTCATATTCTCCCGCTAGTCCATGCACATTCCCTGCATAGACATAATTTAGCCCAGCTTCACGCCCAATATCGGCGGCACGTAAAAGGGATTTTACAGAGGTATTGTCACCACTCTGTCTTTTATAATCACGGTGATAGGCTGTCACATGCCACGGGATATTGGGTGAAATTCCAGCCAGAAAACGGGCAGTATCCCATAGTTCTTCATTTGAATCATTGAAGTCGGGCACGACCAAAGTCACGACTTCGAGCCAAATACCTAATTCGTGAACGCGCTTTATGCTATCAAGTACATTTTTTAATACACCACCCAGTTCTCTATAATTTTTCTCTTGCATTGATTTCAGATCAATTTTATAGGCATCTAAATATGGGTGTAGATATTCAAGAGTTTCGGCAGTTGCATGCCCATTAGAAATAAAAGCCGTTTTAAACCCTGATTTTTTCGCTTCTTTAAAGATTTCAACTCCCCACTCTGTTGTAATTAGGGGCTCATTATAAGTAGAGGCAATAATTTTAGCGTCATTTTCTTTGGCTATGGTGATTATCTCTTTTGCGCTAATTTCACGTACTAGCCTTCCCGCGCTATCAGAGTCAGGGTCACGCATTGCTTGGGACGTGAACCAATTTTGGCAATAATCGCAGTGCAAATCACAGCCTAGCATTCCGAAAGAAAGTGCGTTTTCGCCAGAGAAAAAATGGTATAAAGGTTTTTTCTCAACAGGATCAAGCTGCAATGCAGCAATATATTCTGAAGGCACACGTAACTCCCCATTTTCGTTAAAGCGCACTTGGCAGATTCCCCGCTTCCCTTCGCGAATCAGACAGCGATGTCCACAAGCGAAACAACGCAGGACTTTATTATCTAACTTTTTATAGAGTATGCCGGGGGCGGTTAATGCATCTAGTTTTTTTGCTAAATTCATCTTTTTTACCTTCAACCTTAAATTTTGAAATCTACCCTATAATATCATCATGTTAACCCTTGCCATTCAAGCTGGCGGCAAATCGAGCCGCATGGGCGAAGATAAAGCCCTAAAATTATTTAATGGGATTCCCTTAATTCAGCATGTTTATAATCGGATGTCACCAATCGCAGATGAGATCATCGTCACCAGCAATAACCCAGAGGCATACTCTTTTTTAGATCTGCGAATCGTGCCTGACCTGAGGCTTGGTCGCGGGGCATTGGGCGGACTCTATACCGCACTTTCTGCCGCCAAAGGCGATCTCGTTGCCGTGGTGGCATGTGATATGCCTTTTGCCAGCAACCAATTCTTTTTGGCGGCAAGCAAGCTCATCGTCACGCACGGTGCGGATCTTATCATCCCCAAAACAGAATATGGTTATGAGCCGCTTCATGCCCTTTATCGGCGAGATGCTTGTATCCCTCCCATTGAAGCCGCGCTAGATGCCGATAAATGGAAGGTGATTTCGTGGTTCAATCAAGTCAAAGTTCATGCGCTTTCGCCTGAAGAAAGTGCCCTATTCAACCCCGATGGGCTAAATTTTTGGAACCTAAACACGCCCGAAGATTTCATCAAAGCAGAAAAAAGGAGTTTAAATGAGTCTTGATATTTCTCGTATTCGCAAGCAATTCCCCGCGCTCGACCGCCCCGCTATCTTTTTCGACGGCCCCGGCGGTACGCAAATTTGCCAACAAAGCCTCGACCGCATGACGGCCTATCTTGTCGATTGCAACGCCAATCACGAGGGCGCATTTGCCACCAGCGCGGCCTCAGATGCTGTGCTCGATGAAGCGCACCAAGCGATGGCGGATTTTTATAATGCCGCCAGCCCCGAAGAAATTGTTTTCGGCAATAATATGACCACGCTGACTTTGCATCTCAGCCGCTCAATTTCTCGGATGTGGGAAGCGGGCGACGAGATTGTGGTCACGCGACTCGATCACGATGCAAACGTGACCCCGTGGTTGCTTGCCGCCGAAGATCGTGGTACGGATGTGAGATGGGTTGGCTTCGACGTGGAAGACGGGACGCTGAATCTCGACGAGTTAGAACGCGCCCTCGAACGCAAGCCGAAATTCCTGGCGGTCGGCTATGCATCTAATGCTTTGGGGACGATCAACCCGATCAAGAAAATTATCAAGATGGCGCACGAAGTTGGCACAATGGTCTATGTGGATGCTGTCCAATATGCCCCACATGGCGTGATTGATGTCCAAGATTTGGATGCCGATTTTCTCGTCTCCTCCCCCTATAAATACTTTGGGCCTCATTCGGGTGTTCTCTATGGCAAAAAACATCTTCTCGAAGAGATGGATGCTTATAAAGTTCGTCCTGCGAGCAATGCTTTGCCTTCTAAATATGAAACTGGTACACAAAACCACGAAGGGATTGCGGGTGTTCTGGGTGCAATTGAGTATTTTGAATGGATAGGAAATGAGTTTGGCAGCGAATATGATTTCCCCAAAGGTGATTATTCAGAACGAACGCTGACGCTCAAAAAAGCGATGACGGCCATTGGTGCATACGAGCAGGAACTCAACAAAGCTCTACTCGCAACCTTAGACTCTGTGCCGGGCTTGGTTTTATATGGTCCTAGCGACCCAGATAAAGCTAACGAGCGCGTGGCAACCTTCTCTTTCCGTCTCGGAGATTTGCATCCGCGCAAGGTAGCGGAGCTATTGGGCGAACGCGACATCTACGTTTGGGATGGGCATTACTACGCTATCAACGTTACCGAAAGACTCGGCCTCGAAGAGAGCGGTGGGATGGTGCGCGTCGGCGCGACTCATTACAACACAATTGAAGAAATTAGAAAGTTGGGCGAGGCCTTGAAGGAGATTGTGTAGGGGGGAACGATTTTGCTACAAATTAAAAGGACCAGCAAGCAGTATTGCTTGCTGGTCCTTTTTTTCTTAATCTTTGGGTTAAAGATGGGGCAGTTTAACGCGGTGTTAGGTGCTTTTTCGTATATATACATCATCTTCAGCAATAATATATTCTAATTCTTCATTGTTTGTTTTTGATAATTTCAGGAAAGCTTGTTCAATATCTTTGTTATAAGTAGGCATCAATCTTGAATTTATTTTTTCTTCCAAATCGTCAAAGCAGTTGAAAATAACCTCTAAGTCTTTTTGTTTTCTTAGATTTGTAGCTTTTTGAAGTAGTTTTGCGCTTGAGTATTTTTTTGTTTTTCTGATTTCTTGTATGATTGGAC
>JABGQV010000087.1 GCA_018648655.1 Anaerolineae bacterium | reverse complement strand
GTACTATATGTGGTTTCACCTAACAACCTTACGTTTGTATTTACCTAATGCTGATTCAGTTGCAGAAAAACTGCACAGTGATGAATTTGTGGAAATAGTTGCAAATCATAGAGGACGGGCCAGCTATGTGCTGGAATGCGCAGAGAGACCTACTGAATTCACCTATCTTACTGCATGGGATAGCAAAGAAGACGCGGAGAATTTCTTTATGAGCGAAATTTATGCCAGCATCATAGAGGATATTCAGCCGCATTTGGTCGCTCCTTTATGTGAGTGTCGTTTTGAAGTTCTTTTTGGGGCAGAAAAAGTTTAGCTTTGACAGAAAAGAGCCAAATCTAAAAAAAGCTCTTTTCTGTTGGGGAGATATATTTCTCTCTTATTAATGGATGTGATTTTATCGGAGAAAATGTGTAGAAAGCGACAAAAGTCGCCTCAATTAAGTCCGCTCTCGCAGTGGGTGCTTTCTTCTCTGTTTATTTTTAGAAAAAAGATAATGATTTGTGAGTGAGAACCTTATTTTCTTAAGTCTCACGTGCTAATAATTTTTCTGTCAACTTGAAGAGGGTATTCCCCGCTTCGCCTTGAGGACTTGCTGTTCGTAAGGCATGGAGGGCAAGTTCCATCATCTGGTCTGCTTGGCGTTGGGTTTCTAGTCGTGCGCCCTCAACCTCTAATAAGCGTGCCATTTCAGGGATTTCATCTTTAGTGAGTGCGCCTTCTTGCCAGCGTGCGGCAAATTCCCCCCTCTTTTGAAGTCCATATAAAACAGGCAGTGATTTTTTGCCCTCTAGCAAATCGCTGGCTACAGATTTTCCGGTATTTGCTTCGTTACCCCAAATACCAAGAATATCGTCTTGTACTTGAAAGGCGAGGCCGAGATAATGCCCAAATTCTTTATAGGTGAATCTAAGTTTTTCATCTGCTCCACCAAGCAGGGCGCCCAACTCTGTAGAGGTTGAGAGTAGTGCGGCTGTTTTTCCCGCGATCATTTGCCAATAATCACCAATCTCTATACTAGCGCGTTTTTCGTAAGCGATGTCGAGATGTTGACCCCGTGTTAGGTTAAGACAAGTCTCTTGCACAGTGCGTTCAGCGTCTAAAACAATTTCAGCGGGATAATGATTTAGCAGATCACCCATCGCTAAATTAGCGATGATGAAAATGCCATCCCCAGCATTGATGGCTTGTGCTACGCCCCATTTTGTCCACACTGTAGGGCGTCCGCGTCGTGTTTTAGAATTATCTTGAATATCATCGTGTAAAAGTGAAAAATTGTGAATAAGTTCTATAGCCGCGGCGGCAGGGAGGGCGTTTTGCCAATTTCCTTTTGTGGCAGATGCTGCTAGCAAAAGGAAAAGGGGGCGAATTCGTTTGCCTGTTGCTTTAGCTCCCGCGCCTTCACCGCTCCAGCCCATGTGATAGGTGAGCATCTCTTGGTAATCGGCAGTGTGGGCTTCGTCTAGGCGAGAAATTTGTTTTTTAAGTTCTTTTTCTATAGCAGGGAAGATACTTTCAGGAAGATTTGTCATGGGAAGATTGTAGCAGGTTTTTTTGAGAGAAGAGGCAAGAGATTCTAGCCATATTTTTTACAGGTTGATGAGATTCTTTTCATTGATTTGAGTGGGTAGATGTGGTTCTCAAATTCATATATATGTCATCATTTAGTTCAGAAATACCTGCTGAAAAAAAAGTGACTTCAATTTGTCGTTTCGTCAGTTCTATTACTTCAACCACCCTTTCAGTAGAAATCATCGCCGCGCGCAAGAATGGACTCGTTATCCCACCCAGTGTTGCACCGAGGGCAATAGATTTGGCAATCTCCAGACCATTTTTCAACCCTCCGCTGGCGAAGATAGTCATCCCCGGGGCGACTTGCTTGATGTTCAGAATCGAATCGGTGGTATTGATGCCCCAATCAACAAAGGTGGCTGCGAGTTCTCTGGTGAACTGATCTGGGGCGCGGTGCATTTCCACTTGTGACCAGCTTGTGCCACCTGCACCGGCTACGTCGATGGCGTCTACACCACAATCGGCTAAAAGTTTGGCGGTGCGCTCTGAAATGCCCCAGCCTACTTCTTTGGCTATCACGGGCACTTCTAGTTTTTTAGAAATTTCTTCAATCTTTTTTGCTAAACCGGAAAAATTTGTGTCTCCACCAGCCTGTACAGCTTCTTGGAGAGGGTTGAGGTGTAGGATCAGCGCATCTGCTTCTAGCATATCTACCGCGCGTCTACATTCATCTATGCCATAACCATAGTTGAGTTGGACTGCGCCTATATTAGCAAAAAGTAGCGCGTCTGGTGCCATTTTTCTGGCGATGCTAAAGGTGGGGGTTTGGATAGGGCTTTCGATAGCAGCGCGCTGTGAGCCTAGTCCCATAGCGATGCCACTTTCTTGAGTGGCTTCGGCTAGCCTCGCGTTAATTTCACCGGCTTCCTCTGTCCCACCCGTCATGGAGGATATTAAGATTGGGGCACGCAGTTTTTTACCGAAGAGTGTCAAGTTCAAATTCACGTCTGCTAGCGAAATTTCGGGGAGAGCCTCATGCACAAAGTGATATTGCTCTAATCCCGTTGTGATGCCAGAGCGGACATCTTCATCTAAATTAATTTGGATATGGTCAGATTTTCGTTCGTCAATTGGCGCAACTTTTCTCATAGGGCTGTGTTCCTTATTCTGAGATAAACTGGTAAAATTGCCAGCACTAATAAAACCGCTCAGGAGGCTGTTATGGCTGATACTCTCAGCAAAATTCAAGAAATTATTGCCGATTTACTCGGCGTAGATGTAGAAAAAGTGACCCCAGAAGCAAATTTTCGTGATGATCTCGAAGCCGATTCTCTCGATTTGGTTGAGTTAATTATGGCATTTGAAGATGAATTTGGCGCAGAAATCTCTGACGAAGATGCACAATCGATCACTACAGTTGGTGGTGCAGTCAAATATATTGAATCACATAGCTAATTATACCGCTTGAAGATTAAAAAGTCGCTCATCAGAGCGGCTTTTTTTGTTTTAAAAAAGCCCTAAATTTAGAAACTCGTATACAAAAAACTTGACCCGACTATACCCTCGTGGTAAACTATTTCTCGTTAGTTGGTCCCGTGGTGTAGCGGTTCAACATGCGGCCCTGTCAAGGCCGAG
>JABGQV010000216.1 GCA_018648655.1 Anaerolineae bacterium | reverse complement strand
GCGCGCCTCAATGGCATTGAGGAGGTCGTGGGTTCGAGTCCCACTAGGTCCACTAGACGGCTCAACGAGCAATCTATTGAGCTTATGAGAGAGCCGGCTGAAAGGCTGGCTCTTTTGCTAAGAAGAAAAATCTAAAAGTCAAGACAAGAGTAGTAGGTCATCCTGCCAGAGAGATGGAAGAAAACGTGGAAATCCATCGTAGCGTTTAGCAGGAACGCAGAGATCGAACTCGCTTGTTGTTCTCGAAAAAGAGACTGTGCTGGTGAATGAGAAGTAATCAGCAACGGGTAAGCCCGTTATAGCAAATACGAGTGGTCTGGAAACAGACAATTCGGGGTGGTACCGCGGAGATTTAATTCCTTCGTCCCTGAGTGGATGATGGGATTTTTGTTTTTAAAAAGACATTAAACTTAAGATATTAGCTTAAAAACTTTCAACCTGAAACCTTGAAGCACAGGAGAAAAACCATGTTCAACGACGAATATAACCACGGCGAAATAGAAAAGAAATGGCAAAACAAATGGGATGCTGACGAACTTTATCGCTCAGTAATCGATGAGAAGAAAGAGAAACATTACGCGCTGACAATGCTTCCTTATCCCTCTGGCGATCTACATATCGGTCACTGGTATGCAATGACTCCCTCTGATTCGCGCGCTCGCTATAAACGTATGAAGGGATTCAATGTCCTCTTCCCCATCGGTTTCGATTCTTTTGGCCTGCCCGCAGAAGGGGCGGCAATTAAGAATAATATCCATCCCAAAACGTGGACTTACGCCAATATTGACAGAATGCGTGGACAACTGCGTAGTATGGGGGCGATGTTTGATTGGAAGCGCGAAGCTGTCTCCAGTGATGAGTCTTACTATAAATGGACAGAATGGTTCTTCATTCAACTCTATAAAAATGGCCTCGCCTATCGCAAAATGTCACCCGTAGATTGGTGCCCAAGTTGTAATACCACGCTGGCACGCGAACAAGTTTGGGGCGATGACCGTCATTGCGAACGCTGTGACACCCCTGTTATTAAAAAAGAACTAGACCAATGGTTCTTCCGCACCACCAAATATGCCGATGAATTAAAAACTTTCGAAGGTATTGATTGGCCCCAAACCGTAAAAACCTTGCAAACAAACTGGGTCGGAAAAAGTGAAGGTGCTTCTGTCGTATTCACGACTGAACTCGGCGGGCACGATATGGAAGTCTTCACCACCCGCCCCGATACGCTCTGGGGCGCAACCTTTATGGTTCTCTCTCCTGAACATTCGCTCGTAGATGAAATTTCTAGCGACGATAAAAAAGAAGAAATTGAAGCCTATAAAGCCGAAGCCGCACGTCAATCGGATATTGAACGCGAATCGACCACCAAAGAGAAAACGGGCGTATTTACAGGTGCTTACGCCATCAACCCTGTCAACGATGAGAAAATCCCGATTTGGATTGCCGATTATGTGCTCATGTCTTATGGCACGGGTGCAATTATGGCTGTCCCCGCTCATGACCAACGTGACTTTGAATTTGCCCGCAAATTTGATCTCGAAGTGCGCGTTGTTGTTCAACCTGACGACATGGATGAACTCGATGGCGCAACGATGGAAGAATCTGTTCCAGCCAAAGGGGCGTTAGTTAACTCGGGGGCGTTGACAGGCACACCCGGGGATCAATCTGTTTCGGCAGCGATCAAGTTTATTGCAGAAAAAGGCACGGGAAAGAAAGCTGTCAACTACAAACTACGTGACTGGCTCATCTCCCGTCAACGCTATTGGGGATCACCTATCCCGATGATAAATTGCAAGAAATGTGGCTGGAATCCCGTTCCTGAAGAGCAACTGCCCATCACGCTCCCTGAAGATGTTGAGTGGCTGCCCACCGGCGAATCTCCGCTGAAATTGCACCCGACTTGGAAGCATACCGAATGCCCTGAGTGCGGCACAGAAGCTATCCGAGAAACTGACACGATGGATACCTTCATGTGCTCGTCTTGGTATCACCTGCGCTACCTTTCCCCGGACTATCACGACGCGCCATTTGACCAAAAAGAATACGATTATTGGATGCCCGTAGACACCTACACGGGCGGTATCGAACACGCCACTATGCACCTGATGTACACCCGATTTTTCCATAAAGCACTGCGCGATATGGGCGTGACCGAAGGGCATGAGCCAATGACACAATTGCGAAATCAAGGCATGGTTTTGGGCGAAGACCACGATAAAATGTCGAAATCAAAAGGCAATGTGGTTGCCCCCGATGCGCTGGTCGAAAAATATGGCGCAGATGTAGTACGCGCTTATCTCATGTTTTTTGCGCGCTGGGATATGGGCGGCCCGTGGAATTCTCAGGGAATTGAGGGAACCGTGCGTTGGATGAAGCGAGTCTGGACGATTTTTACGGACACCACCGCGGAAACGAACGTGACCCCAACTTGCTCGAACGACACCAAACTTGCTTTGCGACGCAAACTTCATCTCACACTCAAATCGATCACCTACGATTTCGAAAACGTGGGATTCAACACCATCATCTCCTCGCTGATGGAACTCATGAACGAGATGTATAAAGCCCGCCGTGAGGGCGCAGTAGGTAGCGAGGAATGGAACGAAGCCAGCAAAATTTATTTACTGATGCTGGCTCCCGTTGCCCCCCACTTCGCCGAAGAGCTCTGGGAACGAATGGGCGGAGAATACTCCATCCACACCCAATCTTGGCCAGAGGTAGATGAAAGAGCCATAGTCGTGGACGAGGTCGAGATAGCTGTGCAGGTCAACGGCAAAGTCCGCGATAAAATCACCGTCGCCGTTGATATAGATGATGAAAAAGTAAGCGCTATCGCTCTAGCCAGCGAAAATGTGCAGAAATATCTCGGGGACAAGCCCCCCCGCAAAGTAATTGTGATTAAGGGCAGAGTGGTGAATATTGTGAAGGGGTAGAGAATCCGCAATCAGAAAAAAGCAAAAATAATAATATGCTCTACACTTACAATGGCAATAATTAAAAGAAGCCCTCCGAGCAAAGATTTCGGGGGGCTTTAGGCATCTGGTAAAGAAAAAGTTGTTTAGCGGCACCCCAGCTTAGGTCACGCGTGTCACCTTTCTTTTATTCAACTTAATTGGGCCTACTAAAAGCCACCTATGATTTTTATTTTGAAGCAGTATATGCTAAAATTGCAAAATCGCTATCTGAAAAAATAAAGGCCTTCTCTATGAAAATTATTGATAAAACACCCCTAGTCGATGCTGATGGTTCAATCAGTACTTTCAACCGTGCCAAAGGGACGCTTCAGTATGGGTTTTCTTGGTATCCTGATTTACAAGCCCAAGAAAAAGCAATTGCCCTCTTTAAAAAACAATTGGGCAATAAATTTACGCTAATTCGTAATCTTACGCTGGGTAATTCCAAGATTACTATTCCTCTTATTTTAGTAGGGCCTCCCGGCATTCAGGTTATTTTCGTGACTCATGTACAAGGCACTTATCGCGCTAAAAATGATGCTTGGGGAACAATTACTGGTGGGAATTTTAAAGAAGCCAATATCAATTTGTTGAAGCGCACTGCCCAGCTAAGCAAAGCCCTGAGTGTTTATCTCAAACGGAATGATGTTGATTTAACCGATGGCATAGAGCCAATTCTTTTATCTACTAACCCTGCTTTGCATATTGCCTCTGTGCGTCCCATTATACGAATTGTGATGAGCGATGCCGCAGAACGCTTTGTTTCTTCTCTGACGCAAGAACCACCAATTATGAGCCTAGAGCTTATTCATAAAATTACTGAAACACTAATAAATCCAAAGCCACCGAAAGCAAAACCCCAAGAAAAAAAAGAAGCACCTGCTCAATCACCTGCCGAAACTTCATCAAAAGTTAGCGTAAATAATAAGGCTATATCTAATAAGCGAGCACCTAGTAGCTCCCCTTCCTTAGTCAAAACACCAGCCCCTATAAAAAAAGCTACTGAGACTTATTTAGGCATGACAGGAAAACAACTAGCTCTTATCGGGATAATGGGCCTAATTTTAATTTGCCTTTTGGTCTTATTAATCCTTGGCGTTGTATTCTTTCTATAAAAATGCCTACACCTTTACTATCGATCATCATCCCCACCTATAATGAAGAAAGTCACCTGCTTCAGACATTGGAGCAGGTTTTCGCTTTTCTAGCGAAGCAAGACTATTTATCCGAAGTCATCGTAGTTGAAAACGGAAGCAGTGATAATACCTACAAATTAGCGCAAAGCTTAACTTCCACATTTTCAAATTTGCGCGTATTTCATAATGATTTTGCAGGTAAGGGTAAAGCTGTTCAACGCGGCATGCTCGAAGCGCGTGGAGAATATCGTGTTTTTTGCGATGCCGATTTTTCTATGCCCATCACAGAAATCTCCCGTTTTATTCCCCCGCACAGAAATAGAGATATTGTGATTGCCTCACGCGAAGTTGAGGGCGCAATCCGTTACGATGAGCCAGAATTCAGACATTTTACAGGGCGCATTTTCAATCTTCTTATTCGCGCGCTCACCCTCCCTGAACTTCACGACACGCAATGCGGCTTCAAGGGTTTCCGCGCTGAAATAGCCGAAGACCTTTTCAAATATCAGAGCATTGAGGGCTGGGCATTCGATGTAGAAATTCTCTATATTGCCAAACTACGCGGTTATAAAGTAACCGAGCTCCCCATTCCCTGGTATTACAACGAAGAAAGCAAAATCAACGTATTTCGTGATTCGTGGCGCATGTTTCTAGATTTACTGAAAATTCGTAAAAATGCACGAAAAGGGCTTTATGGCTCGAAAAAAGTTTGACCTAAGCACTCTCCCTAAATACCCCGATCTAAAAATAGAAAAAAGACTCTGGAAAAAAAACTTCATTAACCTTGGCGGGATAGACGAAGCTGGGCGTGGCGCATTAGCCGGAGATGTAGCAGCAGCAGTCGTCATCCTCCCTAACATCTCAAAACTAACGCGAATTTTAGCTGGGGTGCGCGATTCCAAAGAAATGCCTCAGTCCCAGCGTGAAGCCCTCGAACCAATCATCAAAAAAAATTCCATCGCATGGGGAATTGGTTTTTCTTCACCAGAAGAAATTGATCAAATAGGCATCTTGCCCGCTACAAAATTAGCTGCTAAAAGAGCGGTAGAGGGTCTCGCCATTCTCCCTGATTACCTAATCACTGATTATCTCGACCTCCCTGATATTGACATCCCCCAAGAAAAATTTATCAAAGGCGATATGCGCTCTCTTACCATCGCCTCTGCATCCATCCTCGCTAAAACTGCTCGAGACGCAAAAATGCGTGCGCTAGATAAAGAATATCCAGAATATGAATTTGCGCAACATAAAGGCTACGGCACAAAAAAACATCGTGAAGCGATAAAAAAGATAGGGAAAAGTTTAGTCCATCGCCAGAGTTTCAATATAAAAGTTTAAACACAAAGAGCACAAAGATTCACTGAATTTTTCTGAGAGAACCTTCGTGCCCTTTGTGTTTAAACTTTTTACTTCTTTCCTGATTTTATAATTCCTAAACTCTAAACTCAAATCCAAGTCGGTTCTTCGTAGCCGCCGAAAATATCCTTCATTACATTCACGATTTCACCGAGGGTGGCGTACTCGCGGACAGAATCGAGAATGAAAGGCATCGTATTCTCCGTCCCTTCACAGGCATTTTTGAGACGTTCTAATGATTTCGTCACTTTCTCATTATCACGCGTCTTACGGATTTCATCCAAGCGTGCTTTTTGCTTTTTGTAGCCTTCAGGGTCCATCTTGAGAATTGGAATTTTCACATCTTTTTCTTCATTATAGGCATTCACCCCCACAACACGCCGTACATTCTGATCAATCTCACGTTGATAGCGATAGGCTGCATCTGAAATCTCGCTTTGGAAGAAACCTTTTTCAATGGCTGGTAGCATCCCGCCCAAATCTTCTATTCGTCGGAAATAATCGTAAGCCTGTGCTTCGATTTTATTCGTCTGTGCTTCCATAAAATAGGAGCCACCAAGCGGATCAATCGTATTCGTCACGCCCGATTCTTCGGCGATGATTTGTTGCGTGCGAAGCGCGATGGTCACAGCCTCTGCAGAGGGGAGAGCGAGAGCTTCGTCTAAACTGTTGGTATGCAGAGATTGTGTCCCGCCGAGAACACCGGCGAGGGCTTGCAAGGCAACGCGCACCACGTTGATTTCCGGTTGCTGCGCGGTGAGTGACGCACCTGCCGTCTGTGTATGGAAACGCATCAGCCACGAGCGGGGGTTTTTCGCTCCGAAAGTTTCTTTCATCTCTCGTGCCCAAATTCTGCGAGCGGCACGGAATTTAGCAATCTCCTCGAAGAAATCATTATGCGAGTTGAAAAAGAGCGAAAGACGTGGGGCGAAATCATCAATATCCAATCCACGTTCCAACGCCCAACGCACATATTCAAATCCGTCTGCTAAAGTGAATGCTAGTTCCTGTGCGGCAGTCGAGCCAGCCTCGCGGATATGGTAGCCTGAGATGCTGATCGTATTCCACATTGGGAGTTCATTTGTGCCGAATTCAATGGTGTCGGTCACGAGTCGCATCGAAGGTTCAGGCGGGAAGATATACTCTTTCTGCGCAATATATTCTTTCAGAATATCGTTCTGGAGCGTGCCACGCAATTGCGCCCGTTTCACACCCGTTTTCTCTGCTGCTGCGATATACATTGCCCAAATAATAGATGCGGGTGAGTTAATGGTCATGCTCGTCGAAACTTTATCCAAAGGCAGTCCATCAAGCAAAATTTCCATATCTCGCAACGATGAAATCCCCACGCCACATTTGCCAAATTCACCAAGGGCTTCGGGGGCATCAGCATCATAGCCCATCAGGGTCGGCAAATCGAAGGCAATCGAGAGTCCCGTCTGCCCCTCGCCGAGCAGATACTTGAAGCGGGCGTTCGTTTCCTCTGCGGTACCAAACCCCGCAAACATGCGCATTGTCCAGAGTTTGCCTCGGTGCATTGTAGGGTGAACGCCCCGTGTAAAGGGGTATTCGCCGGGCAAGCCCAAATCACGCGTGTAGTCGAAGTCGGGGATGCTCGAGGGCGTATAAAGCCGTTCGACTGCCTCCGAAGATGTCGTTATAAAACTGTCACTTCTCTCCGGAAAACGCTCTAAAGTCTTTTTTAGCGTTTCTTCTTCCCATTCTTCAAGACGTTTTTCGAGTTCGTCCAAATCTTTTTGATTATACATTTTGGGCTCCTTTAGCCGGTCAGATGCCTAAAATTATAGCATGGCTGGTATACTACGCCCACCTCTACCCACATAAATTGGAGAAAATATGGCACATTATAAACTCGCATTTCTCGGCTTTGGCAATGTTGGTCGCGCGCTAGCAGAATTGCTCATTCGCAAAGAGAAAGACCTCAAAGAAAAACACGATATTAGTTTTTCGGTTACAGGCATTGCAACCGGAAGGCATGGGGCAGTGATCAACCAAAATGGCATAGATTTAGAATCACTCTCAACTGATTTTGGCGACAATGCTATAAAAGATTCTTTCGATTTCATCCAGAAATGTGGCGCAGACCTGCTCTTCGAAAATACCTCTGTAAACCATAAAACGGGGCAACCTGCCCTCGACCACGCAAAAAAAGCACTAGATTTGGGCATGCACGTTTGCACCGCTAATAAGGGACCTGTTGTGCATGGGTATAAAGACTTATTAGATTTAGCGGAAGCAAAAGGCGTGCGCTTTTATCACGAATCTACCGTTATGGATGGTGCGCCAATCTTCTCGCTTTTCCGCGAATCTATCCCGGCGTCTAACTTGCTCTCGTTTAAAGGTGTTTTGAACTCGACGACAAACTTGATTTTATCTCGTCTTGAGCAGGGAGATTCTTTCGACGAAGCCGTAAAGCATTGCCAAGATGTTGGTATCGCTGAAACAGACCCCAGTGGAGATGTAGACGGCTGGGACGCAGCCATCAAAGTCTCTGCATTGGTCACAGTGCTAATGGGCATCCCGCTAAAACCCCAAGATGTAAACCGTGAAGGCATTCGCAATATCACACCCGAAATGGTCGCAGATGCCCTAAAAGATGGCAAACGTTATAAGCTAATTTGCTCCGCCGAACGTGACGGCGACAAAGTAATCGCTAAAGTTTCCCCCGAACTTATCCCCAGCACCTCCCCCATCTTTAGCGTAGAAGGGACATCCTCCATCGTCGAATTTAGAACCGATGTTTTGGGCGATCTCTCTATAGTCGAAAAAGACCCAGGACCTCATACGACCGCCTATGGGTTATTGGCAGATTTTGTAAATGCGGTCAAAGGATAATAAATATGGACTCAACAGCTAGTATTATCATCACATCGGCATTGGTTTTTTATTCGATCGGTGTTTGGAGTGAAAAAATTGCAGGCGAACTCAAGAAATGGCATTTAGTTTTCTTCGTTTTAGGTCTAATTTTCGATACTTGGGGAACAGGCATGATGTTCGAATTTGTCGGCAGGATGACCTTTGATATACATGGAATTTCAGGACTACTCGCTATTATTCTAATGTTTATCCACGCTCTTTGGGCATTTATCGTTTTGCGAAATAATGATGAAAAAGCGATTAAGAATTTCCACAAATTCAGCGTATTGGTTTGGTTTATTTGGCTTATTCCCTACTTTAGCCCGATGTTCTTTGCAATGGTAACAGAGTAATAATAGAATGCAGTTTTTTATAGAAAAAACAAAACACCCGTCTTATGATTAATGAGACGGGTATTTTATCGTATAGCTTCTTTATTATTTAGCTTTAACTAAACGCTTTTGCTCCAAAACTGCATTGGGCGAAAAAAGTCGAATATATGCTTCGATCTTCTCTAACTGAGCCATGGCAAATTCTTCAGGAATACCTTCGGGCACATAAGCAACATAAAGAACGTGAGATGTCTCGGGAGATATAAAAGAACGATTATCTTGTCCGTACAAAATTGAACAACTTACACCATTTGCATCTCTCATAATCATATCGCCTGCACGGATGGGTTTGGATGCACCATTCATCTGCGTGATAGTATCTCCCTCTTTAGAAATATCTATAAAAATCGGCTTTCGCAATTTCTCTAGATCATGCCCCGCTGTTAGAATGAATGTTTCCATTTCGGCAAGAAAATTTATATCAACAAGGGGAGAAACATTTGGCAACTTTCTCCCCTTATGCACAATTGACTCAACCTGAAGCTGCACATGATAGGTCTTTTTGAAACGACTATAGTATTTCTTATAAGCCGACATCACAGGGAGTGCGACCAATTCCTGCCGCGTAAAATCCCCATATTTTTCTCGTAGCTGAGACTCTATTTCTCTTTTTTGCTCATTTAATTGAGGAATTTTTTTGGTATTGATAATTCCCGATAATTCGAGCAACCCTATTAGCGCTCCTGAATGCGCACTTTTCCATTCGGTTGTCCCTGAAATTGAAATCATAAAAACTCCTCTTATAATATTTTCTCATAGCGAATGTTTTTAGAAATCACCGCGCATCCATCATCACTGTCAAAATCGTTAAACGTCCCGCCGTAGAAAGAAATTTAGGGTTTACCTCATCTGTAAATTCATCACTGGGATTAGTCTCATTTGCCTCACGCCATGCAATGCGCAGGGCTTGGATACCCATCTCACGGAAGGGATCGTGGTCAGAGCTAACTCTAATCGTCTCACGGGCAAAAAGAGCATCGGGAGAGAATGGGGGCACGCCTTCTTCTTTAGGAAGGGAGAGCTGTAAACGCCCACCCAAAATTTCTTGCGCTTTTTCTATATAAAAGAGTGAAAGTCCTTCCTGATCGCGCGCGCCCTGTGCATCTAGATGATGCGCATCCCCGCCTGAGACCGCGTCTAATTGATAGACTGAGACAATATTTTCTAGAGGGTATAGCGGATTTGACAGATAATAATATGAGCCACCCTCGCCCAATTCTTGCGCACCCCAAGCTACAAAGAGCACACTTCGTTTTGGCTGATAATTATTTTCTTGCCATAATTCTGCGATTTCTAGCATAGTAGCTAGGCCACTAGCATCATCATTTGCACCACTATAAAGTGTTTTGGGATCATCACCAACATGGTCATAATGTGCGCTGAGGATAATAATTTCATCGCTCAAAACAGGGTCAGAACCGGGCAAAAAGCCAAAGATATTGGCTGTTTCAGATTCTCTATTTTCATTTAGGGAAATATTTAATGTTGCCTCTATATCAAGAAAGAGCGCAGGAGGTGCGCCATAGATGCTGGCAATGCTCTGTCCGCTATTTTCTAATAAACGCTTAAAACCACTGCGCGTAAATTCTAAAACCGGAATTGATCCCTCGGGCAACGCAGTTGGCGTGAGATATTTTGCGCTTCTCTCTCTCTCCCGATTCAAATCGCCAACCAAAATTAACGCGCCTGCTCCGTGTGATGTGGCATTGGCGATTTCTGTGGCTATATCAGTTGTTGGTTTACGAATGGCGATATTGCCCTCTAAATTCATATCTACATAATCTTCGTCCATTACCCAGACCAACTCACCTTTTAACGCACTTTCTACAGCTTGGATAAGCATAAAATCTTCATGGTAGAGATATTTTTCTTCTACCCCGCTCAGGTTTAAATCTAAAGAGGGCGTTTCAAGATAGTATTGATAATAGACAGGGAAAACTTGACGCTGCACTTCTAGTCCATAGCCTTCAAACTTCTCGGCAATATAATCTGCTGCTAAATCTGCGCCTGCCGAACCTGCTTGCCTTCCCGTCATTTCTGATGCTGTGAGGAATTCGATATGCTCGATGGCACCTTGCTCATTAAATGCTTCAGCGATAGAGATTTGGGTAGCAGTAGCATGTCCACTTTCAAAAGATGTCTGCCATGCCGATACAAGTTCGGGGCGCGCACGTCCCGTCTGCGCGGCATTCCAAAAGGCATTCTCATTCTCTACTAAATAGCGCACAAAATCCCATGCTTGGGGTAATCCAATTTTATATTCAGATTCTGAAAGACGATAGAGAGGAGGAAAATTATTAAAGTCGAAAACAGATTCCGATTCGACTGCCTTATTAAGATAATAAAGTTGCTCAGCTGCTTGCATTTGAGATGCGCCATTATCTACGCCCCGTGCAAAATAATTGCTTCCGCCTGTGAGCATCCACTCGGCGTGAACGCCACGCTGTGCCAAAAGCTGACGCGTGAGATGCGTGCTGAGGGCAAGGCGATAGCTTTCAATGTTTTTCCCTTCTTCGAGCATTATTTTTAGAGAATGGTTTTGTGCCGACCAGCCCTGCATCCATTTTGGATCAGGATAGGACATAAAAACAGAAGTGCGATAGGCATTTTTATTATTATAAAGATTGATAATTTGTGTTCTACGATTGTTAATGCCTAAATCGGTGGCAAGTTCGGTGTAAATTTCTTCGGCATTTTCTAAGAAATTTTGTGCAATTTCTTCTTTCCCTGCAGGATAACGAATACGGATTTTTTGCCCGTATAAGTTTTCTAATGGCACACCGGCCCACCTATAAGCATTGCCACTTTTCTCAAAACGGATATTAAAAGTGGATGAGCCACCGCCCCATTTCTCTGTAATCCCTTCGAGTTGCCACTCGGTAGTGACAGAAACGAGCAAAGAGCCATCTTCATAAAATGCGAGTGGTTGCCCGTTATAAGTGAGGAATTCGAGAGGGTATTCGGCTAAATCGGCAAACCAGCTTTTTTCTTCGTTAATTAAGTTAGGCGTTCTACTATCAACGGTGGCTAAAAATGCATTTGAATTCCCATTACGAATGGCAGAATTACGTGCCGAAAGCACTTCTCTAATGCCATCTTGCGCATTTTCTAGGCGAGATTCCCAATCTGCTTGCCAGGCAGTCTCGAAACTTTCTGCATCCATGCCTAAAGCAGATTTTAACGCCAGATTTGCACCATCTTCGGTCTTGCAATTAGTGCTATCACAGGCACGCCCTAACGCGGCGATGAAATTACCTAAGCCACGCCAGCCTTTTTGCCTTTGTAAATAATCTACCGCTGCCCAAGATATTGCGGCTTTTTGAGTTTCACTTTCTAGACTATCCTCTAATTTTGGCAAAAACCGTCCCTGAATATTGACAGGAGTTTCATTAGCTAAAATGACGAGGGGCAGACCTTCCCACAACCACGGTGCGGCATTTTCTGAGATACCCGCATTGGTGAGCAAAAGTTCTACCAAAAGTGTCGTAAAATCTTCGCCCTCTGAAAACTCGCTACTATACACTGTTTTGATTGTATTTTCGGTAATAAAGCGTTTTTCGCCACGCGGCAAAGACATCGCCGAGTTTGCTCGCATGGCTTCTTCGGTGGCAAAAAGATATAGCTTTCCATCGTCCACTTCTTCTAAGCCAAACAGTTGCACAATTTCGGTATATTTTTCGCCAGCTAACTCCCCCAAACTTTCAAGCGATTTATTGACAGGGTGCGCCACTTCAAAATAGGGGGGCAATTCGGTGTCTTGAATATCTTCAATTTCTTCACCAGTTTTCGGGGCGTCTGCCCAATGCAAATCTGCGCCTGCCCAATGCCACGCATCTACGATAAAAGCAAACTTTATAGGGACACTAGACGATATTTTTCGTGAACCGCCATTCTCACCTGCTGCTTCTAATGCGATTTTTACTTCGGCAGTGGCTTCATTGCCCACCATTTCTAAATTGTTAAAATCCATTTCGTAGGCAAGGGGCGATAATGCCTGTGCATCTTCAAACCAAATTTTGTCATTTGGGCGTTCACTTGCAAGCGATGTGGCTAAAAACGCATCCAGATCACCATCCATCACAGCATTGGCGCGATGGGTGAGTAAATCGTGAATAAAGAAATCACCTTCGGCTAAACCAAGCAAGATAGATGAGGTAGTTTCGCCATCATTCTCTACATTTAATTTGAGTGTGGCTAAGATATTTTCCGAGGGATATTGAGGATGATTTTCATAGTACTCCTCCCCAAGTATTTCTTGCATACCAGCATCCCAGCCCACAAAAAGCACAGTTACGCGCGGGGCGTAATCTTGCTTTTTCCAACTTTGAGCAATCTCTAAAAGTTGAGCAACTCCTTTTGCCCGCACTATATCATCTTCCCACTTAAGCTTATCAGGACTCTCACCATAAGAATCATAACTCGCACCAACGATTATAACTTGGTCAGCATAATTTGGGTCGTGTCCTGGAAATACGCCCAAAATATTTTGCCCAAAACAACCATCTTTGACGCAGGGAGAAGTGAGTGAGATATTTAATTCTGCTTCTGTCTCTAAAGCAAAGGGTTCAAAAATCAGAGTCAAATCGGCAAGAGAGATACCGCTCCCCGCTAATAAATCTTCTGCAATGGTAGGATAAACACGAAAGGCGGGAATTGGCTCAGGAATCCAAATCGGTAAAATAGCTGTTCCAGCATTAGGTGGATTTGCTTCCGCATTGCTCAATAAAAGTAGAGCTGCTGCACCATTTTCAACCGCATTTCGGCTAATTTCTTTAGCCGCACCACTTTTGCAAAAGACGACTTTATCTACTACATCGATTTTTGCAAAATCGGTGCGGTCACAATTATTAAGCCAAAGAACTTCTCCACTTCCCTTGCCCGCTCCAAGATATGCGCCAATTAGAGGGGAGAAATCTTGATGGAAAATATATTCTTTATCCGAGCCACTAATACTCAAAGTCGGAATTACGTTCAGTTTTGCATAAGTGAGCGGGAATTCTTGGTAAAAAGTACCATTTATCCCTGCAGGGGCTAAGCCAGCACGAGCAAATTCTTCGGCGATATATTCACCTGTATTATGCCCAGATTCTGACCCAGCTGCACGCCCACCAAAGGATATAATTTTCTCTACATGATTTTGTACGTTCTCTTCGTTATACGCAGAGGCAATACTTTCTAAATCACCTATTTTAGCCCTTTCGCTTAAGCGGATATTGCTTGGTTCGGCGATGGGCGTAGAAATGATGAATTCTTCTTCTGATATGGTAGAAGCTGTATCGGGAACGATTTCGCCACTCAAGGCAAGAACTAAGGGAGATATCTTTTCGCTTTCTGTTAATTTTTCAGACCAATTAAAGAGGGCAAATCCCCATAGGATGAAGAAAGACCAAATCACACCGAAAAATATCATCTGCTTTTTCGGGTCTTTTTCTTTTGGTATTTTAATGCTTTCATAACTCTCTTTTATAGAGAAGGGATGTTTACCACCATAAGTGAGGGTGCGCCAAAGCCATTCGAAAGGACCAAACTTATAATTTTGAAACCACCATTGGCTAAATCTGATTTGGACTAAATAGATGCCGATGGTCAGGAGCAAGCCAAAGGTCGGGTCTGTCTCGCCATAGAGTCCCAGCCCATATCCATAGAAGAAGAAAGACCAGATGATAGAGTGGATGAGATAGTTGGTTAACGCCATTCTGCCAACAAAAGAAAGGGGCGTTAATCTCTCAATCCATTTTTCTTTTTGGAAAAGAAGGATAATCCCACTCACATAAAAAAGCATGAGAGCAGGTGCGCCAATGGTGCGTGCACCAATACGCGCTAGAGTGTTATATTCACTTTCAAAGGGGTTCTCAGATATATAAACAAAAAGCCCGCTAAAAATTATGCCTATGATTAAGCCAATCCACATTACTCGTCGAAAAAGGGGCAAATGCTCTTTGGCATTGAGGAAAAGTTTGCGTTTACCAATATATAAGCCGAGCAACATCATCGAGAAAACATTGCCTATATAGCAGGGAAGCCACCAAAAATTACCGATAAATTCTTGAAAACGGAGTTGCGTGATTTGCCAATATGTGCCTGTGGCGTAGAGATTTGGTGAGAGTTGGGTAGAGGGAGTGAGACATTCGCTGAGGCTGCCACACCACTCACGGGCATTGGCGATATTCTCGCTAGGGAGCATGAAGGGGAGAGAGGAAAAGAGCAAAATCGGGATGGCGATAAGAAGTGTTTTTGGCGAGGCATTACGGAAGAAAATGAGCATGAAAATGCCAATTACTGCATACATGCGTAAAATATCGCCTGTCCAAAGTAGAACTCCGTGCAAAGATCCAAATACAAATAAAATCAAGAGCCTACGTAAATAGATACCGAAGAATTTTGTGCCTTTTTCTTCGGCACGACGCATTTGAACTGCCATCCCCCAACCAAAAAGAAGTGAAAAAAGGGAATAAAATTTGGCTTGAACGAGAAAATCTATTAGATTGAGAATAGTGTGATCTGTTTGGTCCCAAGTATTCACATTATTCATTTGCCCCGCAAAACTACGCATATTAAAGAGCAAAATACCAAAAATAGCGAAGCCACGCAGGATATCTACAGTTTCGATGCGGTCTTTGGCTTGGGTGGGAAGAGTTTTAATAATTTGGGTCATGGCAGTATTTTTATTTGTCTTAGGGTTTCTCAATGCTAATATATTTTCCTTGTACCCAACCTCCTTCAACTTCGTTGAAGGTAATTTGATACCAATCTTCTCCGCTACGGCGTAGGTATTCACTCACGATGATAGGAGTCCCGCGTTCTTGCACAGAGGCGACTAGGCTCCTATATTCTGGCTCAACAAGGATAATAATAAGGGGTCTGTCGCTATCTAAGTAGGCGTTGAGATTTTGCGCACTTCCTTCGCTTTGAGCATTGGCTTTGAGACTAAGATTAATAGTGAAGCCAATAAGAAGGAGAGCGAAAATAGCAGTGAAGCTCCAGAGAATTTTTAGGTGTTTTTTTTGCATAATAATTTCATTAGTTTTAAAATATGTCTCACAGATCTCATGCTCTTTTATATCTTATTCCTCAACTACCATATAAATCTCACCAGATGGGCGATTTTGGTCAGCAGAACCATAGAAATAAAAATGATATTTATTATCTAAGTAAATCATTCTTGGGGCAGAGAGGACGCCTAAAAAGGAAATATTATCTGCGGTGAGGAGAGGGTTATTTTCTGAATCTGTCCACACTATGCCATCGGAGCTATTAGCGTAGCTCATCGTATTCGTAGAACGTCCGCCATAGAAGAAGAGCATTCCATACCCTGTATCATCTTGCCAAAGATCAAAGGCTTGGATTTCTTGGAAGCCCACAGTCCCTTCGCCGAGCGTTTTGACGAAATCGCTTTCTGTAAATTCTTGTTCTGTGGTGGGGTCGTTATATTTTGTCCATGAAATTCTATCTGTAGAGGTTGCCATACCAATTGCAGAAAGACCATTTCTATTATCCCGACGTTGATTGAGATAGTACATTCTATAGCTATCTTTCATTTCTAAAACCACTGGCTCAATAACACCAAATTGATCCCATGCACCCAAGCTACCTGCTTCTAAAAGAGGAATATCATCAAACTCCCAAGGTCCTGTAGGAGTAGAGGCCGTGGCCCGCCAAATTGCAGAGGCTTCTTCTGATATAGCACGTGAATTAGATGAGAAATAAAGCGTCCATTCACCACTTTCGTCAATATACACGTCAGAAACACGTATCCATAAATCGGTGCCAACTGTTTCCTCCCAAGTCAAAAGGGGGGCGTCTGCGACACGATGCCAATCGTAACCGTTGGTAGAGATGGCATAGCCAATCCCACCAGAATCTAGTTGGCGTGTTATTTTCATCCCCGTATAAAAAAGGTGAAAGAGACTGCCATGCTTCACCACTACACCAGGGATAATGAGGGAGGAGTCCCAAGAATCTTCTTGTCCACGATGAAGAATAGGCTTATCGCCAAGCAATACAACTTCTTCACTAAAAGGTGGTGGCAAAATGCTTGCATCTTCATCATCTGTTTGCGGGATGGTGATTTCTTCTATATTTTCCTTAACAATATCAATATCTGCAACAGATTTTGGCGCGCAAGCAGACAGGAATAAAAAAAAGGAGAAAACTAAAGCCTGATAACTAATAATCAATTCTTTTCTTTTCATTTAATAATCCGTTTCACGCACAATTTTGGTCAGGGCCAGTGAAAGCACCTCACCAAAAGACTGTAATTTTTCTTTTTCGATATTCGCAAAAATATCTTCGTCAGGCACAACACTTGCATCTGACCAGCGTAAAGAAATCCACGGGATTGAGCGAGTGATTACATCTTTGCTAAATTCTGGCGTATCTGTTTCAACACGAATATTTAGCTCAAATTCATTAGCAGTTTCTTTAAATAATATAATCAAATCTGGCGCAGAATCGGGGTGAATAAGCAAAGCATCTCCACCCGCGCCCATATAATCTAATTGAATAATTAAGGCTGGCTCAACGCGGTCATTGGGGTTGCTCGTTATCAAATGCCTAAAATTAAAATGGTCTTCCAAAAATTCTCGTGCACCATTTTCGTCTAACTCACCACCGCCCCACGCCACAAAAAGTACCGAGCGGCGCGTGTCTAGACCCTGCTCATCCCATAGGCGAGCAATTTCGAGCATCATACCCACACCCGAAGCATTATGGTTGGCAGCGGGGAAAATTATTCCATTCGGGTCAGTGCCAAGCCCATCATAAGTAGTAAAAACAACCACCAATTCATCAGCCAAATCTAAATCGGAGCCAATGCGATAACCAAAGACAGCAGGTATTTCCACTTCTTCAGCTTCTGTTAAATCTAAGGATTGACGGATACTCACGTTAAGTTCAGATGTGAACCAACCCTCGCCACGCTGGGAGATTTCAGCTTTCCCCCCTAAGAGCGATGCGCGCGTGACCCCAGCTTGCTCCAGTATGGACACAGCGACTCTCGGACGAACACGGAAAATCGGCAATGTAGGTGTTTGCTGGTATTGTCTTTCTTCAACATCTGCCCACTGAATTTGAGAACGGATATCATCACGCCCATCACCCACAATCCATAAAATGCCACGTGCGCCATGTAAAAGAGCTTCAGTAGCAAAATTTTCTGGTGCGTTTCCTTTTTCTAAAAGCACAATATGATCACGTAAATCAAGCCCTTCATAGGCATCCCAAGCAGGTGTTTCGCTTCCATCAAAACCAACAAAGATGAGTGGGAATTCTACATCCCCGCTACCGCCATGCTCTTCGATAAGGTAACCGAAATCTAATTGGTGTTGATAGGTTTCAATAATTTCACTATTTTCGCCTACAAGTGCAAGAAGCGGTTGCTCGATCGGTTGAATAAGCTTCGTCTCAAGGGGATAAATATAACTTAGGCTTTTCCAACCAGGATTTAGTCCATAATCTTCAAATTCTTGCTGAATATAAGCTACGACTTCTTCTCCCCCCCCTTGTGCCACGCTACGCCCCTCCATTTCGGAGAGATTTTCTATATGTTTTAATGCTATATCTGCATCAAAAGCTTGAGCGACTTTAGAAAACCACGGAGCTGCCCCCGTATTATTCATAATGAAGACAGTTGCAAATGTGACAGCGGCAATGAAGGCCAACATTCGTTTTTTGAGCAAAAAGGCCGTATTTAAAGCGCGTTTCTCAACCAACCGCCTTAAACCTTCGCCCAAAGAAGTGAAGCCAATAATCGAGATAAAAAAGGCCAAAGCAGGCGGAGCAATCACAAAAGGCTTAGAGCGAAGCCAAATATAGCCTTCTGCCAGCATCGCTCCCCATTCTGGGACTTCGGCAAGAGTGAATATTTCGGTGGGCGCCATTATTTCGGTAATGCCAATTTGATGCCCTCCGCCAATATAAACGCCCACAAAACCAAGCTCGCCAAGAAGCATTAGCACTGCGCCCATTTCTAAAAAAGCAATCACGAGCAATTGTGGCAAGATATTAGGGATGATATGCCGCACAGCGGTATGCAATCCCCGTGCACCAAGAGAGCGTGCGCCCTCAATAAAAGGCATTTTTCGTAAAACTAAAAACTCGCTACGTATATACTGAGCAATTTCTGTCCAACCGATAATTGAAAGAGAAATAATGAAAACAGGAAGGCCTTTACGAATATCGAGGGCAAAAATAAGTATCATGCTACTAATAAGCATGGGGATAGAATTAATTACCCCTACAAGACTCATAATCAATTTATCGCTGGTTTTTCCTTCGTTCCAGCCTGCGTAGCCGCCAAGCATTAGCCCTAAGAAAAGGCGCACCATCGTGATAAATGTTGAGGCAATTAAAGTGTTCCGCGCGCCATGTAAAAGTAGACTGAGCAAGTCTGTTCCCCAGCGGTCGGTGCCAAGCGGGTATTCTTCAGAGGGCTCTAAGGGAGGGCGAAGAAATTCTTCTTTTTCGGCATCATAATGTGGAACGATATGTTGCCCAGCAATATAGGGGTTTTGAGGCGCAAAGATAGGGCCAAAAAGGACAATGAGGAAGAGGGCAAGAACGATTACGAGTCCCAGCATGAGGGGCAAGTTAAGGAGGAAATCGCGCCATGTTAGCCCCCCCCGGGAAGCGCCAGGTTCTTCTCCACTAGAATCTGATGACAAATGCGAAGCAAGCCCCTCGTCCAAGTTTGTACGCGGGTTCAATATCCACTTAAAGATTTTCTTCATGCTTCATCCTCCCGCAAACGAGGATCTATTATCCTAAATGAAATATCCAAGAGGAGATTGATGAGGAGGAAGGTTAATCCGAGAGAGAGGGCAAGAGTGACAACCACAGTGCTCTGACGGGCGTTGATGGCTTCGAGAAGGCGTAGCCCAATGCCTGGCCACGCAAAGAAAAACTCAACAACAGGCAAAGAACTCAACGAAAAGCGGAGAGAAACACCAATTGCCGTGAGGGTGGGAACAGCGATATTTCGAAGGGCATGAACAAAAATCACACTACGTTCTCGTAAGCCTTTCGAGTGCGCGGTGCGGATATAATTTTCGTCCAAAATACGATTTAGGGAGAGAAAAGATGCGCGAGTAAGATATGCTAAGGGGCGTGCTATGAGCACAAGAATAGGCATGAGCATATGTTCGTAATCCCAGCCAAAACCTGCCATTTTGACAAATTGCTCCCCGGTTTCTTTAAAATATTCGAGTTCAGCTTGTTGAAGAAGAAGTCCACCAAAAAATGATGGCACGGACACACCCAAAATAGTAAGAAGCAAAAGAGCGTGAACTATAAAGTCATTTTTTATCAATGCTGCAAATGCACCAAGAGATAAGCCAATAACCGAAGCTATGAGGAGAGAAATGAGTAAAAGCCCCATACTTTTGCCATAGGAATCTTTGAGCAAATCCCATATTTTTATTGTACCGAGCGTTTCGTGCGTTATTGTGCCTAAGTCACCATCTAGACTATTCTCAAGATAAGCGCGTGTATTTGTCCAAGCACTTTGACTATATTCGACCAAATCATAGCTAGGCTCTTCTACATCTGAGTTACGTGCCATATCCATGCCCAAATTAATAGAAAAAATAATCAGGATAGAGACAAAGAAAATAAAAGTTATTCGCCTAGAAAGGAATGAGAGCATTTTTTTCCAATGACCTAAATAAGTCTTTTGAGAAAGAGATTATACCTGTATTTTTTATAGTATATGCTGAGAAAACAAAAAGGGGTTTTTCCTGATTATGGCAATAGCTTTAGATGAAAACAAGTCTATACTATTAGGAAGAATGCCCTATTATGATATACTCCGCACGATTAAAATACTACCCAAAATAAGGATGGCTTTAGCCCATGAAACGCTTAATTTCTTTACTTCTATTATCTAGCTTCTTACTCAGCGCTTGTGGCGCGTTTGGCTCAACTCCCGCAGAAGATGCCACGCCAACTTTTAGTGCTGAAAATATTCGTTCTACAGCAGATGCAATGGTCTACGATATGTTGACCCAAACGCAAGCCGCTATGCCAACCAATACACTCATACCACCAACAAATACCTTGCTCCCGCCCACTGCTACTTTTACATTAGAGCCAGTATTTTCACCAACACCTTTAACACCAGCCGCTTCATTGACGCCTACACTGGTGCCAACGAACACCCCTTCAGGCGTATCTTGCTCGGATCAACAATTAAATGAATGGACAGGCGACAGTGTTCCGCTAACAATTACCAATAATGTTAGAAACTCAACAGTTAATATCTTTTTATGCATTAGAACGGACTATAATGAAATCGGTTATATAGCAATTTCTGGCGTAGACAAAACTGGGGGGGCATCCGTACCCATTGGTTGTTATAGCGCAACAGCATGGGTAACTGGACCAAAAGATTTTAACGCAACCACCACTTTCTGCCTGAAAAACACATCTCAAGTGCAGCTTATAATTGAAAAGAATAGCATCAAATTACAAGCTATCTGTGCGCCAAATTGCTAATATTTATATCTTTAAAATTCTTAAAAGGCTTCCGCATAGAAGCCTTTTTTATTTAACACCATACCCCCATATCTACAGACAAAGCCTCCGTACATTTAAAATAAAAAGTCTCCCAAAATTAAGGAGACTTTTTCTCAGTCGGGGCGCCGGGATTTGAACCCGGGACCTCTTACACCCCATGCAAGCGCG
>JABGQV010000071.1 GCA_018648655.1 Anaerolineae bacterium | reverse complement strand
TAGATAAAGATACCCGATACCTACGCATTGCCCCCACTAAAACAGATGGCCTCTACTATTTACCAGAAGAATTGCTCGGAAAACGCATGGATGAAATCATGCCTGAAAAAATTGCTCTATATTTTCGAGAATCTGTTCAAAAAGCATTAGAAAGCAATGAAACAATCGACATCGAATACCCCTTAGAAATCGGTGGAAAAGAAGTATGGTTTGATGCAAGCCTTTCAAAGTTAGGCGAAAACCAAGTCTATTGGGTTGCACGTGATATTACCGAACGCAAAGAATCCGAAAAAGCATTAGCAGACGCCCATGCGCGCGTCCAATTTATTCTCGACTCAGCCACCGTGCCAATGCACATCACGAGTGCTTCTGATGGTGTTTTCCTATATGCCAACCAAGCAGTTTCCGACACGTTACGCTTACCTTTAGATAAAATTTTAGGTAGCCCAGCTAGTCGCTTCTATTACTCAGAGAAAGAGCTGGAAGAGTTCAACAAGAGAGTTCAAGAGCATGGAAGCTTCGTTAATATCGAAAATCGCTATGTACGAGGTGATGGAGAACTGTTTTGGGGATTGTCATCAACTCAAACCTTTAAATATGAAGGTCAAGAAGCTTGGCTAAGCACCGTTATAGATATTACTGATATTAAAAATACCGAAAATACACTACACCGCCAAAATGAATATATGGCTGCAGCTGCTGAAGTTGGCCGTCTAGTTACATCAACCCTAGATACAAGTATCCTATTCAAGCGCGCTGTCAATCTGCTTCGTGAGCATTTTGGCTATTACCATGCATCTATCTTCACAACCGAAGAAGCTGGCGCAGGATTGGATGTCGTTGTGCGTGAAGCTACAGGTGAAGCTGGTGAAGAAATGAAGAAAAACCAGCATACCTTAGAAATTGGCTCAAAATCTGTGGTAGGTACAGCCACAGACAGCGGCAAGCCTTATATTGTTAATGATGTCTCAAAAGACCCCAATCATCACGTCAACCCATTGCTTCCTAAAACCAAATCAGAAGCCGCTATTCCCCTAAAAATCGGACGCAGAATTATTGGCGCACTAGACTTGCAAGCTACCGAAATTGATGCCTTTACTCCAGAGGACATTGCTGTTTTAGAACTATTAGCCGACCAATTTTCTACAGCAATTGACAACGCCCGCTCCTATAAATTAGCTCAAGATGCATTCTTCGAAATGCGTGAGCTTGAAAAGCTTAAGAGTCAGTTTTTGGCAAATATGAGCCATGAATTACGAACGCCGCTCAACTCTATTATTGGCTTCTCACGTGTTATTCTCAAAGGTATTGATGGGCCCGTGACAGATTTACAACAGCAAGACCTAACCGCAATCTACAACTCAGGCCAGCACCTTCTCGGGTTAATTAACGACATTCTTGATCTCTCTAAAATTGAAGCTGGAAAAATGGAACTAACCTTTGATGAAGTTGATATAGAGAAGCTGATCAAGAGCGTTATGTCCACTGTAATGGGTTTAGTCAAAGACAAACCAGTACGCTTAGAGAGTGAGATTGAATCAGATCTACCGCTAGTAAAAGCCGATTCAATGCGCGTGCGCCAAATTCTAATCAATCTATTCTCTAATGCTGCTAAATTTACCGATGAAGGTATTATCAAAGTCGTCGCAAAAGCAAATGGAAGCTTTGTTCACATTGGCGTTAAAGATAGTGGCCCTGGTATCTCAGCTAAAGACCAAGAAAAACTCTTCCAAGCATTCTCGCAAGTAGATGCTTCGGCTACCCGCGCAACAGGTGGCTCTGGTCTTGGTCTCTCAATTTCTAAAGAATTAGTCACTATGCATAATGGGGAAATCGGGTTAAATAGCGAAATGTGTAAAGGTAGTGAGTTCTACTTTACACTTCCTTTCTTTGAAGCCCAAAAAAGAATCCCAGAAACACAGAACTCAAAAACCCCAAATAATTCTCCTATCATCCTCGCAATTGATGATGATGAAAAAGTTATCGATCTATACAAACGTTATCTAAATGCTCAAGGCTATCAGGTCGTAGCATTAACTGATCCTAAAAAAGCTGTTGAACGCGCTAAAGAACTTAAGCCTTACGCCATTACTCTAGACATAATGATGCCCAACTACGATGGCTGGCAAGTCTTAGAAGATCTTAAATCAGACTCTGAAACACAAAATTTTCCCACTATCATTTGCAGCATTATTGAAGACACAGAAAAAGGTTATACGCTCGGAGCCACAGACTACCTTCTTAAGCCCATTCTTGATGATGACTTGGTTAATGCTCTTAACCGTCTTAACGATAGCGGAGAGGTTTACGATATTCTTCTCATAGACGATGATTATGATGACCTAAGGCTTCTTGAAAAACTTCTTTCTGAAAGCAAAATATACAAACCAACCCTAGCTAATAGCGGGCCAATCGGTTGGGAGAAAATTCAAAAGAAAGCTCCTCAAGCTATTATTCTCGATCTCTTCATGCCCGAAATGGACGGCTTCAAGATTATGGACTCTATGCAAAAGTCCACCAAGCTAAGAAATATTCCTGTTATCGTTATTAGTGGTGGCGACCTAAGCGCTACTCAACAAGAAAAACTTGATACCCTTAATTTGCATCTGCTACAAAAAGGGACACTAAATTCAGACGATCTTTTAGCAACGCTAGAACGTAGCTTAAATCATCTTAAGAAATCTGAAGGGAAAAAATAAACAAATGTCTTTTATTCTCCGATGCATTGATTGCGGTCACAAAGCACCATACTTTCCGACAGTCATAGACTGCTCTCAATGCGGAAGTCAATGGCGAGAAGCGGAATACGATCTTGAAACGCTCTCCAAAACATTACCCTTACAACTCACGGATCGCCCTTTTGATCTCTGGCGATATCATGAATTACTTCCTATACGAACCGCCGACCCTTCTCTCTCTCTTGGCGAAGGCGGAACCCCTCTAATACAAGCCAACAATCTAGGCTTAATGCTTGGATGCCCCAATATCTTTATTAAGGATGAGCGCCAGGGACCAACAGCATCTTTTAAAGACCGTCAAGCCGCAGTTTCTATGGCTGCATTAAAAGAAGCTGGCATTACTGAGATGGTTGTTGCATCAACAGGGAACGTAGCAATTGCCTATTCTGCTTATGCTGCTCGCGCAGGCATTAAGCTCTGGGCGTTTGTCACCAGCCTCGTACCAGCAGTAAAAATGCGAGAAATAGCTCTCTACGGTAGCCAGCTTATTAAGGTTTCAGGCTCTTATGATTCCGTTAAGCGAGCGGCTTCGGAGTTCGCAAAACAAAGAAACCTTTATCAAAATATGGGCGCACGCTCTGTTCCCTCTGTAGAATCTATGAAAACAATAGGATATGAAATTGCCGAACAACTCACATCCTATCTTGGCTCAGACACTTCAGCTGACGACAAATCACCGCGTTGGCAAACACCAGATTGGTATATTCAAGCCATTAGTGGAGGAATGGGGCCTCTAGGTGTCGACAAAGGATTTTCGGAATTAGAAAAAATGGGCTTTACAAACAAAAGACCTGCTATTGCTGGTGTTCAAGCTGCTGGCTGCGCTCCAATTGTAAATAGCTGGAAAAAAGGCTTAGAAAACCCTGAAGTTGTAGATGTTCCTAGAACGCATATAGAAACACTCGCCACAGGTGACCCTGGCCGCACATACAAACTCCTCCGAAAAATAGTTGACGATACAGGCGGTGCATTCGAGAGCGTTACTGATGAAGAAGCTTTTCGTGCCATGCACGTTCTCGCAAAAATGGAGGGTATTTCAGCTGAGCCAGCTGCCGCGGTTGCTTTTGCAGGTTTATTTAAGCTAATTCGCGCAGGAGTTATAAAGCCAACCGACACAGTTGTAGTAAACTGTACTGGACATACTGTCCCCCCTGAAAAATTTGTCTTAGGAGATGACTGGGCACGCAATGTAGTTCTTCCAAAAGAAGAAGACTCAAAGGAAGAAACTCCAAAAGAGGGTATACTTGCCGCGCTTAGCCATGTCGTTCCAGAGCGCTTTTCTCGTGTCGTTATTGTTGATGATACAACAGAAGCACGCTTGCTAATTCGTCGCATTCTCCAATCGCAAGGCGATTTCACAATTTACGAAGCCAAAAACGGGAAAGAAGCTCTACGCGTTGTTCGCAGAGAAAAACCAGATTTAATCATCCTTGATTTAATGATGCCCGAGCTAGATGGCTTTGGTGTCCTAGATGAACTTAAATCAAATGCTGAGACAGAAAGCATCCCCGTTATAGTTTCCACCGCAAAAGAATTAACAAAAAAAGAAAAAGAAAGACTCAAGGGTCAAATACAATCACTTCTTCAAAAAGGTGATTTTATGAGCGATGAATTTCTTGATGAAGTTCACACAATCATTCCATAAACAAATGAAGCTAGGACAAAAAAACAGAGGCGTAATTGCAGCAATTGTCTCCGCGCTTTTTTTAGGGTTCACGCCAGTATTTGGGAAACAAGCCATTCTCGTTGGTTTTTCCCCCTTCGCTGTAGTCGCTCTAAGAACAAGCATGGCAGCAGGACTTTTGCTTGCAATTCTTGTTTTTTTTAAACGGAAATATCTGTATATATTTTCGCTAGGTCTTCTCGGATGTATTTTAGCGGGGGCAATTAATGGGATTGGGTCCCTTTTTTACTATATGTCACTTGAACGCCTGAATGCAAATATAGGGCAATTGCTCTATTCTCTCTATCCGGTATTTGTGGTTTTTTGGTCCTTCTTAGACCGTCAGCGCCCCAGTAAATTAACCCTCTTGCGAATCGCCTTAGCCGTGGCTAGCGTCATCCTAATCACAAATTTTGACAGCGGCGAAATCGATCTTGTTGGGGTCTTTTTTATGTTAATAGCATCAGCGCTCTACGCACTTCATCTCCCCATTAACCAACGTGTTCTTTACGAAGTTCCTGCCCCAACAGTTACACTATATACCCTGCTTTCAATGAGTGCAGTTGTTGTCTCTGCATATTTTATTTTTGATCCCCAATTCCCAAGTGGTCCTGTAGATTGGACCCCCGTAATCGGATTGACACTGGTCACCTTTTTATCCCGTCTGACACTTTTCTTAGGGGTAAAAAACATCGGCGGGATGCAAACCGCGCTACTCGGGCTTGGTGAATTAGTCATCACCATTACTGCCAGTTACTTCCTGCTTGGAGAAGACTTAAGTTTCTTCCAATGGATAGGAGTAATGGGCTTAATTGCCAGTCTTTTGCTTGTTCGTTTTGAAAAACAAGAACCACGCAAAGGGCCAGGCGGCTGGCTCAACTGGATTCGTGCACCGCACCAACTTCCTCCAGATATACCCTGGGGTCCCCATACTTAAAGCAATACAGAATACGGGGGTTTAATCCTCGTCTTCTACCTTATAGGAAAAAACATAGCCTGTGCCACGCACGCTAACTATGCTCCCTTTTAAAGCTGAAATATCACTTACTTTTTGGCGAAGCCTACTTACTAAAGGGCGCAAAATTTCGGGGGCTTCATGTTGGGCTGTTTCGTAACCCTGTACCAGCAAAACTAATTCTCGATGTGAAAAAACTCGTCCCACATTTTCTATAAAAATTCGCAAAAGTCGGCCTTCTGCTGGGGTAAGATGCGTCTCTGCATTTGAGTGCTTAATTAAACGACGAGAAAGGTCAATTTCAGTACCATCTTTTAAATTAACGGTAGCAACCCTCTCGTCCAAGGGTGTATCGGAGGCGTATCCCTCTCGCGATCGTAGTTTATCGGCACGACGTGAAAGCCCAATCCGCACACTAGCTAAAATCTGAGCAGGAGATGCTGGCTTGAGCAAATAGTCATGAATTCGCAGTCTCAAAGCTTCTACTGCACTCTCTGTTGTTCCAAAGGCAGTCAACAAAATCACTTCGGTATCAGGAGAGATTTCATTAATTATTTGCACAACTTCAAGGCCGCCGATACCGGGCATCCGTAAGTCGACAATCATTAAATCTACATAATGATTGCGCGCATAACTAACCGCTACTTGCCCATTTTCGGCTGTGGCAACAGTATAACCCTCAAGGCGTAAAATATCACCAAGAGATTTTAGCGCAACTGCTTCATCATCAACAATTAAAATAGTGGGAGAAGACATTATTTTCCTCCAATCGGTAAAGTGACTTGAAAACAAGCCCCTGCTTGATTATTTGAAATAAACTCTAATTCGCCGCCCAGCGCGGCTATAATATTGTAACTCACTGTTAGCCCAAGCCCAGTACCACCTTCTTTTGTGCTAATAAAAGGCTCAAAAATATTGGGCTGATCCTTCGGGGCAATTCCTATACCATCATCCTGAAAAATAATTTCAACATACCCTTTACTTTTGCGCGCCTTAATATCTAATATGCCACCAGCAGGCATAGCATCATAAGCATTTAAAGAAAGGTTCAGAAAGACCTGTTGCATCTGCGCCCCTACAGACATCACAGAGGGCAGGTTTTTGGGTAAAAAAGTATTTACCGTGATATTTCTCTTCTGAAATTGCGCTCTCATCAACCCCAAAACATGATCTAAAACTTCTTGCACATCAACTTTTTTCGGCGCAATAGTGCCGGGTCTATAAAACTCTAGCATACGCTGTACAGTAGTGGTTAGCCGCTCTAATTCAGTTTGAGCCAATCCAAAATACTCATCTTGCTTGGCCTCAGACAAATCATCACGCCCAGCTAAGTGTAAGCAATTTCTCACTGCCTGCAAAGGATTATTTACCTCATGGGCAATAGAAGCTGTCAATCGGCCAGCGGCTGCCATTTTTTCGGCTTGCACTAAAGCTTTCTGCGAATCTTTAACCTGCTGGATATAATCTCTCAACTCAGCGTAAAGGCGTGCGTTTTCTATCGCCACAGTTGCCTGCCGAGCCAAAATTACTAAAGTGTCTAAATCAATTTCGCGAAAAACAGACTTACCCTTATCTCTGCCTGCGAAAACCAACGCTTGTACTCCAGAATGATCTATGGGTACAAAAAGAGCTGAGCCTATTTTATTTTTTTCCAAAAGGGGATATTCTGCCTCGCTTGCCTTTAACGGAAGGTTTGCCTTACTGATATTTTGAAGCCACTTTTCAGCATCTCCCGCTTCATGCATGATTTGGGCTTGCCCTCGTTTAAAAAGAAGCGTTAGCGCTCCACCATCCTCCTCCGAACGCTGGTAATAAGCTGCATTTTCACAACGCAAATGGCTACACACTGCATCAACTATCAGTTTTGGTAAACGCTCAGGGCGCGTTTCTGCAAGAAAAGCTTTGGTCACATCAAATAGCGGACGCAAAGCCTCGGTATGTGCAGCGTCTCTCTTTCGTTGGCTATCCGCAAGAGCTAGCCGCGCAGCCTCAACTAATTCACTACCTTTTTCAAAGGGTTTTAGAATCAGGCCATCTACTCCACGACGTAAAGCCTTAATCGCGGTTTCAACCGTACCGAAGCCTGTCATCACAAGAGTTGCAATATCGGGTTGATGTTCCTTTGCAAAAGCAACCATACCAAATCCATCTACCTCTGGCATCCGAATATCGACAAGAAGCAAATCGACACGCTCCCCGCGCAAATAGTCCATCGCTTTTTTGGGCTCGGTAAATGTCGAAGCACGAAACCCAGCTCGAGTCAAGAGACGTTCGCAGAGTTTCACAATCCCCGCTTCATCATCAACAATCAATACAACTGGTTTGTTCATTCTTTGTTTTCCTCAATGGGTAACCAAACCGTAAATGAAGCTCCTTCATCTGGAGCGCTATCCACCTCAATAAAACCATCATGGTCAGTTATTATCCCATAGCTAACAGCCAGCCCAAGCCCTGTGCCTCCATCATCTGCCTTGGTAGTGAAAAAAGGCTCAAAAATTCGAGCAAGGTCGTTAGCAGAGATGCCTTTTCCGTCATCCTGCACAGACATTACCAACCATTTTTTCTTATCCCTCTTCCTAGTACGCGTAGAAAGCGATAGCGCACCACCTTGTGGCATTGCGTGAAGGGCATTGTGTAAAAGGTTCAAAACAACTTGCTTGATTTGATCTCTGTCTATAACCACCCAAGGAAGCTTCTCGCCAAGCTTTATCTCAAAGTCAATATTACTATTTTCAAAAAGATGATTGGTAAGCGCAGCAACATCATCAATAACTTCATTCAAATCGGCACGAACCCGAACACTCTCGCTTTGTCGCGCAAAATCAAGCAAACGTCTTACAACATTTCGGGCACGTTTTGCTTCACGCAAGACCATTTCTAGATCTTCCCGTTGCGGAGATTCAGCAGGCAAATCATCAATCAAAAGCTCAGAAAAGCCGGCAACTGTGGTCAATGGATTGTTTAATTCATGAGCAACACCTGCCGCCATTTCTCCTACTGCTGCAAGCTTCGCCGCCTGGATCAATCTATTTTCTGCAGTACGTTGCGCTTCCATTCGCTCATGTAATTCTTCTTGGGTAGTTTGCAAAATCTGAATAGTATCTTGCAGCATTTGATAACGGTCTACGCTAGAAACTGCACTAGTGAGAAAACCAGCTAGCGCTTCGAGGGCTAGAAGATCACTATGTGTAAAAGCATTTTTCTCGCTAGATTCAATATCGATAATCCCCAGAATTTTATCGCCATCTTTTAAAGCAACGCAAATCTCTGCGCCAACATCCCATCCAGGGATATGTGTATAGAGAGGGTTTTTGGTCACATCATCAACCATAATACTTTCGCCAGTTGCAAAGACGTGCCCACTAATTCCATCTTTATTGGGATATTCAAATTCATCAAAAGCTGACCTGACCAAAGAAGCAGCCACGCCGCTAATCCCCTCTATATTTAAGCTTTGATTGCGGTCTACAAGAAGAACAACCGCCAATTCATAAGAAAAATGCCTTACCAGCAAATCTGCTGTAATCTGCGCTACTTCACGAACGTTTGTTAATCCAATTACCTGTTGAATTACCTCGTGAATTAAACCAAGATTACGCGCCCTCGCCTCTGCCTCTTCACGCAGCCTGCCATATTCCACCAAGCCTGCAAGATGACTAGCGATAACAACCAGCAAGTTCTCATCGTCTACGCTAAACGCAGCAATTTCTTCATTCTCCAAAGACAAAACACCAATCACTTCACCACGATATTTAAGCGGTACTAATAAAGCCGACTGCGCTTTGTTGGTACCTAAGAAATAACTATCTAACTTCGCATCAGCAATACGAATACTTCTCCCTTCACTCACAATTTTTTCTATAGGGTGGCCTTCAAGAAAATCAGTGCGCGGCATAAATCGTCTCTCTAGGTTACGATACTCCCTAAGAGTTCTCCCATCGGAAGAGAGAAGAAAAAGAGAAAGCAATTCTGTGCGAAAGGTACGCTCCAATAAAGCAAAAACTCGCCGAACAATTTGTCCTAAATTTTGAGCAGAAGAAACAATTAAAGCAAAATCATTAAGCATCGCCTGGCGTCGTAGATGATCGGCCATCTGAGAAAAAGTTGCAAAAATATCAACGGATGCAGCAGCATAAATACTGATTTGCTGTAATTTCAACCACTCATCCTCACCAAATACTTCTTCTCGCCAAAGTGCAAGTGCGCCAATCAAGCGCTGCCCTACCATTAAGGGCAACACCCCCCATACTTCTGCATCGACTGGGGCTACATCTTGGGTCATTTTCTCCCAATCAGGATGGTCTCTTTCCAAAAGAATAGGATTGGCTATTTTTTTAATCTTAGTAAATAAAGAATCACCTTCTAAAGAGAATTCGCGCCCTAAAAGCTCAGGGGAATTCCAATCTGCTTCTACCTTTAAAGAACCCTCACTGCTAGTAGCAAGCCATGCGCCCTCGCAGGGAATATATTGAATAATACGCGTCAATATACGCGTCAGAGAACGCGGTAAATCATAAGGAACAGGTGTCTGACCACCAAAAACAAAGGCATCTGCTGGTTGTAAAATCAAATCAGCTTTATAAAAAGCCTCTGCGTTTGTCATCAGATGCCAAATACGTTTATCTTTTTTTGATAATTCTTCTGCGCCTACTAAAACTATTTTTTTTGTTTTTTTTATCGGAAAAGCATATAATTTTTCTGTCCCTAATTTCAATTCTTCTGGCACCTTTCGAAAACGCAACTTTCCACTTGTTAGTACATCACAAAGCCAGTTATCTACTGCTCTTAAATTTAAATAATTTTCAACTAAATTTTGTCGTTTTTTATTCACGCGATATCTTGCTTCGAGACACCACACCATATTTTCCCGCTCAACGCAAATGCCCCAATATGCAGCTGTAATTTGACAACTCTCTTTTAATAGCGATTCTATTCTATTTGAATTTGCCATATTCTTATCTTCCGAATTACGAAAAAAATGATAGAAAGCTTTCAGTTTTTCAGCTTATTTCAAACCAATTATACAACACAAAAAGATATTCAGATGATAAAATCATCTCATGAAAAAAGCTTCAACAATCACAATTATTGGTGGTGGATTAGCAGGTAGTGAAGCCGCATGGCAAGCTGCCGAAAGAAATATCCAAGTCAAACTTTATGAGATGCGGCCCAAAAAAGAAACTGGTGCACACCAAAGCGGCGACTTAGCTGAATTGGTCTGTTCAAACTCACTTGGCTCAAATCTCCCTGACCGGGCTTCGGGATTGCTTAAAAATGAGCTTCGTCGCATGGGGTCTATGCTTCTGAAATGCGCTGAAGAAACTGCCGTACCCGCAGGGGGAGCATTAGCCGTTGATAGAGAAAGCTTTGCTCAAAGAGTCACAGAAAAAATTGAACGACACCCTCATATCAAAATTATTCGTGAAGAAGTCACCGAGATAACCTCCGAGCCAACTATCATCGCATCTGGCCCACTCACTTCAGAGAAACTTTCCAACAACCTTGCATCTCTCACAAGCGAAGAACATCTTTATTTCTTTGATGCTCTCGCCCCTATTATCCACCACGAAAGCATTAATATGGATATAGCCTTTCGTGCCTCACGCTACAATCGTGGGGAAGAAAGTGAAGGCGATTATATTAATTGCCCCTTCACCAAAGAAGAATATCACAGCTTCATCAAAGCGCTCCTTGAAGCAGAACGTATCAAACTTCATTCCTTTGAGTTACAAATCAAGGAAGGCGTAAAAGCTGGCGCACACCATTATTTTGAAGGCTGTCTTCCTGCTGAAATTATCGCTGAGCGAGGTGAGAAATCGCTTGCTTTTGGACCACTCCGCCCCGTAGGCTTGAGAGATCCACGCACAAACCACCGCCCTTACGCTGTTCTTCAACTACGTCAAGATAACCTCGCTGGAGATCTCTATAATTTAGTTGGTTTTCAAACCAACCTCAAATTCTCTGAACAAAAACGCGTCTTTCGAATGATACCTGGGCTTGAAAATGTCGAGTTTGAGCGATATGGACAAATGCATCGCAATACCTTCATCAATGCTCCACGTCTTTTGCGTCCTACCCTCCAGTTCCATGAGCGCGATAACTTATTTTTCGCAGGTCAAATCACAGGAGTTGAGGGCTATATAGGCAATGTCGCCACAGGCCTGCTGGCAGGGCAAAATATCGCCCGCTTACTCAACAGAAAACCTTTGCTCGAACTCCCTGAAACTACCATGCTGGGCTCACTTTGTCACTATATTACCCATGCCGAAGAAAAAAGATTTCAGCCAATGAAAGCAAATTTCGGCATCGTCCCACCCCTGCTTCCGAGCAAAAAGAAAATTGGGAAAAGAGAACGAGCAGCTCTTCGAGCAGAGAGAGCCTTGCGCGATCTTGAAAAATATTTAGTAAATCTCTAAGGGTGCCGTATGCTACGCCTCTACAGATTAGCATTTTTATGAAGAAAAAGAACTTTTTCATCACCCTGTTCTCTATCATTCTATTTATCTGGGGCAGTTTGCTCATCGGGACAGGCTTTTCGCCTCCTACGCACCCCGAACTTGCTCCTGTCCAATTTGATGGGGAGCGTGCCTATGCAGATGTATTGCATCAAACCGAACTTGGCGCCCGAATCCCTGGCTCTGACGCACACGCCCAAGCTCGTGTTTGGATGCAAACTGAGCTCGAAACTGCAGGATGGACTGTCGAAACACAAGCTTTTGATGCCCTTGGGCATCGCGGATATAATCTAATTGCATCGCATGGTAATAACCTCCCAGATATTGTTTTAGGGGCGCATTATGACAGCCGCATCTATGCCGATCACGACATTAATGTTGATAAGCGCACTCAAGCTGTTCTTGGAGCAAATGATGGGGCTTCGGGAGTTGCAATTCTGCTCGAGTTGGCACGCAATATTTCTTCCAGTACCCAAGCCAATTCATCTCCATCTATCTGGCTAGTTTTTTTTGACCTTGAAGATAATGGAAGAATTCCCACTTGGGATTGGATACTTGGCTCACGCGCATTTGTTGAAAACTATAACTACCTAGACCCTGCTGCAGTAATAATTCTTGATATGATTGGCGATGCAGACTTGAATATCTATCTTGAAAGAAATTCAAATATTGAGCTTCGCACAGAGATTTGGGCACAAGCTGCTGAATTAGGCTATGAAAGCACTTTTATCGCCGAAGAAAAATTTGGTATGCTAGACGACCATACACCTTTTCTTGAGGCAGGAATGCCAGCTATTGATGTGATCGATTTTGATTACCCCTATTGGCATACGACGGAAGATACCCCCGATAAAGTTTCTGCAGAAAGCTTGCAGATCGTTGGCGATACAATTCTGGCATGGATCAAAAACAAAAGCGAGTAAATTGTCAGATAACTATCATGGTCAAAAAGAGAATTTTCGCATAAACTATAACCTATGAATATTCAAACCCTTCTTGAAAAAATCAGACAACCTTGGATTAATCGTGTCTCCTATGATATGGCGCGTGGGGCAGGCGTTAGGGAAAATTTCGAGAAGGAACTTGCGCGTTTTTTCAATCTCTTAGAGCAAGCTGTTCTAACTGGTGACCCTTCATGGATTGACCCAATTATTTTCGATTGGGCAAATGCACCCACAGAAAGCGAACTTGCTGAAGGCAAACAAAGTCTCTCTACTTTGATTAGCCGCTCTAATGCCTTTACCTTTGATGTAGCCAGAGAAAATCTCTCTCCTGAAGATGCACTCGAGTTACTTGTTGCAACCTCCGCAATCTTTTCTTATGCGCTCACAAAATCTGCACATTACGAATCTGATAAACGCGTTACCTATATAGAGAATGAATTACGCAGCATCAGGAGAAAACTAGAGCAACTTGATAGAAGCAAATCTAATTTTATTTCTGTCGCCGCTCACGAATTAAAAACACCACTAACATTGATTGAAGGCTATGCCGCAATGATTAGCGAAATGGTAAGTCAAGAAAATGCAGCTCCGCTCTTGGAAGGCATTCAAGGAGGCGTGCAACGCCTACAAGAAATAGTGAACGATATGATTGATGTTTCACTTATTGACAATAGCCTCCTTTCGCTTAATTTTCAGCCATTTTGGTTTAACCAATCCCTTAACCTTCTTAGAAAAGAGCTTCAACCTGCCTGCGATTCGCGCCAGTTATTACTCGAAATTAATCCTTTTGACGGAGATAGCCAGCTGATATTTGCTGACCCAGAACGAATTTATCAAGCCTTACGCAATCTACTCACGAACGCCATCAAATATACGCCCAATGGCGGAAAAATTACGGTAAGCGGGCGCAAGCTGCCTGGCTTTATAGAGGTGGTTGTTCAAGATACAGGCATTGGCATCTCCCTTGAAGACCAGATTACAATTTTTGAAAAATTTAACCAATTAGGAAAAGCCTCTTTGCACTCTAGTAGTAAGACAGGCTTCAAAGGTGGCGGCCCAGGCTTAGGCCTTTCTATCACACGCGGAATCATCGAAGCACATGGCGGCACTATTTGGGTGAGTTCTGAAGGCTGCGACGAAAAAACCTGTCCGGGAACATCTTTTCATGTCTTATTACCCGATAGAAACGAAGCATCAGACCCAAAAGTAAGCAAGCTCTTTGCCGTAACTGCTGAAGATCATCAACTCGAGAATACCCCTATAGAAAAATAAAAGAATTCCCCCTATGGCAAAAAAACAAACACATCCTTCCACAGCGCCACGAGAGCGTGCTTTCCTCGTTGGCGTTGAAATTTTTGGGGAAGAGGGCTTACTCCCCCTCGACGACTCTCTCGATGAATTAGCCTTATTGGCTGAAACAGCCGGGCTAGAAGTTGTTGGCGAGCTCACTCAAAAATTAAAACGCCCTAATGCAAAAACATTTATCGGTGCGGGCAAAGTAAACGAACTAAAAGCCCTTGCCGAAGACACACTCGCCCAGGTTATCGTTTTTGACGATGAGCTTTCGCCTCGCCATCAAAGAGAGCTAGAAAAACTACTCGGAGAAAATGTCCGCCTACTTGACCGCACATCATTAATTTTAGATATTTTTGCCCAACATGCTAAAACCAGTGAAGGGATGCTTCAAGTGGAATTGGCTCAGTCCGAATACTATCTCCCCCGCTTAACGCGTGCCTGGACACATCTCGCCCGTCAAGCAGGCGGCGGTGGCGGGCGTGCAGGGGGCGTGGGTGGCGTTGGTCTACGTGGTCCTGGCGAAACACAACTAGAAGTAGATAGGCGCGTTATTCGCAAACGCATCTCACGCATCAAAGAAGATTTAGAAAAAGTACGCGCACATCGAATGAGACATCGTGATAGAAGAAAAAAATCACGCATGCCGATTGTTGCTCTCGTTGGCTATACGAATGCAGGTAAGTCGACACTGCTCAACCAGCTCGCCGCTTCCGATGTCTATGTTGCCGACCAGCTTTTTGCCACGCTTGACCCCACCACACGGCGCGTAGATTTGCCCGGAGGATATAAATCCCTCTTTACCGACACGGTAGGCTTCATCCAAAAGTTGCCCACAACCTTAATTGCCGCTTTTCGTGCTACCTTAGAAGAAATCGCAGATGCCGATCTTCTTTTACATGTTGTAGATATTTCTCACCCTAACGCGTTAAATCATTTTGAGGCCGTAGAAGAAACTTTAGCAGATATTGATGCTGCACATATCCCAATTATTACTGCGTTGAACAAGATTGATCTGCTAGAAAATCAAGAAAAAGCAAATGCTACTCTAGAAAATTATCCTAGAGCAATTGCAGTTTCAGCAAAAGAAAAAATTGGCATCAAAGAACTAAGAGAGCTTCTTAAAAAAGGGCTATACGAAACCTATACCGCCATAACAGTGCGATTGCCCTACGTAGAGGGTAATTTGATTTCTGTTTTTCACGAATCTGGAAAAATAGAACGGATAGAGCATCAGCGCGGTGGTGTAGTCATTCAGGGACGCTTGCCAGGGCGCTTGGTAGCAAAATTTGACGGTTGGGAAATACTCCCCGAAGATGAAGTTTTAGATGAGGAAATATAATGGCAAAGAAAAATAAAAAAAGACGCTCTGCTTCGGCTTCGCTAGACAATCTCTCTACATATCTTGCTCCCCGCAAAGGATTAATCCCCTTTATCGGCATGGGACTCATTATTATCAATTTGATACTCCAGTTTTTTTTCATCGATAGTTGGGTTGCTCAATCAAACCTCTTTTTACATTTTGGCCTATTAACCGCTATTTTTGGACTAATGCTAGCTTGGGCTTTATAAAAACTTCAACCAATATTTCGATAAAATGCTCTACCCACTAAAAAGGAAAAGAAATATGACCGTAAAAACCCCGCCTCACTGGGATTTAAGCAATATATACCCCACCTTAGAATCTGCTGAATTTGATGCTGCACGAAAGACATTTGCTATCCAAATTGAACAGCTCGAAGCTTTATTCACTGAGAAAATATCAGCCACAAATGCTGAAACTTCTGTAGAAAAATTAGCAAATCTCGCCGAAGAAATGACTATGCGCTTTAACGAAAGCTATGAATTAGCAAGAACTATGAGCGCATATATTTACTCTTTCATCACCACCGATTCTTTCAATAAACTAGCAATGAAAACTCTTTCGGAATTTGAACAGACCGAAGTTCGCCTGAGAATGCTAAGGACCCAAGCCCAGCAATGGGTTGGCTCTATCTCTGCTCTCTTGCCCAAAATCATCAAAAATTCAGAAGTCGCCAAAGCACATGCTTTCTTCTTAGAAGAAACTGCTGAACAAAGCAAATATCTCATGAGTACAAAAGAAGAAGCCCTTGCGGCAGAACTCAGTTTAAGTGGCTCTAGCGGATGGGAGAAATTACAAGGCACGATCACATCCCAAATGAAAATTGACTTTGATTTAGATGGTGAAATAAAAGAGCTCTCAGCCCCTGCGCTTATCAACTTGCACTCACATCCAGACGAAGATGTTCGAAAGCGTGCCTATGAAGCAGAAATGAAAGCTTGGAAAGAGATTGAAGAACCCCTTGCCGCATGCATGAACGGCATAAAAGGCACAGTAAATACGCTAAATAAAAAACGCGGACGCGAAGACGCCCTCCATGCCTCATTAGATGCAGCACGCATGGACAGAGACTCTCTCAACGCCATGCTTGAAGCCATGAAAGACTCCTTCCCCGTATTCCAACGCTATTTCACCGCAAAAGCAAAACGCCTTGGCAAAAAAAAGCTCCCATGGTGGGATGTCTTTGCACCTGTTGGCAACGCCGAAATGACCTATAGTTACGAAGAAGCCAGCGATTTCATTCTCAAGCAGTTTGGCACTTTTTCCCCCGAGCTAAAAGACCTTGCTCAACGCGCCTTCACCGAAAACTGGATTGACGCTGAACAACGCATTGGAAAACACGGTGGCGCATTTTGTATGGAGGTCCCCGTGGTCAAAGAATCGCGTATTTTGGCTAATTTCGATGGCACTTTTGACCAAGTTTCCACCCTCGCACACGAACTCGGTCATGCTTTCCATAATGAGTGTCTCTACGTAGCAGGCAAAACACCCATCCAGAGCGACACCCCCATGACCCTGGCCGAAACCGCATCTATTATGTGTGAGACCATTGTTGTCAACGCAATCCTTGGCGAAGTCGAAAACCCAGATGAAGAACTCGCAATCCTTGAGACTGCCCTAATTGGATCTAGCCAAGTGATTGTTGATATTTATTCCCGCTATCTTTTTGAAAAAGAAGTTTTTGAAAAACGTGCTAATGCCGAACTCTCTGCAGATGATCTTTGTGAAATTATGGAAAATGCCCAAAAAGCCACTTTTGGAGATGCCTTAGACCAAGAGCATTTGCACAAATATATGTGGACATGGAAACCACATTATTATTCGGCCGGACTTTCCTTCTATAATTATCCTTACGCCTTCGGCCTACTCTTCGCCACTGGCCTATACGCCATTTATCAAGAACGCGGCGAAGAATTCCTCCCCGACTATATGAATCTCCTTGCTAGCACAGGTGAAGACCGTGCAGCAGAATTAGCCGACCGCTTTGGAATCGATATCCGTAAGAAAAAATTCTGGGCAGATAGTTTAAAAGTGATAGAGAAACAAGTAGATAGATATTGCGAACTTTAGCTTTTGGACGATAAAATCCCCCGCGCAATACACGTGATTTAGGCTGGGGTGCAGCACCTCAGCCAATATGCTGACTGAAAAAAATCCGCTTACGCCTCACTTAAAGCTAAAATCACGCGCGGCGCTTATTTCAAATCCCCAACAAAAAAGGTCAGTTCAAGTTGAACTGACCTTTTTCTTTATTATTCACAGGGGAATTTTTCCGGCTCTGGGTCAGCTGCCATATCCCAAACACGATTGACCTCTTGAATATAGAGCGCAGCAATTTCTGCATTATCCACGATCAATATATTTTCATCATTGCTTTCTGTGGCATTATCAGAAAAATTAAGTGAGCCAGTAATGACAATGCGATCATCTATCACAATAACTTTATGATGTAAGAAGCTACCATTTCCATCACGGCGAACTTGCATTTTCGAACAGAACATATCTCCTAGCTCGCTATATACTGTGCTGCTGCCAGTTTTTTCATAAATCCCCATCACATCTACGCCATTCTCAAAGCGCTCAGTCATTGCATCTTCGAGACCATCATGCGTAAATGAGAAAGCCATAAAGCGAATGCTGCTCTGTGCGCTTTCGATAATAGGGATGATGTGATTGTCGATTACGTCATCTTCTGCAGCAAAGAAGGCCTGAAGTTGTGAGCCTTCGACAATAACACTTTGTTGATCAGCTGTTGATGTTGAGCGGATACCAAACTCACCATTCCACATTTCATCAAATTCACGTTCATAGATTTCTGCCAACGCTTCTGAGTGAATCACAATCACATTATTATCTTGCTTAAAGATGCCACTCTCTGTGATATTTGTTGAACCTGTCCAGACTATTTTTCTGTCAAATATCCAGAATTTATTATGCATGAGTGCACCGCGCTGATCATCTTTGATTTCGATACCCTCATCTTCAAGCATTTCAAATTGGCCACCACCTGGGTCTTCATCTGCTTCGATACCATGCTCATCATCTGTAACCCAGCGCACATCCACGCCACGGTCATGGGCACGAATAAGGGCTTCTGCTACAGGGGTTAAATCGAATTCAAAAGAAGCAATATGAATAGAACTTTGCGCTTCATCAATTTTTTTGATAATCTCAGCTGCTATCGTGTCTTCATAATCATCAGGGTCATTATGATTAACATAATCTACAAAATACACTTCCCACCAATCGCTTTTTGTAGCAGTCTCCACAATAGGCGCAGGCGCAGTAGTAGGGTCAGCCTCAACAGGAGATGGATTATTTTGCACACCCTCTACACCTTCAGTTAATGAGACTGTAACAGAAGGAATATCCATATCCTCTACCCCTTCAAATAAGCCAAGTGGATCATTTCCTGTCAGCAGAAAATATCCCCCAAGAAGAACTACGCCGAGGAAAAGAAAAAAAGTTACTTTTGAATTCTTACGTTTTTTTGCTGCCATTCCTTACTCTCCTATAATTTTATAAAAAACTTACTCAAACTTTTCTTTGCTTAATCCTTACTGCCTTCCAGCCAGTTTCGCAAATTTTCAATGAATTCTGCTGGAGTATTTCCAGAGAATTGATTCGGTGAGGGCAACGAAAGAGCGTCACCATATAAGCCTTGAGCGCGTTTTTCTACTTTTGCCCAAAGCTTCTCTTTTTCTTCAAGTGTTGATTTTTTTTCATGTTCCAACCAAATACGAATTGCACGTATTAAACGACGAGATGCCTTTAAGTGAGGGTACATTTCCCTTTCGGCATGTTCATCGTCCAATGTCTTTACTTTTCCTGCAATACTAGTTGCGTTTTTGATTCCCCATCCTTGCAAAACTTCTGCTGCAGTTTCATCCAAGCCACTAGTCAAGGCTTCATTATCAAGTACACTCTCCACAACTCTTTGAATTCGCTTATTTAGAATATCCACAGTATTTCTCCTCGTTTCGGATGAGTGATAAGACCAGCCTATTTTACCAAAAAAGAACCATCAAAACGATGATTCTTTTTTGGCAAAACTAAGCAAATTCAAAAGCAACTTAGTTATTATGCAGTATTCTCTTTCTTGCCTCCTGCCCAGAAAACAAAACCGCCGACACCAAGCGCCAAAAGGAAAGAAATGCCTGCGATAACTAACCAATTAAAGCTACTGCCTTTTTCTTCTTTTGCGAAGAAAACCTCTATATCTTCTGCGGTAAAAAGATTATCAAGAATTTGTCCTTCGATTTGAGGCTGACCATCTTTGATATTCATCCCAATCCCTTCAAGGATGGCTCTTTTGCCTTCATACTCTAAAACGATAGAAAGTAAATATTTGCCATCAGCAAAGCGTGCGGAGCGCGGGACAAAAAAGGAAATTGTATCTCCTGGCAAAATTGTGTCAAAGTCAAGCGGTGTTGTTGTAATCACTCGCTCTGCATCTCTATCCGTGACAATGAAAAAACCTTGTGTCTGAAAAAAAATATTGCCCGTATTTTTTAGCTCAATAGCAAAAGTTGCTCCATCATCATCTTGTTGAGCTAAAGATATGTCCTTTATCTCTAGGCCAGCTATTTGCTCACCTGGAATATCAAAAACAACAGCTACACCTACGCGACGTACAACCTTCACTGCGAATTGTGCTTCATCTGGGTTTTCAGAATTTCCTACCCCTAATCCTGAGCTTTGCTCATCTGGCAAAGCTTCAACAACTAAACCAGCAACATACTGTCCAGCACCAATATCGGCTGGAATACTTACTTGAAAAGGAATAAGTCTTTCCTCGCCAGGGCTAAGTGTAACCTCAGTTGCAGAGAGGGTTATCCATCCCTGAGTACCTCTGCTCATCCCCGAAGATAATTCTCCAGCTTTAGAGAAACCTGTACCACCATTTTGTGGCGTCATCCCATCTGCGGCATATATTTTTAATATTATAGCTTCGTCCCCATCGTTCATAACAAGCGCTTCATCATTAAAAACAGTTCCAGGAGAAAGGTGATAAGAAAAATAAGAAAAGGTTTCTTCTTGCCCTTCTATAGCCTTTGTTGGCCTAATCCCAAAAGAGATATTTGCTGATGATTGCGCCGCAACAGGAATAATAGTGAGAGCCATAAGAAGAGTCAAAACTATAACGAAATTTACTTTTCGAAAACTTCTACTCATTTTTATCATTGTGTTTTTCCTTTGATTAGGGACCTGTACTCATCGTAATCGTTAACGTGCTTGTATAATTTCCGGTATAAGTTTCAGCGGGAACAGTTAACCGAAATTCAGGCAGAAAATCATAAATGCCATCCCCTGTTCCGCTGGCAGCAGAGATGAACTTCAATGCCGATTCACTCAAAGACGCATAATTCGCCTGAGAAGTGCTTGGCAATGTGGGATCACCTGAAACAAGCGTTATATTTGCATCTGCTAGGCGAAACTCAAGATTAGAAATATAAATTGAACCACCAAAGCCATTTGTAAAATTAGTTGCTGAGATTGTTGCATTCCACCCCCCAGATTCACCTGCTGCATCCGCTTGCCAAGCACTTGTAGAACCAAGAACTACTTGATCTTGCCCGTTCAAACTTACAGCTGGAAAACTTACTGCTGATGTAGTAATAGACAAAGCAGCGGAGTGTGTAATAAATAAGCTTGCAGCAAATATAGCTGTGAGAATACCTAAATACACACTCCGCTTTTCTTTCATAAAATCAAAGCCTTCTAAGCTTATGGGCCAGTAGCCGCCGTAACCGTAATTGTTGAAGTGTAAGTTCCGCTACCAACATAAGTTTCAGCAGGAATCGCCAGTTCGAAGTTTGGTGCAATTGCATAGCTTCCCATCCCAGTATCAGTTGCTGCCGAAAGGAACTTCACCGAACCAGTATCAGGGATTACGGTTAATGTCGCTGCCGCAGAAACAGGTTTTGTGTTACCGGCGGTAACTGTAACATTTGTGTCGAGCAACTGAATCTTGAACTCGGAATCTGTCTGAGCAATATCAATAGTCTTGCCTGCGTCATCATCAAAATCAGTTGCTCCAATGGTCAAGTTCCAGCCTAATCCAGTGCCTCTTGCATCAGTAGCTGTCCAAGCGTTTGAGCCAGATGCACTTGTCGAGGTTTTATCCGTTCCATCTAAGGTCACGCCACTCAGGGTCACATTTGCGGGGGTCACGCTAAGTGTGCCACCAGTAATCGTAACCGTTCCTGTTTCAGCTCCAACAGCAACTGCACTTAGGGCTAAAAGAGAGAATACTAATAAGATGCCTACTAATTTCGTTTTCATAATTTTACACTCCTTTTGTGTAATTTGCTCAAAAGTTTAATTGAATTTCCGAAAAAACCATCTCATCTTTTAATAAGTTCCTCCAGCTTGTATAAAAAAACATGTGGTTTGGAAAAATTCCAAACCACATGTTTTCATCAGTCGCTTCAACAGGCGGCCTGGCAATCATAGCTGAGATTTTCAGCTTTAGACCCATAGCTTTGCGTCCTTAGCTTTCGCTAAGTTTGCCTTTATCTATCTGACCACAGTATACAAGAAGAAAACCGCACACACATTACGGTTTCATTACACAATACCTTCGCCAAAAAAAGCGTGAATGAATAGGGTTTCCTGTAGTACAGTT
>JABGQV010000072.1 GCA_018648655.1 Anaerolineae bacterium | reverse complement strand
TGAAAAATAGTATATACTCATTATTGAAAGGTCGCTTGGGTGCCCCCCTCACCCAAGTGGCCTTTTGCTTTAAGGCTTTGGTGAAGGGATGAGCAAGAGTAGAAAGGCTATGCTAATCGCTTTTGTTTTTCTCATACTGCTTTTTTGTAGCTTCACTTTCTGGCAAGAATTGGAACCAGATTTCAGCGCAATAGATTACCTCGAGGGCAAAGGTTATTCCTCTGTGAGAATTTTAGGGCAACTTGCTGAGGGACATGGCTGTAAGCCCAGTGATACCTATCGTTTTTCTTTTGACGCAATTCCACCTGATGGCAAAAAAAGAGTGGGAGGCAAGGTTTGCGGAGGTGGTGCAGATATTTGGTACGAAGAAAAATAAATTGCTCTTGAAAAGAATTGCGCACGGGCAGACCACCCTTTGAAAAACAATGTATACTGATGATTGAAAGGTCGCTTGGGTGCCCCCCTCACCCAAGCGGCTTTTCTTGTTAATGGTGGTGCTTTACTTCTGCCAATCCCCCTTGCGCCAATATAGAAAAAAAATCTTTTCCTCTGCAATTGTGTTTGTGATGGGTGTCAAAAAAATATCTAGCCTCTGAATAACTTCTTGAAAATCAACAGGTGGACTTTCAATCCGGCTACGCTTTAGGAAAGACTCCCATTGGCGTTGCTTGGCTTCTATAAAATCTTTTGAAAAAACGATATGGGGTTCTTTGCTAATTTCTGTGCTTCGATGTTCAAAAGTTTGCGATATCGCTTCTTGGAGTATTTTTCCGTCAAAGTCAAAATGATGGGTTAAAAACCATATATCATAAAAATCTTTCATCCGGCTATTAATTTTACCTAAATACACCATTGCTTGAAATTTTTCTGCAATCACACTTTCTTGAGAATAATTATGAAGCTGAGGAGCCGGTAAAGAGAGTAGAGTAGGATATTCAGAGAGAACAGCTTTCGGAAAGACCTTGTCAGAAAAGCCAATATCAATTTGCATTTTTATTCGTGCTTTGCCTAAATAACCCAAGAATTGGAGACGAACTCCTTCATAATCCGCATCTTCTTTGATCAATGCCCCCTTTATGGTTTCTGTATCAAAATATATGCCGTCAGGGGCAACTTGGACTTCGCAAATTTCTTGTGCTATTTTGATAATATTCTCAATTTCATTAGAAGTAAAACCCAAGAGATCAATATCTCGTGTCGAGCGTCTTAGCGGGATTCCCCAGATAAAGAAAGCCAATGCTCCTTTGAGAATAAATTTATCCTTATAAGAAGATTGGCTAAGTCGGTAAAGAAAGCGTTCAATTGCGTAGTATTGGAGAAGATCATTAAATGGGCGTTCTGATGCACGCGCTTTATTTAGAAGACGATTGTGAATAGAGGCGGAAGAATTTTTGTTTTTTGTCATAGTAGCACTTCAAGATAGGGGGTAATAAGACGTTCTACGCGATTGATGCGAGCATATCTTTGCAGATAATCAAGGCGACATTTTTGTTCGCGCATAGATTGTTTGAGAGCCTCCACTGCAATATCAATTCCAATCGTATTGCGGAACTTGAAGCAATCTACAATTGTTTTTTCTACGCTATATATCTTCACAGGTATACCTTCAAGAATCTCTTCGGTGATGCCTGCCTGGTAAGCCTTATCAGAAAGCCAGAATACACGCAGAGGAGGGTGTTTGAAACGAGGCTTACCTATATTACTAGGCAAAGCCAAATATACATAGTGGGGAATTTGGGTCGTTATTCCATAGAAATCTAAAGCAGAGATTAGGCAAACCACTCCTGCAGGAACCTTGATGGCAACTTGAACAAGATCTGAATAAGAAGATGGTTCCTTGTCAGCCAAACGAAAAAGTCCACGGCTCTCTTGAATGATTTCACCTGCATCCCGCAAGGCATATAGTGTTCTTGGACTTATACCCGAGGAGAGTGCCTGTTGAGTTCTCATTCGCCCATGGTGTTTTCTGAATAGGCTCAATGCAATTTCTTTAGTTGATTTGTTCATAATGCACGCTTGTATAATAATTTATGTAGTTGCACGAAAACTACATAAATTATTATACACTACTTGTATGAGGAAAAGCAGGTTGTTTTCTTGGTCGGTCAAAGTATTTCTTCTTTATCATCTTCTACAAAAAAGCATCCATCACTCAGGGTACCCCCCTAATCATTATCGTATGATGCGCTCTCAGGAGACCGCAACTCAATGCAGAGAAATACGATATTGTTATTTTTATTCTTATCTTTTAGCACATTTGGGTATCTAATCGAAGACCATGAGCGGGATGTCTTTTCCCCTTTACCCGATAAATCTCCCTGTACGGATTTATTTGTGGACGAAGATGGAATTACTTGTAAGGTGGGGGAACCTTTCTGGGACACCCTTCTTTTTCTCCCTTTTCCCAATTTATATATCAATGAGAAAGAGATTGATGCTATCCGCGCCTTTCCAAGTAGTTCTGTAAGTGAGACGGTAGATTTTCTAAAGATACCAACCATGGAAAGCACTTCTTTCTCTGACTTGAAACGGGTTCGCATCACACTTTCCCTGCAACCAGTTACCCCAACTTATCTAATGCCCTACATCTCCGATATTTGGGGTTTTTGGGGCGGGAATCGCGTTCCTTACCAGAGTAGATGGGAAGTATCCTATTTGCGCCTTGTTGACGATGAATGGGAGGAGCATCGGTACTTTGGGAGAATAAGCCCTGCCGATATTTCTGATCTGCCAGACCACCTCGCTGCTGATGTAGATTACAACGGCGTTCCCTCTGCTTTTTGGAATTACCAGGTGGAGTTGAATAAATGAGCTTTTTTCTTCTCCTTGCACTCTTACTTCTTAGCCTTTTTGTATCCCTATACGATTTTCGCTATGCCCGTATCCCGAATTGGGTGACAATTCCACTTTTTATCGTCGGGCTTATTGTCAACAGCCCTCATCCTCTTGGTATTTACGCTCTTCTATTCAGTTTTTGGATAGTGTGGAAACTGGGCTGGATGGGAGGCGGGGATGCAAAATTGTGGATGGGGCTGATTGTCTCTCTGCCTTCTGGATATCAAATGCTTTGGATTATTCCTCTTGTTTTCTTTGCTACAGGCACTTTGCAATTACTCTGGAGAAAAATCAGAGGCAGAACCTTGACCGGCGTTCGTAGTCCGGGCGCATGGCGAACACTCGTCTATATGTTGGTTATTTTAGCGCAGGAGCTTCATCATGCTTACTGATCTTTTTCTGGCACTTCTGGATAAACGCAACCAGCAG
>JABGQV010000202.1 GCA_018648655.1 Anaerolineae bacterium | reverse complement strand
TGATCTGCAAGGTCTAACGCAGATTGCATCCCCGCGATTCCGCCGCCAACCACCAGAGCGTCAACTTTTAGTGTGTTCAAGAGTTTCTCCATCATTGCACCGCCACCGGGCTGGTCATCTCGTCTCGGACAAAACCAATCCCGTCGAGCAATTTATCTGCTTGCTTGACTTCTTTCAGGAAAGGTTTGGTGCAAACAGTGCAAATCGCCGCTAGTCGCAAACGACGAGTATCAATGCCGCGTTCTTTCATTAGTGGATAGGTTTGGTTAACCAGCAAAGCAGCCCGTTCTGGTCCGCCCTTATAGGGGCTATCGGTGCCGCTGTACATCACTAAAATTGCGTCAATGCCCTGTTCAAAGCAGCGCATATAAAATTCTTCAGGGAACATACAGGGGCATAATACAGGCAAGATATAAGTATTAGTCGGATAGTCGGTATGTAACTGTCCGACAGAATCCGCGCCTGCGTAGCCTCCTGATATGGTCGCCAAAATTAATATTTTGGGTCTGTGTTTTGTGTTTTCTGCCATAGGGCTGTCCCGTTTCTTTGGTAATTATGAATTTGCTTGCATCGCGCGGGCTAAAGCCCTAACTCAGTACATGGAAGCCCTTCGGGCTAAGGAGTCGGATTTATCCGACTTTCATGTGCTGGACTATAGCCCGCACCAAGCATAAAAAATTGCCCTTAAATGAGGGACTATTTCAGCCGTTTAAGGAATAGTCGCTCATAACCATCAGCAACCAAATCGCCCAAATACTCATGCCCCACTTTTTTGCACCAGCGTGGCATATCATTTTTGGTTTGGGCATCTCCCGCCCAAATCTCAAGTACTTCGCCAATTTGTACAGAGCCAATGCTTTTCTTCGCTTCAAGCAAAGGTCCCGGGCAGGACATTGCGCGAGCGTCAACGGTTTTAGCTGCGGTTAGGGTTGCTAAGTCAGTCATCGAAATTCTCCTTATCTAAAATAGGTGTTTTGAGCCAAGAGGCTTCTCATCGCGCCCTTGCTTTTCTGGCAGAGGGCTTTGTTTCAAAATTGTGCAATTTTGCATCAATTCGTTTTCAGCAATCCGATAAAGGACAGCCTGACCATCTTTTCGGGAAGTCAACACCCCTTTATCTTTCATCAAACGTAAATGTTGCGAGGCACTCTGCATAGAGGCACCAACAGATCTGGCAATCTCCGTCACAGCTTTTTCCTCGTCAATTAACGCCCAAATAATCAATATGCGCCGCGTGCTGCTAAATACTTTGCAAAGCGCTGCTTGTTTGCGGGCTAATTCTTCTAATTTTGAAAATTTGTATTCGCTCATATTGCATTCTCAATAGATTGCTTGATTACGCTTCCACTTTACTATTCCTGAGAAAGTTTATATAGTGAAATAAGTCACAAGAGATATTGGGTTTCCCTATGGGTTGCTATAAGAAAACATAATGGAAGAAAAACAGCCTTCCGCGTAAACTTATATTCAATAGATGAGCGTAAAAAAAAGACACTTTAAGTGTTTAAGGAAGCTGCAACGCGAAACTAGAAGATATAAAATGCAAGATTTTCGAAGTTTTTTTGGATGGGATAAAAACCGTTCCACACATGTTTTAGCTGGGGGGGGGGCTGCACCTAAGCATTTTCGTGACTTGAGCGGGATAAGTACCATGCCCTTTGCCAAGAAACTGCTTATTAGCGACACGCAAGCTCAAAATAAGGGCGCTTTTGCCGCGCCCTATAGACAGTTGTGACAAAAATTACTATACGTTATGGCAAAAAATCCGTATGATAGGGTTAGAGTCGGCTGTGAAATAATCTTGCTATATTTTGAGCAATAAGTTGGTGCCCAATATGATGACAAATTTACCCTTCGTTTGCTTTATCTGTTTTATCTGCGGTTTGGCATTTTTCAGCATGGGGCTATTGGTTATGCTGGAAGGAAATCGGGCATCTGATTTGCGCTTGCGTAAGGCTTTGCGCCCCTTGGCTGGATTTGGCATTGTGCATGGTATTCATGCGTGGGTAGAGATGCTCGAAGGGATGGAGAAAAAACTGGGGTTTGCTCAGCCATCTATCCCCGAATATATACGCATCGGTCTTTTGGCAATTTCCCTTATTTCTTTGATTTTCTTTGGTGTCTATTTGTTGGCTTATTCGGAGACTTCAAAACGAATAATTCCTTTGGTACCTATTGGACTTTTAATTATCTGGATTTTGGGGATGGCATTTCTTCGTGATAACTACCCTCTTGAAGAAGTATGGGACGTTGCAGATGTGTGGACGCGCTATATATTGGCTGTTCCGGGAGGATTGCTAGCCGCCTTTGGTTTACTAGCACAGCAACGAGCCTATAGACACTCTGGCTTGGTTCGCTTTGAACGAAATGCTTTGTGGACAGCTCTGGCTTTTATTTTTTATGCCGTTGTGGGGCAGACCTTCGTCAGGAAAACTCTCTTTCCTCCTTCTACAATTATTAATGAGGAAGTCTTTTTAGCATTTTTTGGTTTTTCTATTCAACTATTCCGTGCTCTAATGGCTGTTGTGATTTCTGTTTTTATTATTCGTTTTTTACACGCTTTTCAGGTTGAATATGAAGAAAAGATAAAAGAGTTACAGCAAGCCCGTCTTGAGGAAGCGCAACAAAAAGAAACTTTAAAAGGGGAGCTTTTTCGACAGATTGTAGAAGCCCAAGAATCCGAACGCGAGCGTATTGCCCGTGACCTGCATGATGAAACAGGACAAACGCTTACCGCCATTGGTATGGGATTGCGAGGAATATCTACATCATTGAGCAATGGCAATGATCATAGTCAAATTTTGAATACGCTAAGACAGCTCGAAGCGCTCACTACTGGCTCCTTAGAGGAACTCCAGCACCTTATCTCGGATTTGCGCCCATCTCATTTAGACGACCTTGGACTTCTTGCTACGCTACGATGGTATACAAACGATTTGATGATGCGCATAAATTTGGATATAGAAATCAAAGTTTTAGGAGAGGAAAAAATAATCTGTCCTGAATATGGTACGAGCATCTTTCGCATTTTACAGGAAGCACTCACCAATATATCAAAACATGCGAATGCAACTCAGGTTAAAATATCGATCACCTTTGAAAGCGAGGAAATTCGTATTGCAGTAAAAGATAATGGACGCGGATTTGACACCAAACTTTATAGAAAAAAAAGATCATGGGGCTTGATTGGTATGCAGGAGCGTACAACTTTGCTAAATGGAGAGTTTTACATATACTCCACGCCGGGCAAAGGTGCCGTACTTGAAATTCTTATCCCC
>JABGQV010000082.1 GCA_018648655.1 Anaerolineae bacterium | reverse complement strand
CGGCTTCATCATCCTTGTAAAAGGTTTCGTAGAAGCGATATCCAATATAAATGCCTTCATCATAATTCAGGAAGGACATGCCTTTGATATTGGTGTAGTCGTAATCGCCAAAATTGACGGAAGCGGGATTACTGCTTGCGTCATAGGCGTATGTATCAACCAAGCGTCCGGAAGGATTCAGATGACCAGCCAGGGTTTTGCCTAAAGAATTTGCGCCTTTTGGGCCTGGTGTACCAACCCAAAGGGCCGCCTTCAAGGAAGGATATTCATCAAGAAAGCCAAGCTCCAGAGCATTACCTGCGTTTACAATGATGATGACATTCTCAAAATTAGCTGCCACTTTTTCGATCAGTGCTACTTCGTTCTCTGAAAGTCTCAAATGCTCAAGTTCGGCATCTGCAGCTTCTACACTTGAGCTTGCCAGAACGATTAAAGCATTTGGCGAGTAGTCTTTAGCATTTTGGATCATTTCGTCGGTTAAATAGTCTATAGCAGGTTCATTGGGGGATTTCTTGTCTACGAACATAGCCATAACCTGCCCCAGACCAGTGGATTTATCTTCTATTAACTCATCTTTGTTGGATGTGTATATAGCATAAAGATCTGGATTGTACTGGATACCTGCGTTAGCCAAGCCCTGATAAAAACCTACAGAGCGTGATTGGTCTGAACCGCCTGAGCCGCCACCGCCAAATCTGAAATTTAGTGCTTGAAATCCAAATATGTTCAGTTTAGGGTTTTGTAAAGGAAGAAGCTCATCTTCATTTTTCAGCAGAACGATTCCTTCATCGGAGATCATTTCAGCAACTTCTTCCCCGTGTGCTATCGCTGCTTTCGCTTCAGGAGTGTCTGTGGTCAGTTCAAGTGCCATCAAGTCAGAAATGTCACTAACAAATGGAGCAGCAGCGAATATGCCATAGGCAAGAAGAGCAAACAGGATACCGTTAACGATATATCGTCTTGTTCTGCTTTCCATTTTTTTATAATACTTATCGTGTCTTTTTGCTAATTTCTTTTCTTCCTTTGACATGGCTTTTATAGCCAATTTACGTTCTTTCCTTGCAGCTCTTCTTGCTTTTTTATCTCTTTTTTTCTCTGCTCGCTGCTGATCTGTGGATAGACCTGCCAACTCTTCACGCCGTGCCTTACGTTTTTCTTTGTCAGCAAGAAATTCTTCTTTTACTTGCTCTTTTAAATCTTTATTTTGAGTCATGAATTTGTTCCTTTTTACTTTTCGTAAGTCAGGCCAAAGCCAAATTCATATAAGGGGGCTTCCGAATCAGATGGCATATCTTCCCTCTGTGCGCGAACGGCGGCCATTGAAGATGGCAATTCAAAAGGCAACTTGCCATTGGGTACGTGCTCTCCGAAAATGACATCCAGAGCAACATCATCTTCTGCACCAAAGTTTGCCAGCACGGCGGCAGCTTTCTCTGCAATTTCAGGTATGACAGCTGGGCGCTCCAGATATATATCCACAATCGTTGGAATAGTTTCCATGATATTTAGAATCCGTTTCTTCTCTTTGCCTTTGAAATCTAAATCTCCTGCATGGAAGAAGCTTTCTAACAAGCCACGTCGTTTTTCATAAGGCGTTGAAAGGCGTAGTATTGCAATATCAGCTTCATCAGACTTTTGAACGACTTCACCATATTGCCCGGCAGTCTCTTCCGAGATACCTTCAATATAGATTTTTGGTTTCCCTGATACTGGCAAAGTCAAAGAACCATTATGCACATCATTTTTCAGCAATACGTAGGATTTCTTTTGAGCCAGCTTTCCAGCTTCTCTAAATACAGGTTTCCCAACGATATTCTCAGTCATTTCGGGGTCAAGATAGGGGTTATCAAATAAACCCAAGGCAAATTTCTCTCGTAGCAATCGTCGAACAGATTCGTCAATTCTTTCCTCGGTAATCATCCCCGCTTCAACCAACTCTACGATCACCTCAGGGCAAGCTTCACCACCAAATTGATCAACGCCTGCTTCGATCACTTTCTTCGCTTTTTCTGAGATGGAGAGATGCTCTACGCCCCAATCTTTGGCGACAATCATCGTTTTCCCAGCCACCTTCATGCCAGTGAGCAGCATCCAGTCCGAACAGACAATTCCCTCAAAACCATATTTTTCTCTCAGTAAACCAGTGATCACATCTTTGTTAAAACCAAACCCAATTTCTTCATGTGACGTGCCTACTGGGCGACCATAATAAGGCATGATTTGGGATGTGCCCGCTTCGAACGCGGCCTCGAACGGGATGAGGTGATAATCAAAATTATCTCCTGGATAAACTTGGTTCTTCCCATATTTGAAGTGAGCATCTTCTCCATCCTCCTGCGGACCACCACCTGGGAAATGTTTTGTCATACAAGATACACTCTCCGGGCCGATTTTCTCTCCTTGAAAACCCAGAATATAGGCTTTGATCATTTTGCTGGACAACTCAGCATTCTCACCAAATGTGCCATTTGATCTTCCCCAGCGTGGTTCAGTTGCCAGATCAGCCATAGGGTGAAGAGCAACGCGAATGCCCGCAGCAAGGTATTCCTGACGCGCAATATCACCAAATTCTTTCATCACCTCAGAGTCTCCTATCGCGGCGAATCCTGGCTGTTCTGGCCACAAAGAAAACTCTCCTGCAAACATGCTGCCCCCCGGATTGGTAGTAAATGCATGACGTGGATCAGTGGCAACAGAAATGGGAATTCCTAATCTTGTTCTCTCTGCAAGTTTTTGTACCCGATTAACCCACTCCGCCATTTTTTTGATAGGTGGCAATTGCATAACGTTGAAATGACTCATTTTTCTTTTTACAACCATCTCAGTCGTTGCAATTTGATTAAACAAAGAAATTTTGTCAGCCAAAGTGCCGTCTTTGTTTATCCCCATAATGGTCTGAAACATTAACCCGGCTTTCTCTTCCAAAGTCATTTGCCCCAGCAAGTTCTCAACCCGCTCGTTTATGGGAACTCGGGAATCTTCGTAAGGGTCAAGCTTCCCGTTTTTGTTTAAATCCCGGAACGTCAATCCCTCCATTTGAAGAATGGGAGCTTCCAGTCCCAAAGTTTCTTTTAGCGCCTTTATTCTTTTTGCTTTCATGAGATTATTAGCAAAAAAGAATAATCCACCAACCCCAAAGATACCTACTATCCACAAAATAATTAACCAGACGTTATTCATACACAATCCTCATTTTTCAATACAAGAATCTTAGAAATTAGCCATAAACCTCAGACAAAAAGTTTTTTAGAGCTGCCATATATTCATCAAATTTTGCGCGGCGAATATCATGATTTGCACCTTTTAAATGA
>JABGQV010000096.1 GCA_018648655.1 Anaerolineae bacterium | reverse complement strand
TTTATCCACCTTAACTTTGTCAATTTGTGGTCTTGACAATGGGGTTCACTATAGGTTGTTTAGGGTGAGCTAACTAGTATTTATGCAAATTGTTTAAGAGATTGTTATGTTTAGCATACCCTTCTCGGCATATTATACAGCAATAGCATAGAGATTGACTGTGGAAATTATACTTTCTATCCTCTCAAATAATTCGCCCGATTCACATCAATAATCGTCCCTGTTGAAAACTTCGACTCTTCTGCCGCGAGAAAACTCACCGCATACGCCACTTCTTCGGTAGATATTATTGGGGATGAGATTTCGTGGCAAAGAATTGAAATTTTAGCCAGCCAGCAACACATAAACATATGCATCGACCATGCTTTCATCCTCGAGCTTCGCTTGTGTAGTGACACGCTCATACCCTTCGCCTTCAAAATTATCAAGCATTTCCCAATGATTGGATAGATTCTCGGAGATGAAGAGAAAACCTTTTACTTCTTCTCCGCTTTCATCGAGATTAATTCCTGGATAGCCCATTTCAGCTCCCCAACCTTCTTGGCGTAGCTTTCCTCTCACGATTGCATCTTCCCATACGCCCCCAATTGCTTTCAGCACATGCTCATTTGGACGACCAGGACCTAAGGTTCCATAAACAAAAAGTTTTTCTGTCATAATTTCTCCATTAGCTGATATAGAAAGCAGCTTGTGTTATATCCGCTACCCTCTCAAATAACTCGCTCCATTCACATCAATAATCGTCCCTGTCGAGAATTTCGACTCTTCTGCTGCGAGGAAAGTGACTGCATAGGCAACTTCTTCAGGTTGTGCCACGCGCCCAAGTGGGCTTTGATTGCGGATCGCATCGCCTTTTTCGCTTTCAAGGACATGCGTTACCATTTCTGTTTCCACAAATCCAGGGGCGACCACACCGAGGTAGATATTATCGGGGGCTAATTTCTGCGCTAGCGATTGGGTCATCGCGTTCAGTCCAGCTTTGCTTGCACCATAAGCGGGCATTTCTGGCTCACCGCGGAAGGCACCACGTGAAGAGACGTTCACAATCCGCCCGCCACCCTTTTTGAGAAAATATTGCGTTGCCCAGTAAATGACATTTGCAGGAGCGCGTAAGTTCAAATTGATAATTTTATCCCAGCTCATCTGCCAATCTGCATAGCTGACTTCATTAATGGGATGATATTGCGAAATCCCGGCATTATTGACGACGATATCAAGCCCGCCCAAAGCTTTCACGGTGTCGGCAATCAAGCCCTCGATCAACTCAGATTTTGAGACATCCGCTTGCACAAGGGCATGCCCTTCGCCAGTCAAACTATTTAAGCTTTTTTGTGCCGCCTCAGCATTACGTACAAAATTAATCGCCACCTTCGCACCTCGTGCTGCAAAAGCCTGCGCGCAAGCTTTGCCAATTCCTCGTGAACCGCCGGTGATAAGCACTCGTTTTCCTTCAAAATCCATCTCAAGCTCCTTCTTTAATTGCCAATTCCTGAATATTAAATATTGAATATTGCTCATCTGATTTTACCTTATTCCCAAGGCTCGAATATCAATTTCTGTCCTCGCCCATGATAAAATCAACTCATGCAAATCATCCTCACCCACGAACGTGCTGATTTTGATGCCCTCGCATCTCTTTTTGGCGCGCACCTACTTAACGAAGAATTTATTCCGATTTTGCCGCGCCAGCTCAACCGAAATTTGCGTGCTTTTCTTACGCTTTATGGGCGCGAATTTCCCTTTGTCGAGCAGCGTGATCTCTCACGAAAAAAGGTTGAAGAAGTTTTGCTCGTGGATACGCAATCGCTCATTACCGTTAAGGGGATGGGAAAGAAAACGCGCGTTTCCGTCTTGGATCATCACCCTCTAAAAGAAGATTTGCCAGAAGGTTGGGATCTGCGCATTGATTTAACAGGCGCCACCGCAACACTTTTAACCGAAGACTTGATAGCCGCCGAAAAGCATCTTTCTGCGCTCCAAGCAACATTGCTCCTTATTGGCATTTATGAAGATACGGGCTCATTATCTTATGCTAGCACTACGCCTCGTGATATCCGCGCCTCGGCTTGGCTCCTCGAGCAAGGTGCCGACCTCAACATCGCCACTGATTTTCTCAACGCGCCCCTTTCTCCTGCCCAACAAGAAATTTATGATGAGCTTTGTGCAAATGCTGTTGCGCATGAGATTAATGGGCATCAAATTATCATAGCTTGTGGAGATGCACGAGATTCAGATGAAGAAGTTTCTTCTCTTGCGCATAAATTGCGTGATTTGCTAGACCCAGACGCTCTTTTTATTTTGGTTGAAACCTCTAGTGGAACACGGCTTGTAGCACGCTCTTCTACAGATGATATTAACGTAGGCGAAATTGCAAAAAAAATGGGTGGGGGTGGGCACCCGCGTGCTGCGGCGGCGCTGATAAAAGCGAAAGAAGTTCTTCCCCCTAAGGGGGGAGTTATTAGAGGGGGGCAGGCATCAGGCCAACTAACGGGCACCCAATCTCAAAACACGAGCGCGCCCTGTCTTGGTATCTTAGAAATACTTAAAGAAGAAATTCAGCCCTCTATCACCGTTGCCGAGATGATGTCTCGGGGTCCGCAAATTTTGTCGCCAGAGGCATCGGTAGAAAAAGCATCTGAATTGATGAAAAAATTTGGCTATGAGGGCTATCCCGTGGTCGAAAATGGGCGCGTGGTGGGCTTGCTTAACCGCCGTGCCGTAGACCGCGCAAATTCTCATAAAATGGACGCGAATGCTGGCTCGCTGATGGAAGCCGGTGAAGTAACTCTTGCACTTGACGATGCTTTGGCCACTATTCAACGCAGGATGCGAGATAGCGGATGGGGGCAAATCCCTGTGGTGGACGAGGGTGAAGTAGTTGGTATTGTGACGCGTACTGATTTGCTCAAAACACTTGCACCAGATGATGAGCGCGCAAAAAATGATTATGCAAAACTGTTAGAAAGCGCTTTGCCTGCTGCTCGCCTGGACTTGATTCGCAAGGTTGCTGAGGTGGCAGAAGATGAAAATGTAGCGCTCTATTTGGTGGGTGGTTTTGTACGAGATTTGCTCCTTGAGCGCCCTAGCTTGGACTTTGATTTTGTTGTAGAAGGTGATGCTATTGTACTGGCAGAGAAAATGGCATCAAAATTTGGCGGGCGCGTCACCAAACATGAGCGTTTTGGTACGGCAAAGTGGTTTCTTAAAGGTTCAAAGCTTGAAAGTTTGAGTAGCGCGGCTTTAAAAGCTGAAGCTGAAAAACTGCCGTTTTTTCTCGATTTCATCACCGCCCGCACCGAGTTTTATACCAGCCCCACTGCTCTCCCTACTGTTTCGCGTGGCTCTATTAAGCTCGATTTGCATCGCCGAGATTTCACTATCAATACCCTTGCTTTGCGGCTCGACAAACCCCATCACGGAGAACTCCACGATCATTGGGGCGGGCTCGCTGATCTCGAGCGCGGGCTTGTGCGCGTGCTTCATTCGCTCTCATTTGTGGATGACCCCACCCGCATTTTGCGCGCTATCCGTTTTGAACAACGTTTCGGTTTTGAGCTTGGCGTCCGCACCAAAGAGTTGATGGCTGAGGCGCATCCACTTCTTGAGAAGCTAACGGGCCAGAGAATTCGGCATGAATTAGATTTGATTCTGGATGAACCCCGCGCGGTAAAAATGTATGAGCGCCTTTCAGCTTTAGATTTACTCCCCGCCATCTCCCCCCACCTTATCCCTGACCCTAAACTTGGTGCGCGTTTGGATGCAGCCCTTAATACCCCCACACCGCCTGAGCTTGGCGAAATCCCTACCCTTGCGCATCTGCCAAAGCGGCGTGCGTTGGGATATTTGGTCTGGTTATTGCCGCTGCCAATAGATAATTTGAGCGCTGTCATCAAGAGACTCCGCTTTCAGGCGGCATTAAAAGATGCGCTTTTTGAGACACGTAAACTTTGTGATGATTTAGATACGCTGAAAGATGCCAAACCCAGCATCTGGACACAGAGACTAGATGGTATCCCCCCGCTCGCGCTTTATGCAGCATCGCATTGTGATATAGATGAAGCTATAAAAGAAAGTATAGAGAAATATCTCTCTACTTGGCGCAATATTCACCCTAAAATTAGCGGTGAGCATTTGAAAGAGCGCGAGCTAAAACCCGGGCCCCTATATAAAGAGATATTCTTGCAATTAAGAGATGCGTGGTTAGATGGGGAGATTGCTAACGAGAAAGAAGAGTTCATGCTTTTGGAGGAGTTGCTGTGAAGGCAGAAGGCGAAATAAAACCCCGTACAATTTTAGCTGTTTTTATCTTGAGCATGATAATTTCTGCTTGCGTAGATCAGCAGGCAACTCCTTCTGTGATTATGGTTACTGAAACTCAAACATGGATTTCAAATTTAAAAACCCCTATATCTAAATTCACTCTGTCGCCGGCAACTCCTTTTCCAACAATACTCCCTGTTGCTACGGAAGTTTTTCTAACCCAGAAATTGTGCCATGAGCCCACTCGTTATACAGAATATGCTGTCAAATATTCTCCTGATAGACAATGGACAGCTGTTGTTTGTGAAGATGATGAATCTTATACTAAAGTGGCACATATTAGTGAAGTTACAGAGTGGATAATTCCTGCTGTTTTTAACACACTTGAATCAGGAGGCCTTTGGGGACCTGAATTAGCTATACCATTTTTGTGGTCAAAAAATGGAAATTACTTATATCTTTCTCATTACCTATGTTGTATTGATAGCCCAGAACTTATTTTTGTTGAAGCTCATAGCCTTGACCGCATGAACCTAATTACAGGAGAAGTTGAACCTTGGTATCAGGGAAGCTCTTTTTCCTTTTCTCCAGATGAGCGCTACTTTGTTTATGTTAGTACGGCTACAAATAAAATCGATACCGTTTATATACGAGAATTAGACTCTGAAACAGCATTCAGGATAAATTTGCCACAAACATATATAGATGTTGGGCGTTTTGAATGGAGCCCTGATGGGAAGAGTTTGGTATTTATAGCAGGATTAGATGGTTGGTTGTGGTCTGAGGGCGGTTTTTCTTTATTTGTTTATGACCTGAGCAACCGTAGTGTTAGAGAAATAATTAAAAATGATATGCGTTATTTAGGTTCCCCTGAAACATATAATCTGGAAAACCCATGGTTTGATGATAATCATATTATTCTTGATGATATTTGTAGTGAATATGGCTATGCAGTTTCTAATTCTGATTTTTGGTTGTTGGATATAGATACAGGAGAGTTAGTGTCTTATGTGTTACCTTCTGATGAGTAGAAGCAGATGGCTATAATTTTCAAGATTTTCATAATCTCGAAAATTTTGTGTTTATCCGCGCAAATTGACCTGATTTGTGTTCTATATGCTTAAGAATTGAGCAGCCTTATATAGTGGGGGAATAAGAATTATTGTGTTTGATGATATTGGCTAATGCAAGACCCGCCATTTAGAGCAAGAAGAGATGAAAACTTTCGAGCTTTGAACCTTCTACCTTCAACTCACAACTCGTTCATAAAAAACCAGCAAGGTACTTCCATATTTTCGCTGATCAAATTTGACAAGATTTTTAAGCTCAACTTCTTCATGCCCCCAAAACTCTCTGGGGTGAATTTGCACCACAACCCAGCTCTCGTCGCTCAGCCAATTTGGGTTTTTGTCTACGAGCAGGAGCGCGCGTAGCCACATTTCTTTATATTGGGGTGGGGCAATATAGATATAATCGAAGCCATAATCGGGGGTAGATTCTAGGAATATAAATGCATCACCGCGTTTGATTTGAGCTTGGTCTTCGTCAAATTTGCAATGTGCCAAATTTTCACGGATTACGCTAATGGCCTCGCGCCCCATTTCGCTATAACGCACAAAAGTCGCGCCACGGCTTAGGGCCTCGATGCCCACAGCTCCTGTCCCGCCGAAGAGATCCCACCAAGTGGAATCCACCACATCTGCACCGATAATATTAAAGAGGTTTTCCTTCACTCGATCGGCAATGGGCCGAGTCCCTTTACCAGAGACAGTCTTTAATTTATGCCCCTTTGCTTTGCCTGCAATAACTCTCAAGCTCATTATTGAATCTCCTTGATGACACAAAAAGTTGCTCCATCCCGTTTTATGCTAATAATATCGGGAGAGTAGCGTTCGATGATTTCTCTTGCATTTAAACGAGCTGAAACGAGTAAATAATCACCAGCTTTAAGGCTATACCCTCTGAGCTCTACTATATCGGTATTTTCTGCGGCGTAATATGTTGCAATTCTTGGTTCACGGTGAATAATTAGCGTTTCTCCATTTGGAGCAAATTCATTAAAACTTTGAAGCGCTTCTTTATAGCAAGTTAGCCAATAATCGGTTTCAAATCTGCCTTCAGCACCACTGGTGCCCCCAACAGCTGAATTATAGTAAGCGTATTCGTAAGGGTGTAATTTGATAGTGCCATTAATGCCAAAAGATATGATCAGTAATAAAAATATTATGCGCAATTTATAATCATGAAGCCATGAGAAAATCTGTTCAAAGGCAAAGCCTATGATGATAAAGATAGGGGGCAAAATAAAGAGAAAGTGACGATACCCGTCGTACATTGGGGGGCGAATTAAGAGCACGTAGCTGAGCATAAACACAAAGAAGAAGAGCAAAATCCCAAGGTCACTCCACGATCGTTCCTTCTTTTTCCATCGTAAAAAAGCGACTATTGCGCCTGTTCCAAAAAGGAGCCAAGTTGGCTCAGTTAGCGTAATCCCCAGCAAAACCGGTAAGTAGCGCAAAGGCAACTCATAGGCTCTATAGGTATTCCCGTAGAAAAGGACCTTGAGGGTCGTTGGGTTATTCGACATGAGCTTTAGCACTTCAATAAAATGGGCGAGAGGCGCTTCCCAGAGATAGGGCCAAGTTAGGTAGGTGATAATCATGGCGATTAGAGTGATCGGGATGAACCAAAGCAAAATGCGTGGCTTGCGCTTGGTGAGGGCATATATAAAGATGAGGACACCAATTACTGGGGCGATGATCCGCAGATTGGTGGCTAGGCCAAGAAGGATGCCGAGGAGCAAAACTTGCCGCCAACGTGAATTTCGGCTTGCTTCCCGCGTGGAGAGTTGGTCGACCATTCTCAACCCGTAGTAAATTGTTGCCAGGAAAATTGTAGTGAAGGGAGGATCTTTGGGGTTGATAAAAGCATGCCCCCAAAGCAAGGGTTGTGAAATATAAAATAGAGATGCTGCAAATGCGCTTTCTGGCTTTAGCCAGCGTAGTGATAATTTATAGAGATAAAAAACACCCACCAAATAGGTGATGAAGTTCATTAAATGCCACAAGTCAACTTTATCTATTCCTGTTAGGGCGTGAAGGCCGTTAACAGGCAGGCGGGCAATTAGCAGATATGCAGGCCCTCGATTACGATGGTCGTATTTGCTAGGGCCATAGGCTTCGTTAATATCGAAATTTCCGCTTAGGCGTTCGGGAATTGAATAAGCGTAGCCAATTGCTTCTCCATAACCATAATAGAGGCTTTCATCCCATGTCATACCATAATTTTCGAAAGTGAAAATTCCGATGAGTAGACAGAGCGCAAGGAGGATGTGTATAGGGAGGTGTTTTGATTTTTTTAGCATTGGGTGGAAAAGATGAAGGCTTGATGCTTAGGCATCACCTTTTATTTTGCGTGTGCTTTTTCGCTTGAAGGGTTTTATTAATGTGGCCAGTTCTTCTTCTTCCCCTTTTTGTTCGTCAAAATATTTACCAATAAATTTAGAGCGGCGTAAGCGCAAAGACATTGGAGCAACTATATGCAAATCTGCAAGATTAACGTTTTTACGTCCGCTGGCGGCCGTATAGGCGCGGGCCGCTTCAAACCAGGTGATTTCCGTGCGTAAGGAATCAATTCCAAGCTTTTGGATTGTGCGAATAGCTTTCTTGGCAACTTTATTCGATAGTTTTACTTGACCGAGGCGTTTACGAGTTAGTTCTAATTCTTCTCTAATTGCAGTGGTGCCGCCTGCATATTTTGCGACTAGTTGATGAGGCGCACTAAGATAATTTTCTACTTGTTTATAGGCTTTAAGACGTTCTTCGGGCTTTTCTAAGCCGCGTACAATAACGCGTAAACCAAAGCGATCCATAATCTGCGGGCGAAGATGCCCTTCTTCGGGATTCATCGAACCAACCAAGAGAAAGCGAGATTTATAGGTAGCCGAGGCGGCGCCACGCCTTAATGTATATGAGCCTTGAGCTGCCGCATCAAGAATAGCGTCGAGGACTTCATCATTGAGTAAATTGGCTTCGTCAAGATAAAGCAGATTGCGATCTGCTTGAGCAAGAATGCCACGCTTTAAGCGAATCTTTGATTGCATTGCGGCGCGCTCATCTATGCCACCAACTACATTTTCAAGTTTTGCATTCAAGGGTAGCTCAATTAATCGAACGCGTGATGCACGAGTAAGGGATTGCCCTTCGCCATATTTTTTTGCGCAATCGGGGCAAACAGCATCTATACCCCCTTCTTCTATTTCAGAGGGTAGACAACCATAATGACAGGTGCTACGCTCAACCATGGGGAGTAAATCTATAAGGCTACGAACAGCGGTGGTCTTACCAGTTCCGCGCGGGCCAACGAGCAAAATTCCGCCGATATTAGGGTTGACCAATCCCAGTATGAGAGCAAGTTTCATTTCTTTTTGCCCAATAATTGCTGAAAAAGGAAAGGGAAGAATTTCTGCTTTGCCACTATCTCGAAACTTAACGGGCGGTAAATCTTTGCCCGAAACATGATCGAGCAATTCTTTTAGCGAACGAAAGGGATGTGCCTGACGCTCTTTGACTTCGCTTTTAAGCTCAGGTAGGGGGGGGATATTATCTGTAGTCATTTATTTCTTTTGCGCTAGGCGTAGTTTTTGTCGTTCTTTAGCTTTTCTTAAGCGTTCTTTTTCTTCAGGGCTTTCTGCAATCAATGCAGGGACTTCAACGGCATTCCCTTCTTCGTCGAGCGCAACATAAACGAGATAGGCCGTATTTGTGTGAACTTGCTCACCCGTGATAGGGTTTTCGGCCAAAACACGTACTTCTGCTTCAAGAGATGTGCGCCCAGCATAGGCAACCTCGGCTCTAAGAATAATTAAATCTCCAATATGGATGGGTTGCTGAAAGACCATTTGGTCAATAGCTACCGTAACAACACGATGTTGAGCATGGCGCATACAAGCCAGGGCACCAGCCTCATCAACGAGTTTCATTATCCAGCCGCCATGAACATTGCCATGAAAATTGGCATGTTCTGGCTGCATTAGCTGAGAAATAGTAACGCAAGAAGCGTGCATAGGTTTTGGGCTAAGGAGATGGCTCATGATTTAATCCAAATCTTCTCTGAATTCACCCGAATCAGCGGTATGTAATCTTTCGGGCTCATCAAGTAATATATCAATTTCGCTGTGGTTAAGCTCTGGCATCATGGGTGCAAGAGGAACGGTTGCTGGTGGGTAAACTTTGCCGGCGGGGCTTACTGGAGGGCGTTTGTGTTCTGTGGCTATTTCTATGGCGCGCTTACGCAAAATTCGTGGTCCCTTGGCTAAAAACCCGACATAATGCCCAATAACAGAGTAAATTTCTTTTTCTGCCGTTATCCAGCCAATCCATTCTCCAAGACGGTTATAGATATAAGGGTATACAAGAAATGCCTCAGCATCACCTTTAGTTGTGTATAGTGGGATTATCTTAGCCATAATTTGATTTTAGCATCTTTTATTGGATGATTCTATAATTATATGGTTATAGCAAGAATTGGAATTTCTCGCAACGCACCTGTCTCAAACCTGAGTGCTGGGAGTGGTCATTTTTTTTGTGACAAACTTTTTGACATCAAAGACTACTAGCATATTTAGAGTTGGGGCAGCAGCCAAGTCTAAAACAACTTTGATTCTAGTTTTTATTCTGCGTTTTCATCAACATCATTATAAGTCCAATACCGGTTGACGAAAAAATTCCAGAGCATCACAACTCCAACAGCAAGGGCAAGCGTGAAGTTTTTTGCGAGAAACTCTGCGTCTATTGGCAGACTTAAGTCTAAGCTCCTGAAGAAATCTAGCATAGGGCTTTCGGCAAATTTCAAAATGGGAAGACGGATTGCCATGCCAGCGATATTGACGGCGAAGAACATGGCAAGTTGTCTTGCAATGGGGCGTGAACGCGATTCTGGGTAGGTCCAATAACGATTCCAGATAAAATTGGAGATGATGGCAGAGATAAATGAAATTGTGCCTGCACAAACAAGGGACATACCGAGGCTTTGGGTAAGCAAATTCATTATTCCAAAATCAATTACTGCGCCGATAATGCCAACTACTGCAAATTTTAGAAAACGCCCGCGCTCTTTTTTGTCAGTGAGCGGATTTTTGGCCACTTTAGACACCCAATTTCTCTTTGAAATAAGGCATTGTTTTTTGTATCCCTTCTTCTAAATTGATTTTTGCTTCCCAGTTAAGGATACTTTTAGCACGGGCTGTATCTGGGCGACGGCGTTGAGGGTCACGGGCAGAGCGTCCGGCTGGTACATAAGTGACTCCGCTGGGGTTTTTCGTGAGTGCATTAATTGTCTCAGCAAATTGCAAAATAGTAATTTCGTCTGGGTTGCCTATATTAACGGGAAGATGTTCGTCTGAATATAGAAGACGAACGATACCCTCAACAAGATCGTCTACATAACAAAAAGAGCGGGTTTGCTGTCCATCACCAAAGACGGTAAGCTTTTCTTGAAGAAGTGCCTGTTTGAGAAAATTGGGTAGCGCGCGACCATCTTCGAGATCCATGCGGGGACCATAGGTATTAAAAATACGCACAATGCGTGTATCCACTCCGTGATGGCGATGGTATGCCATGGTGAGAGCTTCGGCAAAGCGTTTTGCTTCATCATAAACAGCACGTTTTCCAATAGGATCTACATTGCCTGCGTAATCTTCGCTTTGGGGGTGAACAGTAGGGTCACCGTAAATCTCACTAGTGGATGCAAGTAGGAATTTTGCATTATGTGCTTTTGCAACACCAAGTGAATTATGCGTGCCTAAGGCACCAGCCTTCATTGTTTTTATGGGGAGGTTAAAATAAGCACGTTCAGAATTTGGGTTTGGGCTGGCAGGGGAAGCAAAGTGCATGACAGCATCAACCTTCTCGGGGAGAAAGATATAATTCGAAACATCATGTTTATAAAAACTGAAATTTTCATTCCCTATAAGATGGGCAATATTTTCGGGGTTGCCAGTAATGAAGTTGTCCATACCAATAACTTGATGACCGTCAGCTAACAGATAGTCGCAGAGATGAGAGCCAAGAAACCCGGCGGCACCAGTAATGAGAATACGCATATTTTTCCTCTTTGATAATAATTAAAATTCTTAGTGAAATAGTAGGTTTTAGTTAATTGTGTTTTTTAGGTAAATAATAGCTTTTAGTTGCCCAAGCTTTTCCAGTCAATTCTGCTAATCAATCCATCCCCTGTAATTTGATGAGATTGACCAGACGCAGAGTCTATAAGCCATAAATTATCTTGATATATGACCGCTAAAAAGTCGCCTTCCTGGCCAGGGATTGGATCTGGTGCCCAAATGGGTGTTTGGGGTTCTATACCGCGTGTATCTTTGGGCGGAAAAACTTCATGTCGATTTGAACCGTCTCGGTCCATAACAACTACGCGATAGCGACTGCTTTCGCTTTGAGAAGGGAAAATAGCTTGTAGATATGCAATTTGATAGACGCGCTCTCTCCCACTAGGCCGAAGAGGAGAACTGGATGGGTAAGCAAACATGCCCGTTTGTGGGGCAAGCTGAATGGCACTTGGGTCAGAGACAGAAAGCGCGCTGAGGTCAAAATAGGGCGATTCGTCGACCCCGACAAGATTTTGTGAAGGTGCATGGGTGACAGTAAAAAGAGTTTTATTATCTGCACCCCAGGTCAGGCCAGGAATCCATGCCCAATCGCTATGTGTGCTTAAAGCGGTAATATCAAGTAAGGGTTCAAATTTCTCCTCTGTAAGATTGACAATGCCAATCCCATCGGGGCGCGCATAGGCAAGCATTTTTCCATCAGGTGACCATTTGAAATCCATGCCCCACCAGCCATAAACACCACCTGAGTTTGCCTCAATAACTTCTTGTATGACTGGTGAAAAGCTGGCACTAAAGCTAACACGAAAAAGATCGTTATTTGCTTGCCAACCAGGCGATGCTGTGCGCGGCTCTACAGTTGAGAAATAAACGCGTGCCCCATGATTAGGCCGCCAACCAGCAAAATGCACAACATTAGAAATATGGAGATTTAAGGGTTCTTTTGGCTCACCTTGTGTGCTTACTGCCCATAAGGTATTGATTTCTTGAGCAAGATCTTTTTCTGATTTACGAGTAAATAATAGCCAACCGGCATTAGGGGAAAGAGCAAAAATGCGTCCATCTAAGTCACCGGTGGTGACGAGAGCGCGACGATTGGCGGTGGAGTCATCCATAATCCATGCGTTTCCGCCTGAGAGATAGGCGATAATACCAGGAATAGGAATGGGGGCAAAAATGGCTTGTGCGCCAACCATAGTGATTTGCGGAACCGATTCTCGGAGAATAATTCTCTTGACTAATTTATCACTAATCTCAATCCCGTCTTCATAAATGCTACGATAAGTAATTTCTTCGAGTCCGTTTTGACCTAGTTGAATTAATCGTGTTTCTCCTTCGGGGAGAGATTCGTTACGGACTACTTGGGTTTCGTAAGGTATATTTTTTTCTTCAAGTTCAAATTTTTCACGTATTTCTATAAATTGAACTTCATCTCCGTCTACTAAGAGTGTATATAGAGGTGGGACTATCTCATCCGATTCTTCAAAGCTTATATCAGCTTTTGCAAGAGCGTCTTCTACAGTGCTTCCTGCGGGGAGTTGCACCTGAGTGTTTTTTTCGTAGGTATTAACGCTCACCTGTATTTCTTCTCTCGAAAGTTGGGGGGAGCGGCACCCAGTTGAAAAAAGGGCGAAACCAAGAATGATGAAGAAGAGAAAAAGGTGCCGAGATATATTTTGCCTTTTTTCTCTATCTAAAATTGAAGATTGAATATTCGCTGAATATTGCTTCATGCTGGTATAATCCACTCGCTATTTTACCTTCCCTAAAATCGCTAAAAAGCCATCCCCAATAGCAACTTGTTCGATGCGAAATCCAGTTGCTACCGGTCCTGCGGCGCCTGTATATGCCTCTGTGATAATTGCAGAAAGGCCGCTAGAGAGACTTTCTGGCGCAGGAAAAGGACCAAAATCTGCTGATTCTATGCGCATATCGGGCTGCCCGTTTTCATCAACAAGAACAAGAACAACGACTTTTATTGTGGCAACGAAATATCCTTGTGTGGCTTTGCCATAGATAGTCATTTTTCCATCTCGCAGATGTACTTGTGGCTCTGTGAAGAAAGGATTTTCTTCGTTTTCAAATTTTTGACTAAGCAACGACGTTAGTTGCTTTTCGGTAAAGGTGAGAATAATAGGCTCACCTTTTGCGCCGGCCTCAAAGGCAGCTTTAAATTGGGCTTGCATTTCTTCAACAACGGCTGACGAAACTGGAATGTTCGTGTCTGGATATTCTGGCCCGCCAATGCTTATGGTGCAGGCTAGGCTAGTTAGTATTAGAGCGAGTAAGATAAAAAACTTTTTATTTGGCATATTTTTCACTTTTTAATAGATGAACGAACGGAGCAATTATAGCATGAGCGACTCTAAAAAAAACACAGAAATTTCTCTTATAGCTAAATTGGAAGCATTACTTTTTGTTGCAGCAGAACCTGTTTCACAAACCCAATTAGGGACTGTATTAGACTTGACACCTGCAAAATTAAGAGCTGCTTTAGATGAGCTGGAGAAAACGCTCTTGACCCGAGGCTTGAGAATCCAATCCCAGCATGGACGCGTGCAGTTGACAACTGCGCCCGAACTTGCCGCGCTAATACAGGAATTTCTTAACTTAGACGCTACTACTCGTCTCAGCCCTGCTGCATTGGAAGCGCTTTCGATTATTGCCTATCAACAACCTGTTACCCGCCCACAAGTAGATGCGGTTCGGGGCGTCAACAGTGATGGCGTGATGCGCTCTCTCTTAAGTAAAGGATTAATTGAAGAGGGTGGCCGCGCTGAAGGACCAGGCCGACCAATTTTATATACTACGACGCCAGAGTTTTTACAGCACTTTGGCTTATCTTCCCTTTCTGCAATGCCGGACTTAGATTTTTCAGAGATTGAAGAAAAGAAAGAGAAAAAAGAGAAAGAAGAGATTTTAAAGAGTTGATGGTTAAATTGTAATAAATAATTAAGAATAGATTAGCAAGCCATTGGATATTAGCTAGAGCAATAACAGCTAGAAAATAGTAAAGGAATAGTTTTATGGAAGAACGATTACAAAAAATACTCGCAAAAGCAGGATTTGGTTCTAGGCGTGGATGTGAAGACTATATTAGTGCGGGACGTGTCAAGGTCAACGACAAAGTTGCTAAATTGGGTCAAAAAGCAGATATGGATAAAGATTCCATCTCTGTTGATGGAAAAAAAATTAGTATCCCTGATGATAATATATACATCGCTCTAAATAAGCCTCGCGGCGTTATTTCTGCTGTGTCCAGCCCAGACCCGCGCCCTACTGTGCGCGATTTGATTCCTATTAGTAGACGGATTTACCCTGTAGGGCGCTTAGATATTGAGAGTGAAGGCCTAATGCTAATGACGGATGATGGCGATTTGGCAAATAAACTAGCCCATCCACGCTATGGGCATGAAAAGACCTATAAAGTTTTGGTCGCTCGCCATCCCGACAGAAAGCAACTCGATGCTTGGCGGCGCGGTATTGTTTTGGAAGATGGGTATCGAACTGCTCCAGCAAAAGTTTTTGTTGATGGAAAATCAGGGAAAGGCTCACGTCTTACAATTATCCTGACAGAGGGCCGCAAACGTCAAATCCGTGAAACAGGGAGCCTACTAGGCTTGCCCGTTGTTAGGATTACGCGTGTCCAGCTAGGAAGCTTGAAATTAGGCAGACTGAAACCAAGAGAATGGAGATACTTAAGTGAGGAAGAAGTAGATGATCTAAGGGGAGGTATTCCTTCTAAGAAAAAGCGTTCAGTAAAACATGCAAAAACGCAAAGACCTAAATATAAGAAGAAATAAAAAAAGCCGACTTCGAAAGTCGGCTTTTTTCTTTAAAAAAGTTTTTCTAGTGACAGCACTCGCGAATATCCCAAACTTCTTTCGCGATATCCTTGATTGCAGCTTTTATATCTTCTTCTTTGGCGCCAGAAACTTTGAAGGTAATTAGTTTTGATGCAACGTCTTCACCTGAGAATTGCCCAAATGAAATGAAGCTTCCGCCTACGGCTGCAACCGCGGTCGTAATTCTGTTGAGGATACCTGGTTCATCAGCAACCAAGGCAGTAACACGAATGCCGACTTCACGTGCACCCATCATTTCAAGGAATACTTTGAATAAGTCGGTTTCAGTAATCATGCCAGCAACTTTTCCATCACGAAGAACTGGTAGGCCACCAATTTTTGCGTCTGCCATGATGCGGGCAGCTTGTTCAATAGGTGTATCTTCTTCGATAGTGATAACTTCTTTGGTCATAACTTCGCTAACGGTCAATTTGCTTAATAAGTAATTTATTTCCCAGCGGCTAAGAGATGTTGCTTTTGTGGGGGAGGCATCAATTAAATCTTGTTTAGATATAATGCCAAGCAGTTTTCCGTTTTTGACAACGGGAGCACGACGAATGCCTTCTTGTTTGAATAGGTTGCGTGCATCGTGAACTGGAGTGTTTGGCAGCAGTGAAATTACAGGATAAGACATACGTTCTTTTGTGAGCATCTTTTGTCTCCTTGAGATGGGTGAATAGAGTGCAATTTTGATTACATTATATACCATATCATCAAAAGTGCGTATGAACGTTCTATTAAAATTTGAAATGACATACTCGACGAAAGCTATAATGGTTGGAAATGACAAAGAAAATTTGGACGCAGCTAAATTAATGGCGTAGTTGATGAGAAGTGGTAAAATCCACTTCTCTAACTCTTACCATTGAGGAGGCTTATAATGAGTGCGGTTTTCCCTAGCCTAGAATGGCTTGAAGAACTTAAAGAAAAACTAAACAGCGATGAAAAATACGCTCGTATTGCCAAAAACTGGGAAGGCGATATGCTTTGCCAGCTTGATGCAGATGACACGCTCAAAGAACCTATATTTCTTTATATAGACCTTTGGCATGGCAAATGTCGCGAAGTTGCAATCTGGGATGAAATTGGCGATAAAAAGCCTGCCTTTGTCATGAAAGCCTCTTATGGCAACTTTCTGAGTGTTTTGCGCGGTGACCTTGACCCTATGCAAGCCATGCTTACTCGAAAACTTGGCGTCAAAGGCAATATGGCGGTTATGATGCGCAACGTTCCGACTGTGCTCGAATTCGTCCGTTGTGCCGGCGAAGTCACGGACGAGGCCCTCTAGGTCGCGATGCAGCCAATTCTAAAAGTAAATCTCTCTACTGGAACTTTTGAAGATTACATCATTCGGGCCGAATGGCAGCGTGATTATCTCGGTGCGGCATCTTTAGCAGCGCGGATTTTATATGATGACTTGACCATTGAGCTGGATCCGCTTTCGTCAGAATCCCCATTGCTGATTCTCACCGGGCCGCTCACGGGGACGTTTGGTCCCGCTACTGGGCGTTTTATTGTGGCTGGAAAATCGCCTGCTACGCGCCTGTGGGCAGAATCCAATGTGGGCGGCATATGGGGTGCCGAACTTCGGAAAACGGGTTACGATGGGGTTTGGATAACGGGAAAAAGTAATTCTCCCCTCTATCTCTCTTTAAATGGAAGCAAGCCTGAATTGCGCGCAGCAGATCATCTTTGGGGGCAGGATACCTATCAAATTCAGGAAACGATAAAAGAAGAAGCCGGCTTGAAGTCCACAAAAGTATTGGGCATTGGTATTGCGGGTGAAAATCAAATCCCCTTTGCAGGCATTTTTTGCGACCACGGGCGTGCTGCTGGACGGACAGGCTTGGGCACAGTGATGGGTGCAAAAAATCTTAAAGCAATCGCGGTACGGGGAAACGGTGGAATTCCTCTGGCGAAACCAGATGTGTATAAAAATTTGCGAATAGCCGCAAATCGCGCTCTAAAAGAAGACCCGCTGAGCAGCGTGATGAGTGATTTAGGCTCAGCTGGCGCGGCAGAGTATCTTGATTATTTGGGCGAAATGCCGAAAAAATACTTTAGTGTAGGCGCGCTTGAAGGCACAGAAAAACTCTCTGGGTCGAGTGTGGCAGAGACAATTCTGGTTGGCAAAAAGGCTTGCCACGGCTGCGTGATTGCTTGTGGACGCGTTGTTGACCTTGGCGATAGCGAAAAGCGCAAAGGGCCTGAATATGAGACTTTGCTCGGATTTGGCGCTAATTTGGGAATTACCGATGCGATATTTACAACGCGCATGGGTGAGCTTTGCGATCGCTACGGTATGGATGTGATCTCTGCAAGCGGCACACTTGGGCTTGCGTATAGCCTTTTTGAGCAAGACATAATTTCTACTGACGATACAGGTGGGCTTGCATTGAACTGGGGTAATGCCGAAGCCGCAGAAATATTAGTGCACAAAATGGCACATCGTAAAGGTTTTGGTGCGCTCCTTGCTGAAGGCTCTCTTTCCTTTGCTCATAGATTTGGTGTTGAAGAGCAGGCCGTGCAGGTTAATGGGCTGGAACTTGCCTATCATGATCCGCGTGGGGCATCGGGCATGGCGCTTGTTTATGCCACCTCGCCACGTGGCGCATGCCATAATCAATCTGATTATTTTCTTGCGGAGATTGGGCAGGTAGATGATACGCTTGGGCTTGAGTATTTTGACCGTCATGCGGGTGCAGAAAAAGCCGCCAATGTAGCTCGCCATCAGGATTGGCGTACGGTAGGAAACGCGCTGGTTCTATGTCATTTTGCAAACGTCCCGCCTGAAACTGTTTTGGATTTAGTCAACGCCGCCTGTGGATTGGAATTGAGTTTAGATGATCTAATGCGCTCTGGCGAACGCGGATGGAATCTTAAGCGGCTTATCAACCTTAATTTGGGCTTGAGTGCCGCTAACGATCGTCTGCCTGAGCCTTTGCTAGAGCCCCTCCCCGATGGTGGTGCAGAAGGATATATTATCCCCTTTGATGAAATGCTCTCGGCTTATTACACCGCTCGCAGTTGGAATGCCGAAACTGGCGCACCTACGCATGAAAAGCTGAAAGAATTGGGGTTGGTAGAGCTTAATATTGCTTGATAAAATTTTATTGTTAACTTAAACCTTAAATCAAATTATGTCTAAAATAATAGTAGCTATGTCTGGAGGGGTAGATTCATCTGTTGCCGCGGCTTTGCTTAAAGAGCAAGGCCATGATGTGGAAGGGATGATGCTTCGCCTTTGGTCACAACCTGGCAAAGAAAGTGAAAATGCCTGCTGTACGCTCGAGTCGGTTTCTTTGGCAGAGCAAGTTGCACAACAATATGATATTCCTTTTCATGCCATTGATGCTACACAACCTTTTCATGATATTGTCGTGAATTATTTTCTTGAGAGTTATACCCTTGGTGAAACGCCTAATCCTTGCCTGATGTGCAATCGACATATCCGCTGGGGCATTTTGCTCGAAGAAGCGCTTAAACTTGGTGCCGATTTTATTGCTACTGGGCATTATGTACAAACGCGTAAAAAGCAAGATGGTGAAATTGAACTTTTGCGTGGTGTAGATATAGGTAAAGACCAAGCTTATGTTTTGCATGTGCTCACACAAAAACAATTGCGCCATTCTGTTTTTCCTGTCGGCCAATATCCTAAATCAGAAATACGCGAGTTGGCACGCAAATTCAACTTGCCTGTGGCAGAAAAAGCAGATAGCCAAGATTTATGTTTTCTCTCTGGTGGGGATTATCGTGACTTTTTACGAGAATATGCGCCAAAAACTACAGAGCCTGGAAAAATTATCAATAGTGTGGGGCGTGTTTTAGGCGAACATCAGGGCTTGGCATCTTATACTATCGGGCAACGCAAAGGTTTAGGAGTTTCTTCACCAGAGCCACTTTATGTTTTGAAGAAGGATATTCGCAAGAATGCGCTCATTATTGGTTCGGCCGACGAATTAGGTCAAAAAGAGATGGGTGTAAATAAAATTAATTGGATTGGAATATTGCCCAAAACTACCTTCCGTGCTCAGGTCAAGATTCGTTATGGCGCAAATGAAGCTTGGGCAGAGATAGCGCCAACCAGCGCCACACAAGCCCAAATCACCTTCGAATCCCCGCAACGCGGCATTTCTCCCGGACAAGCAGCTGTTTTTTATGATGGTGAAATTTGTCTTGGAGGTGGGATTATCCAAGCATCTGAAGGAAAATAAAAATGTTAGATAAAAAAGAAAATCACCGCAAATTTGCTAAAGAAACCTTTAATGGCACTTGGAATTTGCTTGATAAAAAAGAACGCACTAAAGAAGAAGATGCACAAATGATTCGAATGGCACATGCTTCTCGCTATCATTGGGGAGAAATCGGCACACCTCTTGAATTTGCGCGGAGCGATTGGCAGATTTCTCGTGTTTATGCGGTGTTGGGTTTCGGCGTGATGGCGCACAAATATGCAAAAACAAGCCTTGAGCATTGTGAAAAAAATGAGATTGGTGACTTCGATTTAGCTTTTGCCTATGAAGCCTTAGCGCGCGCCAGTGCGGTTTCGGGCGATACCCCTAAAGGGTATGGCTATCTTTCTTTGGCCGAAAGTGCGGGAAGTGATATTGCAAAAAAAGATGATAGTGAGTTTTTTTTAAATGAATTAAAAACGGTGACAGAATTATTATGAATCTTCCCTCCTTTTTTCTTGGCATCCTTATTTCTAGCTTATTTGGGGCAATTTTTCACCTTTTTCGCGGGGGCGGCCCTAAGCGCATCTTCTTTTATCTTATTTTAGCTTGGCTCGGCTTTTTTATAGGGCATTTTCTTGCGCTATGGTTTGGGTGGGTTTTATACCCTATTGGCGCACTTGATGTGGGTGTTGCCTCATTAGGTGCACTATTCTTTCTCTTTTTGGGCGAATGGCTAGGGAAATTGGAAGAATAATAGAGAAGTTTTTTAAGTTTTCATCTATTATGATTAAGGATTCAAAATCACAATTTGGCTATGGAGATAGACTCTGCCTTCAAAGCCTTTATCGGCTTGGCGGATAACCAAACGTGCGGATACTGGCTCGCTGACCTTATACTCGATTGTGGTCTCAAACTTTTCTCTGATTCCTGCGGGTAATGACAAGGTGCGTAAACCGAGCGTTTTACCATCTTCATCTAGCAGCTCAATAATAACAGGGGTGTCATTATAGGCTTGCATTTCACCAATAACAGGTAATATTCCATCACTGATTTCAGCTTCGGCTTTAGGGTAAAAGAAAACCGCACGTGGATATGCGTTATTGCCTCTATTGAGATCATCTTTTCCTATAGAGAGCAATAAAAGGCGAGTACTAAATATTTCGAGCGGTCTCCCTAAATCATCTTCGGTGCTAATTTGCAAGCGGCCAATTTCGGCAGCAGCACGTGTTTCAAAGGGGATTTCTAGTTTTACGTAAGTGCCTTCAGTGAAAATTGTATACTGATAAAAAATATCTCGGGCTAGTAAACGCCCATCTTCACCGAGTAATTCAACAGTGATTTTTCCATCTGCTCCTGGGCGAATATAGCTTTTCAGAACGATGGGCGAGATAACCTTAGACATTTCTCCTGGTGAGAGAATGCGAACAGCAGGCAAAGGTAAAGATGGGGCAGATGTTGGAGGGAGGGTTGATGTTATTGACGGGATGGGGCTAGGTGTACTCGTTGAAGTTAAAGTAGCTGTTGGGGCCTGGGTGGCAAGTGTGGGGCTAGGGAGCGCAGCCGCTGTGAGTGCGACTACGGTAGGTAAATATCCATCTGGAAAGGGCGTTGGGGGGAGTGCGCCAGTATTTTTACATCCAGCTAGAAAAAATAAAATAAAGATTAAATTAAAAAACCTGACAGATTTCCCAAACCTGTCAGGTTTAAAGTGTTTAAAGTCCATAAATTTCGCTATATTTTCCTTCAAGATAACGCAAATAAGGTTCTGGTGTGATTTTTGAACCGGTCACTTTCTGAACGAGTTCTTGTGGCTCATATTTACGTCCGTAAACGTGAACGTTGGTGCGGAGCCAGCTAAGCAGTGTGTCAAATTTACCTTGGCGGATTTGCTCATCAAGGTCTGGGATATCGGCGTTGATTTTCTCCCAGAGTTGAACCGAAATTAGGTTGCCAAGCGCATAGGTGGAGAAGTAGCCTAATCCACCAAATGACCAGTGAATATCTTGGAGAACACCTTCTGCATCGTTGGATGGGGTGATGCCGAGATATTCTTCAAATTTGCTATTCCAGAGTTCGGGCAAATCTTTAATGGCTACGCTTCCCTCAATCATAGCGATTTCGAGTTCGAGACGCAACATGATGTGCATATTATAGGTTGCTTCGTCGGCTTCAACGCGGATTAGAGAAGGTTCAACTTTATTGATGCCTTTGTAAAAATTGGGGAGGTCTATATTACCCAATTGGGAGGGGAAGCTTTCTTGCAAGCGTGGGTAAAAACTTTCCCAGAAAGGCATTGAGCGCCCTACGAGATTTTCCCAGAGTCGGGATTGTGATTCGTGGATACCCAAGGATGCGCCACCATTGAGCGAGGTGCGCTCGTAATCTTGGTTGACGCCCATTTCATAAAGCCCGTGCCCAGCTTCGTGCATCGTGCCGAAAAGAGCAGATGGGAAGAAGTCTTCCATGAAGCGAGTGGTGATGCGAACATCGTTTACGCCAAAGGATGTGGTGAAAGGATGTACAGATTTATCTTGTCTACCGCGATTCCAGTCGTATCCAAATTTTGTAGCGACTTCGACGCCAAAGTCCCATTGTTCTTTCTCTGGGTAATTAACGTGCATGAAATCATCATTTACTTGTTTGGCATCGGCAATGGCTTTCAGTAATTCAACTTGTCTTTCTCGGAGTACACCGAAAATTTGCTGCACATCAGCTGTTTTCATGCCGGGTTCGAATTCATCGAGGAGTGTATCGTAAGGATGGTCGGCGGGCGGAAAGAAGGAGACGTATTCTTTCCGCATCTCGACGATTTCTTCCAAGTCTGCTTGGAAAATAGAGAAATCAGAAGCTTCGCGCGCCTTTGCCCAAGATTCATGCCCTTGTGCGGTTAGACGGGCAAATTTAGCAATATAGTCTGATGGTACTTTGGTTGCCTGATCGTAATCTTTGGATGTGACCTTAATATGCCGTGCTTCGTCAGAGTCGGGGTCTGCATCAGCAAACTCAACTTTCAAATCGGCAAGCAATTGCCCTATCTCGTCGGATGTAAATTTTTGATGCGTTAGACTGCCAAGCGTGGCAAGCTGATGGCCGCGTGCTTCTGCGCCTCCGGGGGGCATATAGGTTTGTTGATCCCAGCCGAGAACGGCTTGCGCTGCGCCTAAATCGGCAACTTCGGCGATAAGTGTTTTTAATTTTTCAAATTTTTCAGACATTCAACTTTTCTCCTAAATTTAGTAAGGGCCTTGAAGTAGTGTGGCTGAAGGGTTGTTCAGTTCTAAAAGATACGGTTCTATGTTATTCTCTTTCTAAAAA